>SHYY01000147.1 GCA_009692555.1 Myxococcales bacterium
CGAGCTGAGCGGAGCGAAGCGAGTCGCCTCCGAGGCGGCTCCGCCGCTGAGGATGCCCGCACTAGTCGGCGAGCTGAGCGGAGCGAAGCGAGTCGCCTCCGAGGCGGCTCCGCCGCTGAGGATGCCCGCAATAGTCGGCGAGCTGGCGCGGATCCAGGGCGCGCTGGTTCCGGGACGGCTGATCACCTCGGCGAAATCGTGGCTCTGCCACCCGTCGGTCGATCGGCAGGCGGCGATCCTGCCGTGGGCAGCCCCGCAGGAGGTGGAGAGGCGCTCGCCCGTCGATGTCTCGACCGCCTTCCTCACCCACCTCGCCGAGGCGTTCCGCGCCGAGACGGGCAGCGCGCTCGCCGACTGCGATCTGGTGATCACCGTCCCGGCCTCGTTCGACGAAGTGGCGCGCGAACTCACCGTCGAGGCCGCGCGACGGGCGGGGCTGGAGCGGCTCACCCTGCTCGAGGAGCCGCAGGCCGCCTTCTATTCGTGGCTGGCCGATCACGGGGAGCGGAAGCAGTCGATGCTCGTCGGTGGCGAGACGGTGCTGGTGTGCGATATCGGCGGCGGGACCACGGACTTCACGGTGATCACCGTCGAGAAGACCGAGGCAGGCCTGTCCTTCCAGCGCGCCGCGGTCGGGGATCACCTCCTCCTCGGCGGCGACAACATGGACCTCGCCCTCGCCCGCCTCGTCGAGAAGAAGCTACCCGGCGGCAAGCTCGACGCGGCGCGCTTCCAGTCGCTGATTCAATCCTGCCGCGTGGCGAAGGAAAAGATCCTCGCCGGCGCGATGGACCGCCGCGACGCCTGGACGATCCACCTCGCCGGGCGCGGCCGCGGGCTGATCGGCGGCGCGTTGCAGACCGAGCTCGATCGCCGCGAGGTCGAGGAGACGATCCTCGACGGCTTCTTCCCGCGCGTCGGCGCCGAGGTGGAGCCGGCGCGCTCCCGCACCGCCGCCGGCCTGCGCGAATTCGGGCTGCCGTACGAACACGACCCGTCGGTGACCGCGCACCTCGCGGCGTTCCTGCGACGCCACCATGCGTGCCCCGACGCGATCCTCTTCAACGGCGGCGTGCTCACCTCGCCGGCGATCCGCGAGCGGATCCTCGACGTGCTCGCCACCTGGCACGGGCGGCGCCCGCAGATCCTGGAGAACGACGTCCCGGATCTCGCCGTGGCCCGCGGGGCCGCCTACTACGCGCTGGTGCGGCGGGGCGAAGGGGTGAAGATCGCGGCCGGCGCGGCGCGCGCGTGCTACGTCGAGATCGCCACCGGCACCGCACCGCCCGCGGTCGGAAAAATCACCGTGATGTGCCTCGCCGCCCGCGGCGACGACGAGGGCGGCGCGATCGAGATCCCGGGGCACGACTTTGAGCTCCTGACCAATCGCCCGGTCAAGTTTCGCCTCCTCTCGTCGACCGACCGCACCGACGCGGTGGGCGCAGTCCTGACGCTGGACGAGGGCGCGCTGGCCGAGCTGCCGCCGATCGTCACCGTGCTGCGCTTCCCGCGCTCGTCGCAGGACATGGCGCTGAAGGTCCACCTCCAGGTGCAGCGGAGCGAGCTCGGGACGCTCGACGTACACCTCGTCGCCCCGTCGACCGGGACGCGCTGGAAGCTGGCCTTCGACCTCCGCGCGGCCGATCAGGCGCCGGCACCCGCGACGGCCGAGCCCGAGCCCTCCGAGCCCGGATCGAGCGTCGCCTTCGAGGAGCGGATCGCCGCCGCGGCAGAGGTGCTCTGCGCGGTCTTCGACAAGGGCCACAAGGTGCCGATCCCGGCAGCCCAGGCCATGAAGGACCTCACCGCCGCGCTGGGGGCGGACCGCGGTGCCTGGCCGACGGCGGTCCTGCGCCGGCTGTGGGAGCCGCTGAAGGATCTGCGCGGGCAACGCGGGCGCTCCGCCGAGCACGAGGCGCGCTGGCTGAACCTGGTCGGCTACTGCCTGCGTCCCGGCTACGGGTTTCCCCTCGACGACTGGCGGGTCAAGGAGGCGTGGCGGATGTTCAACGCCGGCCTGGTGAACGACAAGGACAACCGCCCGCGCCTGGAGTGGTGGATCCTGTGGCGGCGCGTCTCGGGCGGGCTGACCAGGACCATGCAGGACGAGCTCGGCAAGCGGATCTTCCCGCACTTCCTCCCGCAGGCGAAGAAGGGCTCCGAGCGCAAGCCGCCGTCGCCGCAGGAGGCCGCGGAGATGTGGCGCGTCGTGGGCAGCCTCGAGCGGATCCACCGGGAGGAGAAGTGGCGCCTCGGCGATTCGCTGCTCCCGAAGGTCGAGAAGGAGCGGATGGGCGAGGCGGGGGTGTGGGCGCTCGGCCGCCTCGGGGCGCGCGTGCCGCTCTACGGGCCGATCGAGAACGTGGTCAATCGCCACAAGGCGGAGAAGTGGGTCGAGCGGCTGCTGGTGCTCGACTGGACGCAGGGCGCGGCGAAGGAGCTGGCATTCGCGACGGCGGAGATCGCCCGCGCCTCGGGCGACCGCGCGCGCGACCTCGACGAATCGCTGCGCCAGCGGGTGGCGGCGCGGCTCGCCACCGTCGACGGGGACGGCGCACGGCTGGCGAGGTTGGTGCTCGAGCCGACCCAGCTCGAGGCCAAGGAGGAGCGTGCGGCGTTCGGCGAGGCGCTCCCGATCGGGCTCCGGTTGACATCAACCGAAGGGCGGGCCGAGGAGGAGGCGGGGTAGCGTCCCGCTCAGGAGGCGTCCCGGCTCTTGTGGGCGAGCGCGCGAATGGCGAGGATGCCGCGGAAGTAGGAGAGCGGAAGGTCGCGCTCGACGTTGATGCGGCGGAGATCGAGCGCATCGAACGCGCTGAAGGGGCGGGGCACACGGGCGCCCGAAAAGCCCACCTCGTAGCCCGCGGCGCGCACCGCGGCGCGGATCGCCGGCGCGCGGGCGATCGACTTCGCCACGGGGTAGGAGATCATCCGCACCGGCTCGCCCAGCTCGCGCTCGAGATCGGCCCGCGATCCGGCCAGCTCGGAGTCGAGCGCAGCGACGGGGAGGGTCTGCAACACCCGGTGTGTGCGGGTGTGCGACTGGACGTCCATGCCGGCGCGCCGCAACGCGCGGACATGGTCCCATGTCATGAGGAGCCGATCGGCGTACCCGCGCTCCACCTCCGCGCTCCAGTGCACGCCGCACACTTCCGTGACGTGGTCGAGGAAGCGCGGGAGATCCAGGGCGTAGCGATCCTTCACTATCCGCATCAACAAGCTGATCGCGAGCCCGCGATCGGCCCCGAGCGGGATCTCCTGCCGGGTGGGGTACTCGAGGCAGATGCGATCGCGCGGCGAGCTCTTCACCGCGTGGGAGATCCGGTCCCACCAGAACAGCCGGCGCTCGGAGATGTAGGAGGTGGCGATGAAGAACGTCGCGCGGAGCCCGTGCCGCAGGAGGATCGGCAGCGCCTGATCGTGGTTGTCGAGGTAGCCGTCGTCGAAGGTGATCAGCGCCGGGTTGCTCGGCAAGCGGCCGCCGCGCGCGTAGGCGATCACCTCGTCGCCGCCGACGATCGAGAAGTAGCGCTTCATGAGGGCGAGCTGCCGGTCGAACTCCTCGGGGGTCGCGTCCACCACGCCCTCGTCGAACAGGCCGCCGGCGGAGCTCGCAACCCGGTGGTACATCAGCACGGTGAGAGAGCGTACGGGCGTCGCGCGGCGGAGCCGGAGGGCCGCTTCCGTGACGCCGATGGCGTCGAGCAGACGGGCCAGCTTCATCCGCTTCGACTCCACGGCGCTGCATTCTATCGGCCCAGGGCGCCCCCGGTCAATTCGATCCCCGATCCAATCGTGATCCAATCGCGATCCAATCTCCGAGCCAATCACCACGCGATCATCGGACGAGCGTTCGCCGGTAGATCGCGAGGTAGTCGCGCGCCATGCGCACGTCCGAGTACCGGTCGAGGGCAACCCGGCGCGCCTGCGCTCCGCACGCCGCGCCGAGGTCGGGACGCGCGGCGAGGTCGCGGAGGCGCTCGCGGAGCGCTCTTTCGTCGCCCGGCGGCACCAGGAACCCGGTCACTCCCTCGTCGAGCACGGTCGGAATTCCGCCCACCGCGGTCGATACCACCGGCAGCCCTGACGCCATCGCCTCGGGGATCACCAGCGGCAGCCCCTCGGACAGCGACGAGAGCGCGAACAGGTCGAAGGCGGCAAGGATCCGCGGGACATCGCGACGCGCGCCGAGGAAATGGACGAAGCGGCCCTCCGTCAGCGCCGCCGCGCGCCTCCGCAGCGCGTCCTCCTCGGGCCCGTCGCCGACGATCACCAGGCGCAGCCTCTCGCCGAGGAGCGGCCCCATGGCTCGCAGAAGCAGCGACTGATCCTTCTCCGACGAGAGCCGCCCGACGGTGCCGACCACGAACGCGCCCTGCGGGATGCCGAGCGCGTCCCGGACCTCGGCGCGCGCCTCCTCGTCCGGGTGGAAGCGGTCAAGGTCGATTCCGTTCGGCACGACGTGAAGCTTCAGTTCGGAGATCTCGCGATTCGAACGCGCCACGTCCGCGGTGATCGGCGAGACCGCCACGAAGGCATCCGCGAGGCGACCCGCCAGGCGGCGCAGCGCGAGCCGCCGCCCTCCCTCGGGATTCGCGCCGTGCTTGGTGTGCACCACGCGCGCCCCGGCCAGCCGCGCCGCCGGTGCCCCGTAGATGAGCGGCTGGGGGTTGTGGGTGTGCACGATCTCGATCCGGTTCTGCAGCAGCAGCCAGGCGAGCCGCAACGGGAGACCGGCGTCAAAGCCGCGCCCCTTCGGGATCGTTCGAATCCTCACGTCAGCGACGGAGAACTCGTGTGCCATCGGGCCGTCCGGCGGAGGCGCCAGGGACACCGCCATCACCGCGCAGCCGTCCTGCCGCTGGCGCCGCGCGAGGTCGAGCGCGACGCGCTCCTGGCCTCCCATCCCGAACGACGACAGGAGATGGGCGATCCGCAGCGGCGTCAGTAGCCGTGCCCTCGCAGCATCACCAGCGGGGTCTTGGCGATCACCTCCAGCTCCGTCTGCACGAACGACGAGAACTTCTCCAGCGCCGCCACGTAGGCCAGATCGAACAGCAGCTTGAGCCGCATGTGGTCGGCGTCCGCGTCGGCGGCGCCCTCGAGCTTGAACGGGTTGGTAAGGGTATCGGCGAACTTGAGAATGTCGCTCCCCGGCGGCGGCCGGCCCGAGTAGCCGAGGGAGATCTGCGCCAGCCCGGTGATGCCGGGCTTCACATTGCGCATCCGCTCCTCGAAGAACGGGATCGCCGCGGCCAAGTTGTTGATCAGCTCCGGGCGCTCGGGGCGCGGGCCGACCAGGCTCATGTCACCGAGCAGGACGTTCCAGAACTGCGGCAGCTCGTCGAGGCGCGTCTTGCGCAGCAGCTTGCCGACCCGGGTCACCCGCGGGTCGTCTGGCGACGCCAGCACCGCCCCCGACGTCTTCTCGGCATCGGTCCGCATCGTCCGGAACTTGATCATCCTGAACTCGACGAAGCGGAAGCTGCCGCGCACGCCGTCGCCGCCGATCAGCCGGCCGGCTCGTAGCTGGCGATAGAAGAGCGGTCCCGGGGAGTCGAGGTAGATCGCCGCCGCCACCGCCGGGTAGAGGGGCATTGTTGCGGCAAGCCCGACCACGGCGCCGGCGAGGTCGATCAGTCGTTTGGCGATACGGACCGCAGGAGTCACAGCAACGATCGTATCAGAACTCGGAGGCCCATCGTCACCTTCAAACCGCGCCCCTTCAGCGGGCTCGACAGTATTCCAGCTATTACCCGCTTTTGGAGGTGCGACGGGACGCACAGGACACGGACTTGCCAGCGCCGCCTGTTTCGCTATAGTGTGCAGATGATCCGGCTGCAGCTCCCCTCCCACCTTGCGTATCGCGATCTCGCGGTGCGGACGGTCGCGGCGGCGTGCCGGCTGGTCGCGTGCTCTGGCTGGCGCGCGCCGTCCGCCGAGTTTCAGCAGGCGGTGGTCTCGGCGTTCGGCGAGGCGTTCAACCAGGTCGCGAGCCAGTCGCCGGGCGGCACGACGGATCGAGAAATCGAGCTGGAGATCGATGTCAGCCCGGACGGCATCGTCCTCCGCCTCCTCGATCACGCCGCGAGCTTCGACGGGTGGAGCCTCCCGCCGCCCCGGCTCGACGACCTGCCGGTCTCCGGGCTCGGCTTCTTCATCATCCGGTCGATGATGGACGAGGTGACGTACCGGGCGGGCCGCCCCAACATGCTTTCCATGACCAAGCGCTTTCACCCGCCTGCGCTCTCGGAGGTCGAGGCACAGCAGGCCTCGGCACGCTGATCGCGATGATCTACGTCCGCATCCCAGGCAACCTCCGCTACCGCGATCTCGCGGTCCGCGCCGTGGCCGCCGCCTCGAAGCTCGTCGGAACCGGCGATCGCCACTTCGACGACGAGGTCGTCTCGGCCTTCGGCGAGGCGTTCAACAACATCGCACTCCACGGCTATCGGGACCATCAGGGAGAGGTGGAGATCGAAATCGAGGTGGGCGCCGACTGGCTCACCATCCACCTGCGCGACCGCGGCGCCAGCTTCGATGTGAGCGATATCCCCGACCCCGACCTCGACACGCTCCCTGAGTCAGGCCTCGGGATCTTCATCATCCGCTCGTTCATGGACGAAGTCTCCTACCTCGCAGGGGAGCCGAACCTCCTCTCTATGACCAAGCGCTACAGCGAAGCCGACCACGGCGGTACCCGCCCATGACCTGCACACGAACGGACCAGGGCGACAAGACCACGCTGGTCATCGACGGCCTCCTCGACGCCGTCTCCACAGCCGACATCCGTCCGATCATCGACGCGGTGGTCGCCGACCGCCGCAACCTGGTGACGGTCGATCTCGCATCGCTCCGCTTGATCGACAGTTCGGGCGTCGGCGCGATCATCTCGCTCTACAAGCGAGTCCGCGCCAACGGCGGCGAGGTCGCGGTGACCGGCCTGCGCGACCAGCCGCTGGCGATCTTCAAGCTCCTCCGCCTCGACCGCGTCTTCTCGATCTGAGCCTCACCAACCCGCCACAGGCGTCTCCAAGGCGTCCTCCGAGTCCGGGGACTGACCCACCCTGCCGGCGCTCTGTCAACGGCGTGACGTCCTCGCCAGGGCTTGACAATTTGCCACGACTCGTTTAGTAATATGACTTACCAAATGACGATGATCAACTGATAGCACGGCGGTTGCCTTGTCAACCTCGCATGAACCCAACCCACGCCACGATGTCGCAAATGATGGAGCCACCGTTTCTTCACCCCACCCGCGTTGGCGAGGGGAGACCATGAGCTTCAGCGAGGTCCAGCAAGGCGACGACACCATCGTTCGCATCGATGGCCTCCTCGACGCCTGCTCCGCGGTGGACCTTCGCCCGCTGCTGGAATGAGGTGGTGACCCGCCACCCGAAGCGCGTGGTGCTCGATCTCGCGCGCCTGCGCCTGATCGACGGTCGCGGCGTAAGCGCCGTCGTGGCCTTCTACAGGGGCGTTCGCGCACACGGCGGCGACCTGACCGTGGTCGGCCTCAACAACCAGCCGCTTTCCATCTTCCGGCTGATGCGCCTCGACCAGGTGCTCGGCATCCACTAGGAGCGCTTCCGGCCGCGGCGCGATATCCTGCCCCCGTGGCCGCTACCTCGCTCCTCCTCGCATCTGCCGCGCTCGTCCTCTACACCTACGCAGGCTATCCGCTCCTCTGCCTGCTTCGCGCTGCGCTCGCCCCCAGGCCAGTTGACCGCCGACCCATTCGCCCACGGGTGACGATCGTGATCGCGGCGTGGCGCGAGGCCGGGACGATCGGCGACAAGCTGGCCGCGCTCGCGCTTCAGACCTATCCGCCCGACCTCACCGACGTGATCGTGGCATGCGATGGCTCGGACGACGGAACACCGGACTCCGCTCGTGCTGCTGGCGAGCGCGCTCTTCCAGGCAGGCTCCAGGTCCTCGTGCTCCCCGAGCGGCGCGGCAAACCGGCTGCGCTGAACGCCGCAGTCGCCGCAGCGCGCGGCGAGGTGCTGGTGTTGACCGATGCCCGGCAGCGGCTCTCCGCGGATGCCGTCCTGCGCCTGGTGGAGGCCCTCGGCGATCCCGCGGTGGGTGCGGTGGGTGGCCGCCTGGTCCTCGACGGTGACGCCCCGGCGGGGGCCTACTGGCGCTACGAGTCCTTCATCCGTCGCCTCGAAGGCGAAGCCGGCTCCACTGTGGGCGTCTCCGGCGCCCTCTACGCGATCCGGCGCGAGCTCTTCCTGCCGCTGCCCGAGGAGACAATCCTCGACGACCTGCTCGTCCCGGCGCGGGTGCGCCTCGCCGGCCTGCGCGTCGCCTTCGAGCCCGAGGCGCTCGCCTACGACCGCGCGGCCGAGTCGGGTCGCGAGTTCCAGCGCAAGGTGCGGACGCTCTCGGGGAACTTCCAGATCCTCCTCCTCGCACCGTCGCTGCTCGCGCCGTGGCGCAACCCGGCGTGGCTCGACCTGATGTCCCACAAGCTCCTTCGGCTCGCCGTCCCCTATGCGCTCGTCGCGATCTTCGCGACTTCGGCGCTCCTGCCCTGGCCGCTCGGGCCGGTGCTCATCGGCGGCCAGCTTTGCGGGTACGGTGCGGCCGGGCTGCGGGGCCTCGGGCTCCTGCGCCGCTCGACGCTGGCCGGGCTGTGCGAGACGTTTGTGGTGCTGAACGCCGCCGCGGTGGCCGGCCTCGCGCGCTTCCTCCGCCATGGCAGGAAGCTCCCATGGACATGATACCGTAGCGGATCCATGCTCCCTGCCCTCCAAGCGCCGCGGGAGAGCCTCTTCCGGCTCGCCAGCGACCTGCTGCGCCGCTCGTGGATCGCAGTCGACGCGAACCACTACCTCGATGACTATCTGGCGTCGCAGTGGCTGCCGCCGACGCGGCTCGCGGCGCTCCAGTGCGCTGCGCTCCGGCGCCTCGTCTGGCACTGCGTCCTCCACGTTCCACACCACGCGCTGGCGATCGGCCGCGCCCTCCGCCCGTCGGAGATCGAGCGGCTCGACGACGTCGCACGGCTGCCGCTGGCACGGGCGAGCGAGCTGCAAAGCGATCCCTCGCCAGACGTCGCGGCGAGCCAGTTCCAGGCAGAGGCGCTGGCCCACCAGACCGCCGTGCGGCGACGCGCGCTCACCTGGGACCGCGGCGCGCGCTGGTACTCCGCGCCCGAGGTTGGAGTGATCGCAGCGCGGTGCGCGCGTGGCGGGCTGCATGTCCAGGCGGATCACCTGATCCTCGAATCGGTCGACGGCGACGGGAGACCGGTCGCGCCCGGCTCCATCGGCACTCTCCTGGTCACGGACCTGCACAACTACGCCACCCCCACCCTGCGTCACGAGCTGCCGGAGCGCGGGCAAATCGATCGGGCCACCTGCCCCTGCGGGCGCGGCCTGCCGCTCTTGGCCCGCGACCCACGCGTGCCGTGAGATGCGCGTCCTGATCGTCACCAAGATCTTCCCGAACGCCGCCGATCCGCTCTCGTCCCCGTTCAATCGCCAGCAGTTCGCCGCGCTCGGACGGCTCTGCGAGGTCGAGGTCCTGGCGGCCATCCCGTGGTTCCCCGGCACGCGGCTCTTCCGTCGCTGGTCGGCGGCCGGGCGCCTCACCGGCGTGCCGGATCGCGACGTGATCGACGGGCTGCCGGTGCGCCACCCGCGCTTCCTGTTCTTGCCGAAGGTCGGCCACGCACTGACCGGGGCGCTCTACACCGCATCGCTGGCTCCGCTGGTGCTGCGGCACCACCGACGGGTCGACGTGGTGCTGGGATCGTGGGCCTATCCTGACGGTGTGGCGGCGGTGGCTCTCGGCGCGCTCCTCGGCGTGCCGTCGGTGGTCAAGGTGCACGGGACCGACATCAACGTGGTGGCGGAGATGGCGGGGCCGCGCCTCAGCCTGCGTCTTGCCCTGCCGCGGGCGGCGCGCGTGGTGGCGGTGAGCAGCCCGCTGGCCGACGAGGTGGCGCGCATCGGCGTGCCGCGGGAGCGCATCGAGGTGGTGCCCAACGGAGTCGACGGGGCGCTGTTCCATCCGCGCGAGCGGGCGGCGGCGCGAGCGATGCTGCAATGCAACAAGGACGGCCGGCTGGTGCTCTACGTCGGGCGCCTCGAGCCTTCCAAGGGCGTGCTCGACCTCCTGGATGCCTTCGCGCGCCTCGCCCCCGCCCACCCGGATCTCTCCCTCGTGCTGGTGGGCGCCGGCACGGCGGAGGACGAGTGCCGCGAACGGGCGGCGCGGATCGGGGCCCAGGTGCGCCTGGTCGGAGCCCGCCCGCTGGCCGAGATCCCGGTGTGGATGGCCGCGAGCGATCTCGTGACGCTGCCGAGCTGGAACGAAGGATCGCCGAACGCGCTCCTCGAGGCGATCGCCTGTGGCCGCCCGGTGGTGGCGACGCGGGTGGGCGGGATCCCCGAGCTCGTGACCGGACCTGTACTCGGCGAGCTGGTCCCGCCGAGGAGTCCCGAGGCCCTCGCGGCGGCGCTCGTCCGCGTTGCCTACGGCGAGCACGCGCCGGAGCCGATCGCCGCCGCGGCAAGAGGCGGGTGGGACGAGAGCGCTGCCCACCTGTACGACGTGCTTCGTGCCGCGCGGGAGGGGGCTGCGTGAACGTCCTCTATCACCACCGCACGCGCGCCGAGGACGTGGAGGGCGTGCACATCCGCGGCATCATCGGGGCGATGCGCGCGCTCGGTCACCGCGTCGACGTCGTCTCGCCGCCCGGAGTGAACATCGAGCGCGAGGCCGCCACCGCTCCCGGGGCGGTCGACGCGCAGCCCCGCCCGCCCGGCCGCTCGCCCTGGTCCGTGGTTTCCCGGCACGCGCCCGAGGCGCTCTTCGAATCGATCGAGATGGCGTACAACGCCTACGCTTGGCCGGCGCTGGAGGCCCAGCTCTCCCGGCGCGACTACGGCCTGCTCTACGAGCGCTACGCGCTGTTCATGCTCGCCGGGGTGATGACCGCGCGGCGACGCCGGATCCCGATCATCCTCGAGGTCAACGACTCGGCGCTGGTGGATCGCATCCGGCCCCTCAGGCTCCAGGCCGCCGCGCGCCGCGTCGAGCGCTTCATCTGGCGCTCCGCCGACGCAATCGTCACCATCACCAGCTACTTCCGCGATCTGATCATCGAGGCCGGCGTGCCGGAGGAGCGGATCCAAGTGGTCCCGAACGCGGTCGACGACCGGGCGTTCGCGACCCTCCAGGGCGGCGGCGAGGTACGGCACCACCTCCGCCTGGACGGCAGAGTGGTGGTTGGCTACGTGGGCGCGCTCAACCACTGGCGACGCCTGGACCTCCTGCTCGGCGCGTTCGCGGGGCTCGCCGCGCGCCACCCCACGGCCCACCTGCTCGTCATTGGAGACGGCCCCGACCGCTCCGCCCTCGAGGAGGCGGTGCGAGCCGGCGGCCTCGAAGCCCGCGCGACCTTCACCGGCAAGGTGCCGCACGCGCGCATCGCGGAGCACCTCGGCGCGATCGACATCGCCGTGATCCCGCATTCGAACGACTACGGGTCGCCGATGAAGCTCTTCGAGTACATGGCCGCGGGGCGGCTGGTGGTGGCCCCGTGGTTGCCCCCGATCGTCTCGGTGATCGGGGAAGACGACGGCGGCGTGCTCTTTCGGCCGCTCGATCAGGACGCCCTCGCGCACGCCCTCGACGGACTGCTGGGCGATCCGGAACGGCGCGCCCACCTCGGAGCCCGCGCCCGCGAGAAGGTGCTCGCCGACTACGTGTGGCGTCGCCACGGCGGAACGATCCTCGGGATCCACGCCGCCCTGGCCAGGGCAGCGCGGCCGATATGATCCCGGAGCGGCGGGCCCTCCCGCGTGGCGCCGAGATGCCAGCCCTCCCGCGTGACTGGCTGGTCGACGAGCCGGGGCTCGCCTGGATCGGACAGGAGCTGGCCCGGCTGCTCCGCCGCGCGGCCTCGCGGCCGGTTCTCACCATCGGGCTCGCGCTCCTCTGCGCAATGGGCGTGACGTACAAGCGCTCCCGCAAGGTGCGCTTCTTCGCCTCCCGGGTCGTCTTCCGCGTCACCGAGAGCGATCTCGACGTCTCCACCGCACCTCGCCCCGCCAAGTACCTGCGCAGCTACGTCGGCCAGGTGGCGTTCTCGAGCCCGAGGCTGCTCGGCCTGATCCGTGAGCGCGGCCTCTACCCGCGAGACATCGCGCGCGATCCAATGCTGGCGGTGGAGTCGATGCGCGACGACGTGGCGATCGACGTGTGGCGCAACTACTTCCTCGAGGTGGGCGACCCGGGCCGATCCGCGCACATCGGGCTCACTTACCAGAGCGACGATCCCGACCGCTCCTACGAGGTGGTGGGCGCGCTCGGTCGCCTGCTGATCGAGACCCAGCAGACCGGACGGCTCGAGTCGGCCCGCGCCTCTGCCGATTTCGCGGCGATGGCTCGCGAGCAAGCCAGCACCGATCTCTACCAGCGGCGGTCGGAGCTGGTCTCCCGGGTACTCGAGGCACGGAAGAGAGCAACCCCCGCCCTGGCGATGGAGATCGCCGGCCTCCGTCACTCGCTCGAGGCGCTCGAGGTGCAGCTCCAAAAGCGGGATAGCGACAAGGAGGCGCTCGACATGCGGGTGGTGATGGAGCGCAAGCAGATGGGAATGATGTTCGAGATGGTCGACCCCGGGCGCCCCGCGCCTCCCCTGCCCTCGCGCCCGCGGGAGCTCCTGGCGGTGGCCCTGATCACGTTGCTGGCCGTGCTGCCGCTGTGCGGGATCGCCGTCGGCGCCTTCGACTCGCGGATCCGCGGGATCGAGGACGTGCGCCGCCTCGGCCTGAGCGCGATCGGGCACGTCCCCGACTTCCCCGGCATCCATCGCGGCACGCTGGAGGAACGTTGGCGTACGCATCGTGTAGAATAGAACGTCCATGAGCGGAGCCAGGAGCGCACGCGATCGGCTGGACCGGATCACCTCGATCCTGGCGCGGGCGACGCGGTTCTACCTCCTCGCCATGGCGACGGTCCTGGTGGGCGGCGCGATCGCGGTCGGCTTCGCGTTCACGCGGGCGCGCGTCTACAAATCGGAGACGTTGATCCTCTACCGCGAGGCAATCCGGTCGAGCGCGCTCGGCGAGGACGTGGGCGGCGACCCGGCACGAAAGCTCGGCATGCGCCTGCGCGAGATGGTCCTGTCGCGCACGCGGCTCTCGCAGATCATCGACGAGTTCCACCTCTACACGAAGATCGTGAACGACCGCGGGCACGTGGACGCGGTGGACGAGATGCGGACCCACATCGCGTTCCGGGTGCGCGACGGCGACACCTTCGGCCTGTCGTTCGAGTCGGACGACCCCAAGCTGGTGCAGGCGGTGACCGCCCGGCTCGCCGAGGCGCTGATCGCGGAGAACTCGCGCCACCGCGTCGAGCAGGCAACGGTGACCAAGGAGTTCCTCGACACCGAGGGCGAGCGGATCGAGGCGGACCTGAAGCAGAAGGAGACCGAGCTGGCGCAGTTCCTCTCGAAGCACCCCGAGTTCGCACGCGAGTCGAGCACCGCCGCGGCCACCGTCGGCTCCGCGATCCTCGCGGCCAAGAAGGCGATGCCCGTCGGTGTGGTGAAGGACCCGACCCTGCTCGCGCTCGAGCGCGAGTCGATGCGGATCGATGTGAGGCTCGGCCTTTCCGACCGCCGCAAGGCCGCGCCTCCGACGGAATCGAAGGTGATCGCCGAGGCCGAGGCAGAGCTTCAGGCGGCGCAAAAGGACCTCTCCGACAAGCTCGCCCACTTCACCGACCAGCACCCCGACGTCCTCGTGGCGCGGGCACGCATGAAGCTGGCGGAGACCCGGCTCCGTCGCTGGACGGCGCTCGAGTCGGCCGAGGCGCGCCCCGTGGACGTCGACGCGCGAGAGCGGACCACCCTCCAGGAGGCTCTGGCGAAGGTCACCGCGGAGATCGCCGCGCATCGCCTGACCAAGCGCAAGGTGGGCGGCGCCGGCGTGGTGCAGCCCAGCGGAAACGCGAGCCGGATCGTTGCCATCGAGACCGACTGGACGCGCCTGTCGCGGGAGGTCGTGGAGGCGCGCACCCGGCACCAGCTGCTCGAGGACAAGCTGTTCAAGGCGTCGATGGCCCAGAGCTCCGCATCGAGCGAGCACAACGCGCAGATCCGGATCGTCGACCCGGCCTACCTGCCGACCCATCCCGCGAAGCCGGGGCGAATCATGATGACCGCCGTCGGGGTGATCGCATCGATCGGCCTCGCGCTGGCGCTGGCGCTCGGCTGCGCGCTGCTCGACGACCGGATCTACGATCGGGTCGACATCGAGCGGCTGGAAGTCATGCCGCTGCTCGCGGTCGTGCCGCGGGCCAAGAAGCAAAAGCGCGGACTTCAGCGACGGACGGAGCCCGTACCAAAGCAGGCCGGCGATGTCTGAGCGAAGGCGCAGGGACAGGCGGCCGAGCACCAAGGACGAGCCCGCCGTCCCGGTCCCCACACCGGGGCCGCCCCCGGTCAGCGAGGAGGCCGCGCGCGGGGCGGCCGACGACCTGAGGGGCGACCTGAGGGGCGACCTGAAGCGCGACCCGCTGCTCGACCGCACCGCGCTGACGATGGTGCCGCCGACCCAGAAGATGACCCTCCAGGACGCGCAGCCGGTGATCGACTCGCTGGAGCGGATCGGGGAATCGGACGACCCCGAGAGCGGCCCCGAGATGTGGGTCGAGCGCCATCGCATGCCCTCCCGGCTCGACCGGCGCCTGGTGCTCCTGCGCGAACCCGACTCGTGGCGCTCGGCCTGCTTCCGTGTCCTGCGCCACCGACTCGCCGAGCACGGCGACCCGCGGGTGATCGCCGTCACGAGCGCGGAGCGGGGCGAGGGCAAGACCACCTGCGCGGTCAACCTTGCGCTGGCCCTCGGGGAGTGCGGCCGGGCGCGCGTGCTGCTGGTGGAGGCCAACCTACGGGCGCCGTCGCTGGCGGCTCTCTTCGGCTTCACACCTCCCGCCTGCTTCGCGGTGCAGCTCGAGCGCCACCGGCGGGTGCCCCTCGATCCCTGGTCGGTGGTCGAGGCCTACTCACCGTCGCTGCACGTCCTGGCGGTGCGTGCCGAGGGCAACCCGCGCCCGCTCCTCGACGGGCCAGCCTTCGCCTGCACGATCGCCGCGCTGCGCCGCGGGGGCTACGAGTACATCGTGCTCGACACTCCTCCGGTGCTCGGCTCGGCCGACGTCAACCTCGCGGCCGACTCTGCCGACGGGGTGCTGTTCACGACCTGGGCACGCCGCTCGTCGACACGCGCGCTCCGCCGCGCCGTGGAACAGCTCGCGCCCGCCAAGATCCTCGGCGTCACCCTGCTCGACGTCTGATCGTCTCGTCTCGGGGGTGCTTAACGGCGGAGGGGGCCCTCTTGCTGGCTCTTGCTCGTCACGTAGTCGTAGTCGTAGTCGTAGTCGTAGTCGTAGTCGTAGTCGTCCCGTCCGCAGCGACGGCAATCGAACTTCCTCCCGCAACAAATTCCTCCTGCCAACCGACCACCCTGGCCCCACAGGAGGATGCCCATGCTGGCCTACCAGAAGCTCGACGTCTATCGCGCGAGAGTGCCCCTGAATCGACTACGACTACGACTACGACTACGTGAGCGGAGGGACC
>SHYY01000011.1 GCA_009692555.1 Myxococcales bacterium
CTCGACCTGCGCCGCCCGGGCAGCCTGATGAGCATGATGCCGAAGAAGCACGCCATGCTGGTCGAGGCGACCGACGACCTGTTCGTGCTCGACCTCCTCAAGGTGCGCTCGCTGGCGGAGAACCGCACGCTTCGCCGCGTGCTCGGCGCGATGACCGACGCCCTCACCATCAAGCGCATCAGCACCGAAGGTGAGCACGTGGTGATCGGGCTGCGGGTTGATCCGCTGGCGCTCCCCTCGGCGCTGCTCCGTCTGCGCTGATCCTGAGGTCGTGAACCTCCCCCCTTCCGGAATTACAAAACTTTACCGTCGCGAGAAGGTCGCTTGACCGGGGGGTCGCATCCTATCCGTATCACCGAGGCCGCATCGACCGGCCCGACAGGAGGCGACCATGTGTTGTTCGACCGTTCTCGCAGGACTGCTCGTCGGCGCCCTCGCCGGCAAGATGCTCTTCCGGTGGCGACGCAGGCACCACGGCGGCGGCTGCGGCCCGTGCGGCAGCGGCCTTCGCGGTCGCCACTCCGGCGGCTACCCCGGCCGCCCCTTCGGGGGGCGCGGGCCGTGGATCCGTGTCGTGGAGGCGCTGCGCGGCCTCGACCTGAACCCGCGGCAGCGCGACGAGGCGCGCGAGGTGCTCGACTCCGTCCGCCGCACCGTCGGTGCCGAGAGCCAGCGGCTGACCGAGCTGCTGGACGCGGTGGGCGCCGAGCCGTTCGATCGCGCGCGTGCCGAAGCGGCGATGCGCGGCCTGACCGAGGGCGCGGCGCGCGAGGTGCTCGACGGCCTCGAGCACCTCCACAACATCCTCACCCCCGAGCAGCGGGAGCGCCTCCGCGCGAGCCTCCAGGGCGGTCCGCCCAGCGCCTCGTTGTAGCAGCGCGCCGAGCCCGCATCGAATCAATCCTCGGCGTCCTGCCCAGCGTCAGGTGTACCGGCGCCGCGAGAGGTAGCTCACCGCCTCGCGGGCGCACTTCTCGCAGTAGCCGAAGCGCTCCTTGAGATTCTTCAGCGTCGTCTCGACCCGCTCGCGCGACTCCTTGTCCACCGATGACAGCGACCCCGCCCCGTCGGTGAGGAACACCAGGAGGTCCAGCGCCGTCTTCTTCACCAGCTTCTTGTTCAGCTCGAAGTAGGCGTCGCGCAGCTGCTGGAACTGGCGCGGGAACACCTGGGCGTAGTCGGGCTTCTGATTCGGGTGATCGATCGACCACGCGCCGATCCGCGCGATCACGTCGCGCCGCCCCTCCTCTGCGCTCCCCTTCCCCGCCGTCGCCCCGACGGTGCGCTCCACCTCCGCCATCAGCTCCTCGTCGGGCTCCTCCATCCGCGCGGTGACCGCGTTCCGCACCTTCTCCTTCTTGATCCAGTGCGACACGTGCGTCACGTAGCGGGTGAACAGCTCGGCGTACTGCTTCTCGTCGACCAGCCCCATCGACGAGCGCACCTCGTCGTCGATCCAGTCGAGCAGCCGGTCGCGCACCACCTGGATGAACTTCTTGTTCTCGTAGTAGCCGCCCGGCAGCGGCTCCTGCTTGAGGAACTCGTACACCGAGACGTTCTTGACCAGCTCGTCCATCTCGTCGAGCACCGCCATCGGCGTCACGCAGGCGTACTTCGGGTTCTGCGCCGCGTTCAGGATCAGCGTCCTGATCTCGCGCGGGCTCGCGCCGGTCCGCCCCTCGTAGTTCGGGGAGGACTCCGACTCGCCCCAGATCCGCTCGATCGCGGCGTGGAGATCGCGCGCCTGCTCGGTGGTGAACCCGTCGGGGACGCGCCCCCGCGCGTACAGCTCCGCCTTGTCGAGCGGGGTGAGCTTCGCCACCAGCTCGGCGAGCCCCTTCGGATACTTCTCCGGGAGCGGCTTGCGCATCCTGGTCAGCACCGCCCACAGCGCGGCCGCCTCCGCGGTGTGCGGCCCGACGTGCTTGCCGACGCCGGTCGGCTTGATCTGCTCGCGGTAGATCGTCTCCTCGACGGTGTAGTCGAGCAGATAGGGCACCCGGATCAGCTCGAGCCGCCCCTTGAACGACTGAAACTCCGGCACCTCCTTGAACACCGCGAGGTGCGACTCGTTCGACGAGCCGACGAACACCGCGTCGAGAAAGAGGATCGAGTTGTCGACCGGCACCCGCGCCTGCTCGACGGTGCCGAGGAGATACTTGTAGGCCTCGAGCGGTCGCTTGAGCAGATCGGAGTACTCGATCAAGCCGCGATTGGCGTCGACCAGCTCGCCCGAATATTCGTACATCGACAGCGACTGGAGGGCCGGCGGCAGCGCGGCGAGCGAGCGGTCCATCGTGAGCTGGCGGGACCTCGCGTCGACCGCCAGCTGCGGCTCGACGGTGACCGCCCCGGCGCGATAGCGCCGCGAGAGGTAGAAGCGCTCCACCTGGACGTGGCGCAGCACCTTCAGGTAGTCGCCCTTGTAGGCGCCGAGCAGCGCCTCGAACACCTGCTTGTTCTTGTGCCCGAGGTCGCCGTGGAGGATGTACTCCGACGGAATGTAGGCGGAGGCCGGGGCGTCGGCTAAAAGCGCGGCCCGCGTGCGCTGCGGGAGGAGCAGCGCCGGGTGATCGCGCAGCTCGTCGGTGAGGCGGGCGTCGATCAGCTCATCGTCGAGGTAGGCGTAGCTGCCGCCGGGCGCGTCCGCCGCCTCGCCCCCGAAGCCGATCCCGCTCCTTGTGAGCTTCTGCGACGGGAAGATCCAGTTGAAGCGGTAGAGCGCTCCCTCGTCGAGCGAGGAGTAGTTCTCGAGCGCCCCCACCAGGCACGACACGAAGGTCGACTTCGCCGAGCCGTTCGGCCCGTGCATCAGGATCAGCTTGTTGACCTTGCCCTCGCGCACGAAGTTCGAGAGCACCCGGTAGAAGCGCCCCTGGACCTCCTCCTGCCCGACCAGGCGGCCGCGAAAGCCGTCGTAGCCGCGGTCGAACAGCTTCCAGCGGGTCACCGTGCCACGCGGCGTCTTGACCGGCTCGGTGCCGAAGTGATCGAAGACGTCCTTCAGGTACTGGGCGGCGGACCGCCCGTGGCGCGACGGGTGTGCCGCGAGGAGCTGGAAGAACTCGTCGAACGACATCACGCGCCGGTTGCGCGCGTACGCCTCGCGCACCTCGCCGCCGATCTGGCTCAAGAGATCCTTCGGATCTTTGGAATCCATCGAATCCTTGGAATCCATTGATTTCGTGGAATCCGGCTGGTCCATCCTACCTGGCGTCGACGGCGATCGCGACCTTGACCCGCTGCGGATCGCAGGTGGTGGCGGTGCAGACCGCGAAGGCGAGCACTCCGGCGATGGTCTTCTTCCCCGCCTCCCGGGCGGTCAGCGCCACGTCGAAGCTCCCCTCCATCTCGGAGAGCTTCGCGTCGGCCTTCAGCAGCTTGGGCTTCGGAAGATCGATCCCCGCCGTCGGATCGAGCTTGAGCGAGGTCGGAAAGTCCTTGTTCAGGTGGTAGCCGGGAGCCGCCTTGATCACCACCTGCGCCACCGCCGCCTGACCCACCTTGGCGACCACCTGGGCGGCGACGATCGAGAACGAAGCGGCAGGCTCACCCGCGCTCGCAAGGGCCGGCGCGAGCACCGCGGCGGCGACGAGGACAGCGGCCAGGAGCGATCCGGAGCGGGCGATCTTCATGCGATTCTCCGACGGCAAGAGGCCAGAAACTACCACGCGCGATCGACCGTGGCAATCCGCCCATCCGTGCCGGGTGCTCAACGGAGAAGGGGGTCCCTCCGCTCACGTAGTCGTAGTCGTAGTCGTAGTCGTAGTCGATTCAGGGGCACTCTCGCGCGGGGGATCAGCTCTCCGGCACATGCGCGTGAGCATCTCCAGGATGCGGGTCAGCAACTCCATGGCCTGTCGCCGAGTGTCTTCCAAGGCGAGTTGCAGGACCGCAAAGGCATCCACGATCGCCGCGCACTCCATCGCGGAGCCCCGGGCGATGCTGTAGAAGCGGGCGCCCTCCGGCGCTCCGAACCGGCCCGCTCCCTCGGCGATGTTCCAGTGGATGGAGAGCGCCGCACGTTTGAGCTGATCGGTGAGAAACGAGTTCCCCTTGGGGGCGCTCGTCGCGATCTGCGACGCAAGGGCGAGGAGCTCGATGGCGCGGCGATAGACGCCGAGCTTCTGGTCGGCCAGCATGGGCATCCTCCTTTGAGGCCAGGGTTGTCGGTTGGCAGGAGGAATTTATTGCGGGAGGAAGCTCGATTGCCGTCGCTGCGGACGGGACGACTACGACTACGACGACGACTACGTGACGAGCAAGAGCCAGCAAGAGGGCCCCCTCCGCTGTTAAGCGCCCATCCGTGCCCATTGGACGCCGCGTGGGCGCCGCCATTCACTCGCGCGGCTCGAGCCAGCGCCGGATCAGCGAGCGGAAGTCCTCGAACTCGAACGGCTTGCCGATCCAGCCGTCGGCGTCGATCTCCTCGGCGCGCTTGGCCGCGTCGTCGGCGGCCGAGAAGACCACCACCGGGGCGCCGCGCTGGTGGCGCGCGCGAAACTCGGCGGCGAAGGCCCACCCGTTCATCACCGGCATCTTCATGTCGAGGAGGATCAGGTGGGGGAGGCCGCGCTCGAGGGTGGCGAGCGCCTCGCGGCCGTTCGCCGCGCGCTCCACGTTGTAGCCGAGCTCGTCGAGGAGCAGCACGACCAGGCTCGCGATGTCCTCGTCGTCCTCGACCAGAAGCACGGTCTTCGCGCCTTTCATCACCATCGCAGCTCCCGGCGGCGAGCAGTCTACTGCTTCTGGCCGGCGGCGGTGCCAGGAAAAAGCGCCCGGAAGGGTCCTACCCGGCGGCGCCCTTCAAGGGGAGGCTGTAGGAGAAGACGCTCCCCTGGCCCTCCTCGCTGGTGAACCAGAACGTGCCACCGTGATGCTCGATGATCTCCTTGCAGATGTAGAGGCCGACGCCCATCCCGCCGTGGTCGTGGGCGGTGTCGGTGTGGGCGCGGTAGAACGGCTCGAAGATCCGCGGCTGCTTGTCGCGCGCGATCCCGACGCCGCCGTCGACCACCGAGACGAACACCTCGCCGTCGCGCGCCGCCACCTCGATCTCCACCTCGCCCCCGTCGGGAGAGAACTTGAGGGCGTTCTCGAGGAGGTGGGTCTGCACCTGCTCCAGGCGCCGGCGGTCGCCCACCACGATCGCCCGATCGGCGCGAACGATCCGGATCCGGTGGCGCCGCAGCGACGGTGAGAGGCGCTCCACCGCCGCCGCTGCCAGGGCCGCGAGATCGATCTCGTCGGCGCCCAGCTTCCAGCGCCCGAGGTAGAGCTGCGACACGTCGAGGAGGTCGCGCACCAGGGCGTCGAGGCGGTCGGCGCCGCGCCCGATCGCCTCGAGGGTGGTGCGCTGCGACGAGGAGAGCCCCACCGTGGTCCCGAGGAGGAGCTGCGCGTAGCCCTTCACGATCGTCACCGGCGTCTTCAGCTCGTGCGCGGCGACCCGGATGAACTGGTCCTTCAGGCGATCGAGCGCCGCCAGCTCGGTGACGTCGTGGGCCACCTGCACCACGCCGACGATGGCGCCCGCCTCGTCGCGGATCGGCGCGGCGGAGGCGCGAATGCGGCGATCGCGGTCGCTGCGCGGGTGGTAGTAGGTCACCTCCTGCCCCACCACCGTCTCGCCGGCGAGCGCGCGGGGCAGCGGGAGGCGGGACTCCGGGATGACCTGGCCATCGGGGGCGCGGAAGCGCAGGAGCTTCGGCAGGTCGAGCCACATGTGGCGCACCGCGTCGGTGGAAGAGAGCCCGAGCCCCTCGGCCCCCGAGCGGTTGATGAGCAGGAGCTGCCCCGCGGCGTCGCACACCATCACGCCCTCGACCATGTGATCGAGCACCGCGTGCAGCTCGCCCGCGCGCCGCCGCGCGACCTCGGCGAGACGCTCCTGCTCGACGAGATGCCCCTGGACGCGCTGGGTCGACTCATCGAGGCGGTCGAGCATGTCGTTGACCCCGGAGGCGAGACGCCCGATGTCGTCCTGCTGGAAGATCGGCACCCGCGCGACCGACCGGTCGATCCGGCCGTGCGCGCCGATATCGCGCACCGCCGCTGCGATCCGCGCCACCGGCCCGCCCACCGCGGCGGCGATGAAGGCGGCGCAGATCGGCCCCCAGATGAGCACCACGAGGCCGCTGAGGAGGATGGTCGTCGTCGGCACCTCGGCCATGTAGGCCATGCTCGCCATCCAGCTCGCCGGGGCGAGGGTCAGGCAGATCCCGAAGAGGACCAGGCGCGCGCGCAGGCTCGGCTCGCGTCCCGGGAGCGCGATGGCGCGGGCGCGGGCGACGAGAGAGAGCTCGCCCGCCGTCGGTGCGAGGAGCCACGCGAACATGGCGTATCCGAGAGGAAGGGCGGCGGTGAAGCAGGCCATGGCGAACAGCGCGCCGGCGGGCATGCCGCGGGGAGCGAGCGGGATGAGATCGGGGATCGGGTAGCGGAGCAGCACGGTGAGGACCAGGTAGGAGAGCCCCCATGCCGACGCGAAGACGGCGCCGAAGGCGAGCGGCGTGCGGTAGACCGTCTGTCCGGCGCGGCGGAGGAGGGCGCCGTCGGGGTCGCCGCCCGGGCCGGCGCGGTGCCACCGCTCGATCGGACGGAGCATCCAGGGCAGGACGACGACCAGGAGGATCACCTTGGCGAGGTCGAGCGGGAGCAGCAGGGCGACCACGAGCTGGACGTCAGTCGGCCCGGCGATGCCGAGCATCCGCACGTAGACCACGGGGACGAGGAGGGTGAACAGCAGATCGACCGCGAACGCGATCGCCACGATGCGTATCGTGAAGGTGGAGCGGCTGGGGCTCTTCTCGTCGACCATCCGCTCGCTCCCGCCGCCCCCGGCAAGGTGATTGACGATAGGCGAACCGAGCCCAAACGCAAGCGCCCTGTGGCCCCCGGGTGCGGTTCCCGGTTATTGACCAGCACTCGTCCGCTTTCCCTGCAACCGGGAACCGCGCCCGTGGCTCCCCGTGCCCCGCAAGGATCGGGCGGGCCGATTGACAGCGGCGGCGCGGTCGGCTACTCGCGGCGGATGAGCTTCGATCCCAGCGCGGCGGCGCGGCCCGGCTCGGGCGTGTTCGGGTTGCCGACCTCGGTCGAGGACGCGGGGGTGATCCTCATCCCGGTGCCGTTCGACGCGACCACCTCCTACGGGTCCGGCGCCGCCGATGGGCCGCGCGCGATCCTGGAGGCGAGCCGGCAGGTCGACCTGTTCGACCTCGAGACCGGGCGGCCCTACCAGGCGGGGATCGTGATGCTGGACGAGTCGGAGGAGATCCGCGCCTGGAATGCCGCGGCCCACGCCGCCGCCGCGAAGGTGATCGCCGCCGGAGGGGTGATCCCGTGCGACCTGGTTCTGGAGGCCGCTGCGATGCGCGTCGACGCCCTGTGCGCCGCGGTGAACGAGCGCGTAGGCGCCATCGCCGAGGACGCGATCGGGCGCGGCCGGATCGTTGGCACCGTCGGTGGCGACCACGCGACCCCGCTCGGGGCGATCGCGGCCCACGCGCGCGCGTGGCCGGGCCTCGGCGTGCTCCACCTCGACGCCCACGCCGATCTGCGCCACGCCTACGAGGGCTTCTCCTTCTCGCACGCGTCGATCATGAATCATGTCGCTGGCTTGCCCGGGGTGAGCCGGATCGTCCAGGTCGGGATCCGCGACCTCTCCGAGGAGGAGCACCAGGCGATCGCCGAGTCGGGCGGCCGGATCGTCACGTTCTTCGACGCGGCGCTCCAGGCCGAGCGTTTCGCCGGAGCCACGTTCGCGTCCCAGCTGGCGCGGATCGTCGACGCGCTGCCGCACGACGTCTACCTCTCCTACGACATTGACGGCCTCGACCCGTCGCTGTGCCCGCACACCGGGACGCCGGTGCCGGGCGGCCTCTCGTTCGCGGAGGCGTGCGCCTTGACGGCCGCGGTGGCGCGCTCCGGGCGGCGGATCGTCGGCTTCGACCTCTGCGAGGTGGCGCCCGGCCCCGACGGCGACGGCTGGGATGGCAACGTCGGGGCGCGCCTGCTCTACAAGATGATCGGCTGGACGCTCAAGTCGCGTTAACCCGACCTGTCCTCGCAGCCCACAGTGCTCGGCGGGATGGTCATCCTCTCTACATTACGCTGCGCGACCTCTTCGAAAAATCACGGCGCTGGTTGGGGCCGCGAAGGAGGTGCCGGGCCTGCTCGACCTCAGCTCCGTGATGAAGCTGAGACCATGAGCGCCTGTCCCGCCAGACGCGACTTGCACGCGGACGGTTCAGGCGGCCCAGGGGAGGAGGTCGCACAGCGACGCGCGAGCGCGGTGCAGGCGGACCTTGATCACGTCCTCGCTCACGCCGAGCTTCGCGGCCACCTGGGCGGTGTCCAGCCCCTCGACGGCGCGCAGGGCGATCACCTCGCTGGCCGGCCGCTTGAGGCGAGCGGCGGCGCGCGCGACATCGTCCAGGCGACGGCGCGCGTCGCACAGATCGTCGACCCGGGCCGCGAGGGAGGCCGGCTCGTTGGTCTCGTCGAGCGGCTGGTTGCGACGGGCGGCGGCGGCGCGGAGGCGCATCAGGGCGAAGTTTGCTGCGACGCGGTAGACCCACGATCCGAAGGCCGACTCGCCGCGAAAGGTGTCGAGCTTCTCGAGCACCGCGATGAAGGTGTCCTGCACGACGTCGTCGGCGTCTGCGTCGCTGCGCGTGAGGCGG
Source organism: Myxococcales bacterium (assembly GCA_009692555.1). GTDB lineage: Bacteria > Myxococcota_A > Polyangia > Palsa-1104 > SHYY01 > SHYY01. The sequence continues at coordinate 8,688 of SHYY01000011.1, forward strand.
AACGCGACGGCGCGCACGCGGGGCCGGTGGCGCAGAAAAAGCTCCGACAGGGCGGCACGGGCGGCGCGGCGATCGGCGCCGGTGGCGCGGGCGATCAGCGGAGCATCCTCGCTCGGGGGCCGTACAGGGGGCTTGGCGCTCATGCCGATCGGTACGGGCCGGGAGGCGGAACGGATCGGAGGGCGACGGACGGGTCGGTTCAGGGCAGCGGCAGCGACGGGAACAGCAGGGCGGGAACGGCGTTCTAGAGGCCGTTGGCGGTGTTCTTGCGCGAGTCGAGGATGACCTTCTGGAGGAACTCGCGGGTGCGGCGCTGCTCCTCCTCGGAGCGGCCGAAGTAGTTGTTCCGGACCCGGGAGTTCGGCGCGACCGCGGCCGGCCAGGCGAGGCCGATGTCGTCGGCGAGGAGCTTGCCGAATTCGGTCATCGCATCCCGCGTCTGGTCGGCGAGGGCGTCGCCGATCGAGTCGCTCTCGAAGAGGTCTCTCGCCGGCCCCGCGACGGTGCGCTTGAGGTGGTACTTGTCGATGCCGCCGATGGCGACGCCGAAGTCGAAGTCGACCGCCACCGAGAGGCTCCTTCGGGTGTGGGGCCACTGCTTGATGGTCGTCTTCTCGAGGGTAGGACGGACGGTGTAGCGGACCTCCAGGCTGGCCGGCGTGGGATCGCTCGGCTCCGCGTCGAGCTCCATCCCGGAGGTCGGCACCACGTCGGCGAGCGCCTGCTTGAGCGCGGTGGCGAAGAGGCCCTCGCGCGATCCCTTGTTCTCGACGGTGAAGCCCTCCTGCGCGCGGTCGAGATCGGCGCCCTCGAGCTTTCCCCACTGCTCGTCGCCGGAGAGCTGGAGACGCACGGTGTGCGACTGGTTGGCGCTGAGCGCGTCGATCACCTGCGCCATCGCCGCGCCGCCCGGGACCTCCTCGTTTTCGAAGGCGGCGCGCGCATCGTCGTAGAAGGTGCGGACCGCCTCCTTGGCGTTGTCGGAGTGGCGACCGCCGGGGAACTGCTCGAGGTAGTCGCGGTAGGAGCTCACCGACGCGACTCCGAGGGAATCGCCTGCGGCGCGATCCCACGCAGCGCCGTCGGCGTTGGCGGCGTTCAAGGGCGCGGCGCCGCCGTAGAAGAGCAGCAGGCCGGAGGCGACCGAAGCGCCGTAGGTCAGGAGCGTGTTGCGGCGCGCGTTCGGGATCGGCCGCTCCTTGACGCCGAGCAGCATCGGCGGGGGAATCAGGTCGAGCCCCTCCTCGGAGTCGAGCAGCCCCTCGGCGAGCAACGAGAGCGTGCGGTGGCGCGTGTCGAGGAGGTTCTGCGCCCAGTCGACCGCCGCCTGCTGCCCGCGGATCGAGAGGTGGAGCGGCACACCGCCGAAGTCCATCCGGACGCTGGTCGACTGGTAGGAGCCGTTCTGGAGGTGATGGGTGAGCGCCACGTCGTGCAGGTTGACGAGCGGCCACACCGTCAGCTTCTCGATGTCGACCTGCAGGAGGTACAGCGGATGGACCTCGGTGAACTTGCCGAACGGGCTCTGGGTCACGCGGCGCAGGCGCCGCAGCGAGAGCACTCCGAGCACCGGGATCGCCGCCACGAACAGCAGCATGAAGGCGCGGGTGCCCTCCTCCCACAGCGCCTCCGACATGGTGGTGCTGTAGAGACCGATCAGCCCCAGGCCGATGGTCGTGAGCAGGAGCAGCACGGGGCCGACCAGCGGGCGCTGGTTGATCTTGGTCGGCGTCCAGGTCTGCTTCATCGCCGCGATGATCGTCTGCGACGGCGCGGGGAGCTGGCGGAGCGGGATGGTGGCCTTGGCCGGGAACTGCAGTTCGTGCGACTTCCGGCTGTCGAGCTGGCGGGCGCGCGCGAGCAGCCGGTTGGCGTCGGCGGAGCGGCGCATGCGGAAGAGCTGCGCGGCGAGCGCGGCGATCTTGGTGGCGACGTACTTCTTCGATTCGCCATCGCCGGGGAGGATCTTGACGATCTGGTCGAGCTCGAGCTCGGCCAGGTCGGGGCGGTTGCGCAGGAGCTGCACCTGCACCTTGCGCATCAGGAAGACGAAATCCTGGAAGTTGATCTCGCCGTCCTGGAGGATCGCCCGGTCGAGCTCGACCAGCGCGGCGTCGAACTGCTCGGTGTCGGTGTAGGCGTCGGCGAGCGCGATGCGGACGCGCGTGTCGGCCGGGTCAATCTCGAGGGCGCGCTGGTAGGCGACGGTGGCCTGCGCGTACTGGCGCTGCGCGTAGTGGCCGTAGCCCTTGTGGAGATGGTAGACCGCGTTGTCGGGCTGCTTGGCGACGAGGAGGTCGAACTGGGCGACGGCGTCGCGCGGCTGGCCGGCGTTGAGGAAGGCCATGCCGAGGAGGTCGCGGGCGAAGGCGAGCTGCGGCTGGAGGACGAGGACGTGCTTGAACTCGGCCTGCGCGGTGCGGAAGTCGGCGCGCTCCATCGCCGCCTGGCCCGCCTTCATGCGGGCGCCGATCTCGTCGCCCCACTGGGTGAGGCTGTCGTAGTCCTTGCGCGAGACGCTGTTCGAGAGGATCTCGTACGCCTCGCGGATGCGCTTGAACTCCTCGGGCGCGTTCTCGGGCGAGAACTTGCGGACCAGGCGAAAGTAGGAGCGCTTGACGTCGCGCTCTTCGGCGGCGCGCTCGATGCCCAGGATCTCGTAATAGTCGTTGGAGCGTATGTTCATCGCAGGATCCCTCCAGCTGGCCAGGTACTACGTAGATGCTGAACAAACCTCGCCGGGCTCCTTCACCGTCGTTGGAAGCCTAGCATGACCGAGAGGATGGCAGGGGACAAGGGGCGGTGACTGTCAGCCCAGCTCGAAGAGGAAATTCGTCAGCTCTTCGTCGAGGCGGACGATGTCCATCGCCTCGCCGCGGGCGACGGCACGCTTGAGCTGGAGGATGAGGTCTTCCAGCTTCGCGCGGGGCTCGCCGGTGAGCTCCTTGGCGCGCCGCTCGGCGGAGGCGACAATCGCCTTCACCCCGCCCTCGGCGGCGCCGGCGCCGGGCCCGCTCCCCGTCGCTGACATGGGTGCCATCGGTGCCGACGGCGGAGGAAGTCGCAGCGTCCACTCCTTCTCCACGCGGTCGCGGGCGACCTTGCGCTCGGCCTCCGACATGCGCTCGGCCGACCGCTCGATGGTCAGGGTCGCCTCCTTCCCCGTCGAGAGCACCTTGGTGCGGACCTGGAGGATGCCGTTGACGTCGTAGGTGAAGGTGACGTTGATCCGCTCGGAGCCGGCGCCGCCCTGGGGGATGCCGTCGATGGTGTACTGGTCGATGAAGGTGTTGTTCTTCACCAGGCGGCTCTCGCCCTGGTAGACCTTGATGTCGACGTGGCTCTGGCCGTCGGCGGTGGTGGAGTAGGTCTCGGTGCGCGAGACCGGGATGGTCGAGTTGCGCTGGATGATCGCCGAGAACATCCCGCTCATCTTCTGGAAGCCGGAGGTGGCGACCACCTCGACGCCGAGCGTGTAGGGGCACACGTCGGTGATCATGATCCCGCGCGCGTCCTCGCCGCCCTTCGAGCCGAAGCTGCCGGCGCCCGCCTTGATGCCGGCCTGGACCGCCGCGCCGAGGGCGATCGCCTCGTCGGGGTTGACGCCGCGCTTGGGCTCCTTGCCGAACTTCTCGACCAGGATCCGCTGCACCAGCGGGATGCGCGACGAGCCGCCGACCAGCACCACCTCGTGGATCTGCTCGGGAGCGAGCTTGGCGTCGTGGAGCGCCTTCTCGATCGGCTCGAGGGTGGAGCGGATCAGATCGTCGACCAGCAGCTCGAACTGCTCGCGCGAGAACTCGCACTCGAGGCTGAGCGGCCCGGCGCCGGCGGTGGCGAGGAACGGGAGGAGGATCGAGGTGGTGTCGAGCGTCGAGATCTCGTGCTTGGCCTGCTCGGCGGCGCCCTTCATGCGGGCCATGGCGCGGATATCGCGCGAGAGGTCGATGCCGTGATCGCGCTCGAACTGCTTGACCAGGAAGTCGACGATCCGACGATCGAAGTCGGAGCCGCCGAGGGCGTTGTTGCCGGCGGAGGCCTTGACATCGAGCACGCCCTCGAACATCTCGAGCACCGAGACGTCGAAGGTGCCGCCGCCGAGGTCGTAGACCAGGATGTACTGCTCCTTGTCGAGGTGATCGAGGCCGTAGGCGAGCGCGGCGGCGGTGGGCTCGTTGAGGATGCGCTCGACCTTGAAGCCGGCCAGCTCGCCGGCGTCCTTGGTCGCCTGGCGCTGCGCGTCGGTGAAGTAGGCCGGGACGGTGATCACCGCCTCCTCGATCTTGTGGCCGAGGGTGCGCTCGGCGTCGTCCTTGAGCTTGCGGAGGATGAAGCCGGAGACCTCCTGCGGGGTGTACTCGCGGTCGGCGATCCGGATCTTGCGCGAGGTGCCCATCAGGCGCTTCACCTCGGCGATGGTGCGCTCCGGCATCGCGATCAGCTGGTTCTTGGCGGTCTCACCGACGTGCAGCTTGCCGGTCTTGTCGAGCGCCACCACCGACGGGGTGAGCCGCTTCCCCTGCTCGTTGGGGATGATCTCCGGGCGGTCGCCCTTGATGTAGGCGACCAGGGAGTTGGTGGTGCCGAGGTCGATCCCGACGATGGTGGACATGTTTTTCCCGAAGCTTGGCGACGGGCAAGACTAGCACCCGGTCAGGGCAGCTTCCAGAGCTCCGCGTAGCGGCCGGCGGTGTGGCTGGGGCGCTTCGACGAGCCCGAGAACTGGACGATGCGCTGGAGCACGAGCAGGCGATCGCCGCTCTTGCGCAGCCAGCGGAGGTCCTTCTCGAGCAGCACTTTCGAGGCGCCGTCGCTCTTCAGGAGCGCGTGGTAGCCATCGACCGGCTTGGCGGCGCGGATGAACTTGAGCGCGCCGCTGCCTTGCTGCAGTGCAGCACCCTTGGTGACCGCCGCGAACAGTCCGGTGGCGTCCGCCTCCTCCGCGCCGCTCTGCGTCTCCAGGCTGCTGGTGAAGGCCACCCACGGCAGGACGGCGGCGGGGTCCACACCCGGCGCCTCGCCGCGGCCGGGCTTGAAGCGCAGGAACTGGAACGTCTCGCCGCTCGTGCCGTCGGCGTAGACGAGGTAGCTCTTGCCGAACCAGATCTCCTCGCCGCTGGTCGGAAACGCGGTGAGAGGGGTGCCGCTCTTGAAGTCCTTCACCACCCGCCGTGCGTCGTCCTTCGGCACGAGCGGATCGGGCTGCCCGGGGATCGGCGGGCCGAACCAGTTGAGGAGGGTGTCGACGTCGAGGTCGGTGGTCATCGGCTTGGCTCCGGTTGCGACGGCGCTCGTTTCAATCGGCGCGGGCGGCGGCTTCGCGTCGACCGGGCTGCTCTTGCAGCCCGCGAGGGAGAGCAGCGCCGCGAGGGGGACGCACCGGGTGGAGGTCATGGCGCGCGGGAGCCTGGCACGGCGCGCGGGCTCATCCCGGGGGGCGCTGCCCGTTCTGGCCAGGCTGGCCGTTCTGGCCTTGCTGGGGCGGGATCTGCGGGATGTGGCTGGGCGTGTCGGGGGCGCCCGCGCTGGCGCTCTGGAGGTGCTCGATCAGCTCGGGCCCGAGGTCGCCCGAGAGCTGCGACTGGATCACCGACTGCCAGAACGAGCAGTCCTGCGGGTGCTGGAAGTAGGTGTCGACGGCGGCGTCGATCGCCGGCAGGAGCGGGTCGTTCTCGGCCAGCGTTCCCTGGCGATCCGCCTTGTCCCAGCAGGCGTTGACCGGCACGCCGACCCCGCGGGTGGCGATGCTCGCGAGGGCCTGGGCGAGGCCGGAGAGCCAGCCACCAGCGTGGGTGTGCTCGCCCTCGCCATGGTTGCGCTGCTCGCCCTCGTGCTTGTGCTCGTGCTCGTTGGTCCCGGCGCTGTTGTGCAGCTCCCCGTGATCCTTCGCGATTTCGGTGTGGGAGGGCGGGCTGTAGGTGCCCGGGGCGATGCCGTTGGTCTGCCCGTTGCCCGCGGCGCGCGGGCGGCCGGTGGCGGGATCGTAGAACTCGCTGACGTTGCCGAAGGTCTCGGCGACCTTGTTCTGGATCCCCTGGATGAACCCGCCGATGCCGCCGCCGGGCGTCGGGAGCGGGGCCTTCTTGTTCTGCACGTTGGTCTGCGAGCGGATCTTGGCGATGGCCGCGTTGATCGCCCGCACACCGACGGCGAGCACGGCGTTCCAGGCGGTGGCGAACACGCCCTCGACGAGAGTGCGGATGCGGTTCTGGGCCGACTCCACCAGCGCGGCGGCGCGCTCGCCGATCACCGGGATCTGCCGGGCGGCCTCCTTGAGCAGCGTGAGCGGCCCGTGGGCGTGCAGCCATTTGTAGGCGTCGCGCAGGGTGTGCTGGTTTCCGCGGGTGGCGGTCTCGAGCGCGGTGAGCTGGGCGATGAACTGGCGGATCACCGCCGCGCCGTCGCCGGTGGCGCCCTGGATGGTGTTGGCGGCGTTGTTGCCCGCGCCCTGCACCGAGTTGCCGGCGTTGTTCGCCTGCTGCGCGGCGCCGCCAAAGAAGCGCGACACGCGGCCCCCGCCGGTGTGCTGGCTCATCCAGTCGGCCGCGCCGCCGATACCGTGGAGCGCGTCACCGCCGGCGTTGCCCGCGCCGCGCGTGAGATCCGAGCCCATCTGGCCGGCGCCCTCGACCACCCGCGCGCCGACCTGGGAGAGCGACGAGACGCTCCCGGCGATGGTGTGGATGATGTCGGCCACCGACGCTGCGACGTGGCTGAAATCGGTCGGGTTCTCGGGGTTCATGTCGACGTAGTCGAGCGCCGCCATGATCAGCGGGCTCGGCTGGTCGGGCTTCTCCTTGAACGGATCAAGGAGCTTCCACTTGTCGTTCACCTCCTCGAGGATCGAGGCGGCGGTGTCGGTCAAGTTGAAGGTGCCGGTGGTGAGCACCTCGCGGTTGCCCTGCTGGCCGGGCGCGCCCGCGGCGCCGGCGCGATTCGGATTGCCGATCGCGAGGTTGCCCGCCTGCGGGTTGCCCTGCGCGTCGTTGGCGTGGACCTGGGTGTTGAGCACGCGCGAGCGATCGACCGCCTGGTCCTGCCCCTGCTCGTTCCTGACGTGGAGGGTGCCGGAGCGGATCAGGATATTGACGCCGATCTCGCAGAAGTTGGAGTGGGCGAAGTAGTCCTGGAGGGTGTGCGTGCCGCTGGCGAACAGGCGCGGGCCGTGGAGATGCTCGTCGCCCTGGGTGTTCTGCTGGCGACCCAGGCGCCCCGAGGTGCGGAGGGTCTGGGTGAGCCACTGCTTGCTGGCGTACATGTAGCGCGGGATGCCCGACTCGTCGACGTGGTAGGCGTTGGCGTCGGTGGGGTTGATCACCTGACCGCGCTGCTGGTGACCGTTCCAGCCGGGCTGGCCAGCCGCCCCACCCCCGGTGTAGCGCGGATCGATATCGGAGTAGGCCTGATGGCTGGTGCCGGCCGAGCCGCCGGTGGTGCCGGGCGCGTGATCGCCGCGCACCGACGCCGCGGTGTCGGGGTTGGCGCCGGCGTTGTTCATCGGGCCGTTCGAGGAGACCATCGGGCCCTGCTGGATGACGTCGCTGCCGCGCAGGTTGGCCGGGTTGTCGAGGTGCTCGACGGGATCGTAGGTGCCGAACGAGGCGATGTTGATCCCGCGACCGAACTCCTTGATCGCCAGGACGTTGAGGACCGGCATGATCCCCTGGATCGCGGCCGAGGTGGTCGGGGTGATCGCCTGCGAGAGATCGCGCTCCCAGTTGCCCATGCGGGCCTGGCGCATGTCCGACGGTGCGCCGCCCGCGCCGGGGGCGTTGCTGATCCCCATGCCCTGGAGCGCCTGCTCGGTCATGTAGGCGTGGCCGCCGCGGTTGCGCGAGCCGTCGCCCTGCGAGAAGAAGCGGATCTTGGCCGGGGCGCTGCCGAGGGAGACGCTGCCGCCGTCGAGGGCGACGTTGGCGGCGTGGCTGGCCTCGTGCTCCTGCGCGTCGCCGCTGTGGCCGGTCTCGGGATCGTCGGTGAGCTTGTTCTGGACCTTGGGCGCGGAGTCCTTCTGCTGGGCGACGTGAGCGAGCTCGTGGCCCAGAACGAAGGAGCCGTGCTCCGACGACGGGTTGTACTTGCCGCTGCCGAAGAAGACATCCTTGCCGTAGGTGAAGGCCTCGGCCCCCGCGGAGTCGGCGGCGGCGGCGGACTTGCTGTCGGTGTGGACGCGGACGTCCGAGAGATCGGTGCCGTAGGCCGAGCCGAACTGGCTCTCGGCGGCGGCGGGGAGGGCCGATCCGGCGCCCTTGGAGGCGATCGCCTCGCCTGCGCCGCCCTCGGGACCCGACGAGCGCTCGCTGCGCGCCGAGGTGGCACGCGACGCTGCGGCGCTGTTGCTCGCGCCTCCGCCGCCGTGGGAGGAGACCTCGTGCGCGGCGGCAGGCTCTGGCGCGGCGACTTCGGACTGCTGGTGCTCCAACGCGGACATGCGGCCTCCACGCCCTCGACGCGGCAAGACAAGTTGCCCTCGGCGAGCGGGCGATCTGCTGGAATCTACTCCGGTTTGGCTTTCACTGGCGAGTGGGTCCTACTACAATGATCGGCGATCCGGTGGAAAAGTTGCGGAGATGACCTCACCGAACGCCTTCGTGGCCGGCCAGGCCGACGACTTCTCGACGCTGCCCGTGGGCGAGGTCCGGCTCAGGCCCGGCGAGCGCGGCTATGGACGGGCGATGCAGGGGGCGGCGAGCGCGCTCGGGCGCTACCTGGTGGCGTTCTACGACGGCGCGCTGGTGCCGCTATGCACCCTGCCGCTCGATCCGCTCGAGGCGCAGATCCGGTGGCGAGAGGGGGAGGCGGCGGGGCTGGCGGCGCGCGTGAGCGAGGGCGGTGGGAGCGGGGTCGCGCAGCGCATCGACCGGGAGGCCCTTGGGTGGTGCCACCAGCACATCGACGCGCTGCGGGCCGATCTGGCGGCGGAGCAGGAGCACGGGATCCGGTGGAACAGCGCGGTGCCGCACGCCAACGGGTTCTACGTGGCGCTGGCGCGGCTCGATGCGATGAAGGCCATGCTCGGGGTGCGCGATCCCGCGGCGATGGCGGCGGCGATCGGGCGCGGCCTCGACGGGGCGGTCCGGCCGGACGATGGCGCCCGGGGCGGTATGGTGGTGCCCGGAGGCGCGGTCCAGCCGCTGGTGGAGGCGGCGGTGCTGGCGGCGGAGGAGATGGCTCGGAGCTACATCCTGCACCAGCACGCGGTGCTCGATGCCTACGGTGATCTCGATGCACCGTCGGTGGAGGGGGATTCGCGGGAGCGGATCCAGGTGCTCGCGCGGGGGGTGCACGCGACGTTCGGGTCGGTGATCGAGCTGGCGGGCGGGCTGACCTATGCGGCCGATCTCGACGCGGCGATCGGCGGCCCGGAGATGGCGATTCTCGACGGTGGGCTCGCGGGGCTTTGCGAGGCGCTGGGGGAGCGAAAGGGGGCGGCGGAGGCGTTTCGCGCCAGCGCGCACGGTTACGTCGCCGCGCTCGCACGGGTGCAGGGGGCGATCGGCGAGCGACGTCGCGGCTGGCTGGCCTACGGAGAGGCGCTCGATCTCCGCGCGGGCGACGACGGCGTGCCCGATCGCTTCGCGGCGCTGGCGGTGCTGGCGGGGCAGGCGGAGGAGCTGGTGGCGATGGGGCGCGGGGTGGCGGCGGTGCTGCGCGATCCGGCGGCGCTCGGCGCGTGGATGCGCGAGCTGTCGGCGCACCGGATCCGGCGCCCGCCGAGCGCGGCGCTATCGGTTCTCGCCCTCACCGACGAGGAGTTTCGCGCGCTCGACGACTGGTACGGCCAGGTGGCGAAGTTCCACCGCAACGTGCAGTCGGTGGGAGAGCTGCTGAGGTCGGTAGAGGAGGCCGCGGCGCGGCATCTCGCCGGATGATCATCGAGGACGGCATACCCGTTCACCCGATGAACCTGCGTTGGCTCGCCGAGGACCTCGTGCGGCGGCGGCGGGCCGACGATCGCGACCGCTACGCGGCGTCGCAGCGGCAGGCGCGCCTGGATCCCAACCCGCACCAGATCGACGCGGTGATCTTCGCGCTCCGGCGGCTCGAGGAGGGGGGCTGCATCCTCGCCGACGAGGTAGGGCTCGGGAAGACCATCGAGGCGGGGCTGGTGATCGCGCAGGGCCGCGCCGAGGGGCGCGAGCGCGTTCTCCTGATCGTGCCCAAGCCGCTGCTCGGGCAGTGGCAGGGCGAGCTGTTCGCGCTGTTCGCCCTCGACGCGCGCGAGCTGACCGGTCCGGCCTTGGGGCCGGGCGTTCATATCATCGGGCGCGAGGCGGCGGGGAGCGAGCGGGGCTCGGCGTGGATCCGCGCCCAGCCCTTCGATCTCTGCGTGATCGACGAGGCCCACGAGATGTTCGCGGGGCTCCACAAGCGCTACCGCAGCGACGGCAGCTACGACGACGAGGCCGAGCATGGCCTGATCGCGCACCGGGTCCGCGAGGCGATCGGCGCGGCGCCGGTGCTCCTGCTGACGGCGACGCCGATCCAGAACTCGCTCGCCGAGCTGTGGGGGCTCGCGCAGTACGTCGAGCCGACGCGTACGCTGTTCGGCGATTTGCCGACCTTCCGCAAGGTGTTCTGCGACGACGACGATCGGGTGCTCCTCCCCGGGCAGGAGTACGAGCTGTCGCGCCGGCTGTCGACGATCTGCCAGCGGACGCTCCGGCGGCAGGCGCAGGAGTTCCTCGATTCGCCCGTTCGTCGACCGTCGCTGCCGGCTGTTCGAGTACGCGATGAGCGACGCCGAGCGCGCGCTCTACGAGGACGTCACCGACTACCTGATGCGGCCGCAGCTCCACGCCTTCAGCGGGCGGATGCGGAAGCTGCTCCTGATCGGGTTTCACCGTCGGATGGCGTCGTCGAACGCGGCGCTCGCGGCGAGCCTCGATCACGTCGCGCGGAGGCTGCACGCGCTGCTCGCGGGGTTGCCGGTGGACGAGGTGGATGCGGAGCTGCGGCGGGATCTCGACGACGATGAGGACGATGAGGATGGCGGCGGCGGCGACGGCGACGGCGACGGCAACGGCGACGGCGACGCTAACTTCGTTTACCGCGTCAGCGGAGTTGTCTCGGCGGGAGCCGAGGGCAACGGCAACGGCAACGGCAACGGGCCGATCGATTCGGCGGGGCTGGCGGCCGAGCACGCGCTGATCGAGCACTTCGCGCGGCGGGCGCGGGCGCTTCCTTCGGATGCCAAGGCGCGCGCGTTCCAGGAGGCGATCCGGTTGATCGTCGACCGGGGGCGCGATGGGACGGGCAGCGGCAAGGCGGTGGTGTTCACCGAGTCGATCACCACCCAGGACTATTTGAAGAAGCTGCTCTGCGAGAGTGGGCTCGCCGAGGAGGAGGTGACGCTGTTCCGGGGGACCAACGACAGCGAGCGGGCTCGCGCGGCGCTCGCGCGCTGGCGGACCGAGGAGGGGGCGACGCTGCGCGCGCTACCGAGCCGCGACGTGCAGGTGCGCCTCGCCCTGCTCCACGAGTTCCGTACCCGCTCGCGGGTGCTGGTCTCCACCGAGGCGGGCGCGAAGGGGCTGAACCTCCAGTTCTGCGAGACGGTGATCAACTACGACCTGCCCTGGAACCCGCAGAAGATCGAACAGCGCATCGGGCGCTGCCATCGCTACGGGCAGACGCGCGACGTGACGGTGGTGAACTTCCTCTCGCGCGACAACGAGGCGCACCGGCTGACCTTCGAGATCTTGAGCCGCAAGCTGGACCTGTTCGGGAGGGTCCTCGACGCCTCCGACGCGGTGCTGCACGAGCCGCGCGAAGGCGCGCCCGAGCCGGTGGTGGGCGCGCTCTCGGCGGACTTCGAGCGCGAGCTGCGCCGGATCTACGATCGCGGCCGTACCGTCGCTGACGTCACCCGCGACCTGGTGAAGCTGCGTGACGAGATCGGGGAGCGGCGGACGGCCTACGACGCGCAGCGGCGGCGCACCGCGGCGCTGATCGAGTCGCGCTTCGACGAGGACGTGAAGCGGGTGTTCCGGGGCCTCCGCGGCGAGCTGTCGGCGGGCCTCGAGCGCCTCGATCACGACCTCGCGGTGATCGTGTGCGGGCACCTCGATGGGCTGGGGGCCTCCTACCGCCGCAGCGAGGAGGCCGGGCGGGTGGTGATCGAGGTGGAGGAGTCGGCGGCGCTCGCGGGGCCGGGCCGCCGCTTCGCGACCGGGGACGCCAAGGGGCTGACGGGCGCGGAGCCGCTGAACCGGGTGCACCCGCTGGTGATCGAGGCGCTGCGGAGCGCGCGTGCCTACTCCGGCGGAGAGGTGTTGCTCGACGCGCCGAGTCCGAGCTGATCGGACGCGGTGGCGTGCTGGCGGTGGCCAAGGTGGCGTACGGGGGCTTCGAGCCGGTCGACCGTCTGGTGGCGGCGGCGATCGTCGACGGGGCGCCGCCAGTTCCAATCGATCCGGCGCTCGCGGCGCGCCTCGCCCGGACGCGCGCGAGCGAGGCGACGGGGATCGAGGTGACGATCGACGCGGCGGCCCTCGAGGAGGCGATCGACGAGGCGATCTTCGTCGACCAGCGCGAGATCGAGGAGGTGGAGCAGCGCCACTTCGAGCGCGCCCTGGGGCAGCTCGAGCGCTTCGTCGAGGACCGCGCGCTGGTGCTCCGGCAGGAGCGCGTGGCGGTGGGCGAGGGCCTGGAGCGCGCCAGGAAGCGGCGCGACGACGCGATGGGGGCGGCGGCCCGCGCACGCGCGCAGGAGGAGATCGAGCAGCTCGACGGGCGGCTCACCAGGCTCGATCAGCGGATCGGCGCGCTCGAGGCCCGAGAGGACGAGGACTACCAAAAATGGCGTCGACACCACCACGAGAAGCGCTACCAGGCGCCCGCGATCACGCGCCTCTACACGGTGACCTTCCGGCTCGCGAAGGCGGTGACGTCGTGCTGAGGCTGCTCCACACCGCCGACTGGCACCTCGGCAAGCGCTTCCCCTCCTTCCCCGAGAAGGCGCAGACCGACCTGATGCGGAGCCGCCTCGATGTGGTGGACAAGATCCTCGATCTCGCGCTCCGCCATCGCGTCCACGCCGTCCTCTGCGCCGGGGACCTGTTCGACGAACCATCGCCCAAGCCGGAGTGGTGGGGCGGCCTCGCAAGCCTTCTGGCCCGACACACCAGCATGCCGCCGGTGTTCCTGGTCCCTGGGAACCACGACCCGCTGATGAAGGAGTCGGTGTGGGCAAAGGGCCACGCCTTCCGCGCGCAGGTCGATCAGCTGCCGTGGGTCCACGTCGTCGACCGCGACGACTTCTCCTTTCCGCTCGCCGAGGGCGCCCAGCTGTTCGCCGCGCCGTGCCGCTCGAAGGCGGGGACGAACGACCTGGCGCTCGGCCTCCCCGCGCGGCCGCCGGGAGACACCGGACTGCGCATCGGCTGCGTCCACGGGAGCACCTTCGACCTGCCGGGCTGCGCCACCAATTTTCCGATCCAGCGCGAGGCGGGGGTGCTGCGCGGCCTCGACTACCTGGCGATCGGCGACACCCACGCGTTTCGCGATGTGACACCGGATCTATCGGTTCCAACGGTTTACCCGGGTGCGCCCGACCAGACGGCGTTCGATGAGAAGGACACCGGGAACGTCGCGATCGTCGCCCTCTACGCGCATGGCCGCCGCCCGACGGTGCGCGCGGAGCGGGTGGCCTACTGGCGGTGGCACGAGGCGATCTGCCGCAGCATCGAGGATCTCCAGGCGGTGCTGGCGATCCCCGACCTGGAGCGCCACGTGCTGCGCCTGAAGCTCGACTTCGCCGTCTCGGTGGCCGAGGAGAGCGAGGTGGAGCGGATCCTGACCGAGCTCACAGGCACCGCCGCCGCCCACCCGCGGGCGGGCGTGGTGACGGTCGATCGCACGCGCCTCCGGCTGGTCGCAGCGACGGCGGAGGCGTTCGACGGGGACCTCCCGCCGGTGCTGCAGGACACGGTGGCGCGGCTGCGCCGGCTGGCCGAGGTGGCGGAGGGCGAGGCCGAGCGGGCGACGGCGGGACGCGCGCTGGCGCACCTCTACAAGCTCCTGCAGGAGGTCGACCAGGCCGCGGGCGAGGCGTCATGAGGCTGGTGCGGGCGCACGTGGAGCACTTCGGATCGATCGCCTCGGTGGACGTCCAGTTCGGGAAGCACCTGAACGTCCTCTACGGACCGAACGATCTCGGGAAGTCGACGCTGGTGGAAGCGCTGCGCCTGGCGCTGCTGCTCCCGCCCACCTTCAAGGACCACGAGGAGTGGCGATCCTGGGGAACGCTCCACAAGCCGAAGGCGGAGCTGGTGTTCCAGGCGAAGGACGCGCGCGCCGGCGTAGACGAGGCCGCCGAGCGCTTCTACTGGAAGGTCCACTAAGGAGTTCGGCTCCGGCAATCACGCCGATCTGTCGCGCTCCCGCGATGGCAGCGCCTTCGACGGCGTGGCGAGCGGGCGCAAGGTGGACAGCGAGCTGCGCGCGATCCTGGGCTGGGGGATCACCGAGCCGGGCGGCGCGAACGCGAAGAAGGGGTTGCCGACGAGCTTCCTCGCCGGCGCGCTCCTGTCGACGCAGAAGGACGTGGGCGCGCTCCTGGCGGAGAGCCTGGCGGGCGATTCGGCCGACAGCGGCAAGAACCGCCTCGCCGAGGCGCTGCAGGCGCTGGCGCAGGATCCGCTGTTCAAGAAGCTGCTCGATCGGGTCCGGGCGCGCTACGATCGGGCCTTCAGCGAGGGCGGGGGAAAGCGGACCGCGAAGGACAGCATCTTCAAGGTGGCCAGCGAGGGGGTGCGGCGCGCGCGGGAGGAGCGGGACGAGGCGCAGCGGCTGGTCGATGACTCGGCTTCCGTCGAGGGTGGCCTGAGCGATCTGGCCGCGCAGCGCGACGCCGGGGAGGAGCGCGTGCGCGCGGCGGCCGAAGCGCGGGCGACGGTCGAGCGGCTGCGCGAGGAGGCGCGGGCGCACGAGGTGGCGATGCGGGCGGTGGCCGCCGCGAGGAGCGAGGTGGACGCGATCGATCGGCTGGCGGCCGACGTGGCGCAGCTGGAGGGCGCGATCCCGCGGCACGACCGCGAGCGCGAGCGGCTGCGGGCCGCGGTGGAGTCCGCCGAGGCGGCCCCGGCGATCGCGGAGGCGCATCTGCGGGAGCGCGAGGAGGCCGCGCGCGGCGACGGCGCGGGCGGTGGAGCCTCGGAGGCGGTGGAGCGGCTGCGGATCGAGCGGGGGCTGGAAGGCGCGCAGCGCAGGCTCGACGATGCGACGCGAACGCCGGGGGAGGTGGCGCGGGTGCGCAGCCTGGTCGACGCGGTGGCGGCGGCCGAGAAGGAGGGCACGGCCGCGCACACGCGCGCGAAGAAGGCGGCGACGGCGGCGGCGCGAGCCGCGGCGGAGGAGCGGGGCAGTCGGGAGGCGCTGGCGGAGCTCGAACACCTCGAACGGCTGCTCGAAAAGCGCGCCGCGGAGGCCGCGGTGGCGACGGCGCAGGCGCGGGTCGATCGCGCCGCGGCGCTCCTCGTTGCCATCGCCGCGGCAGAGGATCGGACCGGCGATCTGCGGGCCCGGCGCGCGAAGATTGCGGTGCCGGATCGAAAGATTCTGTCAAAAATCCGCAAGCTGGAGGGCGACCTCGGCATCGCGCGCGGCAAGCTCGAGGTCGGACTCCAGGTGACCGTGGATCCGGTGATCCCGCGCGATGTGAGCATCGGCCTCGACGGCGGCGCCGCGCGGGCGGAGCACGTCAGCGAGCTGCTCCGGGTCTCGGCGCGCGGCGCGGTGGAGCTGATCCTGCACGGGGTGGCCACGGTGCGCGCGGAGGCCGGCAGCGCCGAGGCGCGTGAGCACCTGCGCTCCCTGGAGGCGCGCTGGGGCGACGAGGCGATGCCTGTCCTCGTGGCGGCGGAGGTGGCCACGGCAGAGGGGCTGGCGGCGCGGATCGACGAGGCGGAGGGGCTCCTCCGCGACGCCCTGGCGAGCGAGGCGGAGGCGGCGCGCCTGCGCGGCGATCGTGCGGGTTTCGCCGACGCCGAAGGGGAGCGGGCGAAGGCCGCCGTGGCCCTGGTGGCGGCCGCTCGCGCCATCGGTGACGGGGAGGCGAGGGACGCGGAGATCGCCGCGCTGGGGAGCGAGCCTCGCGCTGCGCTCCGGGCGCGGCGGGCGACGCTGACCCGGCAGGTCGACGAGTCGAAGGCGCCCGGCCTCGACAAGGAAGCGGCGGTGAAGCGCGTCGAGGCGGCGACCGCGGGGCGCGAGCAGGCCGCGGCCGTCGCCGCGCGAGAAGGCGCTCGCCGCGCTGGGAGGGGCTGACTTCGACGGAGCGGCCCGCGCCGCGGAGCTCGCCCGCTCGGACGCCGCGCGCGAGCACGCCTCCGCCACCCGGGAGCGGTCGGCCCAGGGCGCGACCTGCGCGGCGCAAGGCGAACGGATCGCCCTTGCGGTGGCGGATGCCAGGGGCGCGCGCGACGCAGCCGTGAACTCGCTCACCGACGGGCGGGCCGGCCTGGAGCGCGCGAACCACGAGGGCGCCACGGCGGCCGGCCGACTGGATGCGCTGCGCGCCCAGCTGGCGGCGATCGATCAGGTCGCCGTGCGGGGTCGACACGAGACGCTGACCGCCGCCCTCGCCGCCGCGCCGGTGCCCGAGCGCATGATCTCCATCGAGGAGATCGAGCGGGCGAGCCTGGAGGTCGCGCGCGCGGGCACGAATCTCCGGGACCTGCTGAGCGAGATCGATCGCAAGCAGGGCGCGCTCGAGCACGTGCGGGGAGCGGTGGCGCGCGAGCGTCTGCGCGACGCCGAGGAGGCGCTCCGGATCGCCGAGGAGGAGGAGCGCAGCAAGGAGCACGAGTACGAGGCGTGGCGGCTCCTGCGTGAGCAGATGGTGGCGGCCGAGCAGGCGCAGGCGAGCCACCTCGGCCAGGCGCTGGCGCCCGACGTGGGGCGGCGGTTCAGCCTGCTGACCGGGCGCCGCTACCAGCGCGTGGCGATGACCGCCCAGCTGGGCACCGAGGGCGTGCTGGTCGCCGGCGAGATCCGCGATGTCGGGCGGCTCTCGGTCGGAACGCGCGAGCAGCTCGCCACGCTCTACCGTTTGAGCCTCGCCGAGCACCTCCAGAGCGCGCTGATCCTGGACGATCAGCTGGTGCAGAGCGACCTCGCCCGGATCGACTGGTTCCGCACCCTGCTGCGGGAGAAGGCGCGCGCCTTCCAGATCATCGTGCTCACCTGCCGGCCGCTCGACTACATCGGGGCCTCGGCGCTGGCGCCGCCCGGCGCGCCCCACGGCGACAGCGAGGACGGGCTGGTGCGCGCGATCAACCTCGAGCAAGCGCTGCGCCCCGCCTCCGCCGGCTGGGTGTGATCGCGAGCGGTCGTCCACGTCCACCGCGTCGGGCGTCGGCTCCTCCATGTCCGAAAAATCCGCGAATCGCTTTACGAAAACAGTATTGCGATCCGAAGTCGAAATCACCTCTCGACGGGCGGCGAGCCGAAAATCGCGACGCCCTCAACTCTCCGGACGTCCGGACACTTCCCCCCCCGAAGTCCTCGCTCGATGAGGCTAGTGTCCCGACACCGAAGTTCGCAGTAGAAAAAGGCCGCGCACGGCCGCGGCCCGGCGGCAAGTGCCGCCGTGAGCAGGGGTGGGGACCCCGACGGACGGGGGCTTGCCCCCAGGATCGATTGGGGGAGGGCCGACGGGGCGGGGCGGCACGCACCCTGGGATCGTGGCTAGTGTGCTGGCCGGGAAATTCTGCAAAGAATTTCTCGGACAGGACACTAGTACCCGAGGGCGGTGATGTCGCCTTCCAGGGTCGCCAGCTTCCTGCGGAGGGCGGCGAGGGCCAGCTCGGCGTTCTGGGTGGCCACGCGCGCCTCGGAGGCGCCGTCGCGCTGCGAGCGGACGCGGATCAGCGCCGCGTCGCGCAGGGCCGCGTCCTTGAACGCACCGTCGAGGATCGCCGCGATCTCGCCGTCGTGGCTGATCTCGCGGGAGCGCAGCTCGGCGCGCTTCAGCACCGCCTCCTTGAGCTGTGTGCGCGCCGCCGCGATCGCCTGGGTGGCCGCGTCGCGCTCGCGCAGGAGCGCCCCCATGCGATCGGCGATCACCTGCTGCTTCGCGTCCGCCTTGTTGAGCCCCTGCAGGAGCTTTCGGTGGACCTGATCCGAGGCGCGGTCGTAGGCGCGCGCGGTGTCGAGGAGGGTCGCGTAGCGCTGGTCGAGGTCGGTCCGCATCTCGGCGAGCTGGCGGTCGGCGACGTCGCGCGCGTGGATGTCCTCCCCGACGGTGGCGTTGGCCTCGAACTCGCGCGTCACCAGCGTCGCGAGGACGCCCTGCTGCCCCTTCTGCGCGACGTGGAGCGAGACCAGCGTGTCGCGCAGGATCCTGATCTCCTCATCGGCGCAGGCGGCGGCGGCGGCCCGCCCGTCGTAGCCCTCCGCCTCCAGATCCCACAGCTTCGCCTCGACGGAGAGCATGGCGTGCGCGGCGCGCGCACGGGTGGACAGCGCCTCCCCGAGCAGGCTGAGCGACGCGGAGAGGTCGGCCGCGACCTGGGTGCGCTCGGTGGTCATCGCGCCGATCGCCTTGACTGCCTCGGGCTTCACCCTGGCCTTGGGCGAGGTCAGCTCGGCGCTGACGGCCGCGAGGTAGGCGCCCTTCTGCTCCTCGTAGAGGTCCGATTTCGCGAGGAATTCCTCGTGGCTGGCGCGGAGCTGCTGCTGCATCTCGCGGTGCAGATCGAGCTTGCGGTCGACGGCCGAAGGTCCGGGCGCGGCCCTGGCGACCGGCTTCTTTTGCTGCTCGGCGGGGCAGCCGGCGAAGAGGGCGACGGCGAGCGACAGGCAGGCGGTGGTGGTGAGGCGATCCATCGGCATTCCTAAATCGTCGCGAAGCCGGCGTCGGGGATGGTCAGCGACGAATCCTCCTCGGCGGCCAGCACCTCCGCCTTGGCCATCACCCCGGGGGCGACGTTGCGGGCGTAGTAGATCGCCGTGGCGCGCTTGCCGGCGTAGAAGGCCGCATCCGGGTGGCCCTCGGGGAGGGCGCGCGCTTTCTCCTCCGCCACCACCGCACCGTCGAGGAGCAGCCAGGTGAGGACGGTCTCGCTCATCATCTCGAGGAAGCGGTTGGCCGCCAGCGGCACCAGCGAGAGCTTGCCCCCGCTGGCCCAGCCCATCATGAGCATCGCGGTCGACTGGAGCGCGTCCCGCGCCCGTGCCAGCACCTTCACGCTCTCGGCCAGCGTCGGGTGACCCGCGTGCTGCGCCGCGAAGCGCGCGATGTCGGCGAGGAAGGCCATCAGGTTGCCGCCCCCCGCCTGCGCGAGCTTGCGCCCGACGAGGTCCATCGCCTGGATGTGGTTCGTTCCCTCGTAGATGGAGAAGATCTTCGAGTCGCGGCAGTACTGCTCGATGCCGTAGTCCTTGATGTAGCCGGCGCCGCCGAGGGTCTGGATCGCGGTCTCGCAGACGCGGAACGCCTGATCCGAACCGTAGGCCTTCACCAGCGGCGTGAGCAGCTCGACCTGCCCGAGGTGATAGCCCGCGTCGGGGCCGCCGAGCTTGCCGCGATCGGCGTGCACCGCGAGCTTGAGCGCGAGGCAGCGGATCCCCTCGACGCGCGACTTCATGTCGATCAGCATCCGCCGGACATCGGCGTGCTGGAGGATCGAGACGCGCGGCGCGGTGGGATCCTTCCAGCGGTCTATCGTGGCGCCCTGAAGACGATCGCGGGCGTAGGAGAGCGCGTTCAGGTAGGCGCTGGAGGCCACGCCGAGCCCCTGCAGGCCGACGGCGAGGCGCGCCCCGTTCATCATCCGGAACATCTGCGCCATGCCCTGGTGCGGCACCGTGCCGACCAGCTCACCGATGCATGCGTTCGATTCACCGAAGTTCAGCACGCAGGTGGAGCTGCCGTTGATCCCCATCTTGTGCTCGATCGATCCGACCGCCACGTCGTTCCGCTCGCCGAGCTTTCCGTCGTCGCCGACGCGCACCTTCGGGACGATGAACAGCGACAGCCCCTTGGTCCCGGGGGCGGCGCCGTCGACCCGCGCCAGCACGAGGTGGATGACGTTCTCGGTGAGATCGTGGTCTCCGCAGGAAATGAAGATCTTGGTGCCGGTGATGCTGTAGGTGCCATCGCCCCGCGGGACCGCCCGCGAGCGCGCCGCGCCGACGTCGGAGCCGGCCTGCGGCTCGGTGAGGCACATCGTCCCGGCGAACTGCCCGACCAGCATCGGCTCGAGGTACTTCTTCTTCTGCGCGGGGGTGCCGAACACCTCCACCAGCTCGGACGCGCCGAGGGTGAGGCCCGGGTACATCGAGAAGGCCGCGTTGGCGCCGCAGAACAGCTCCTCGGTGATCACCTGGACCGCGTAGGGCGCGCCCTGACCGCCGTGCTCGGGGTCGATCGAGAGCGACTTCCACCCCATCTCGTAGGTCTTCTTCCACGCCTCCTTGAAGCCGGTGGGGGTCTTCACCTGGCCATCGACGATCGTGCAGCCCTCGGCGTCACCGACGGAGTTGAGCGGCCCGAGCACCTCGCAGACGAACTTGTAGCACTCGGTGATCGTCATCCGGACTTCGTCCTCGCCCCAGTCCTGCCAGGGCGCCCTGCCGAGCTGATCGCCGAGGCGGAACTGCTCGAACAGGCAGAAGAAGATTTCGCGGAGATCGGCGCGGTAGATGTTCTGGGCTGTGCTCATGGAATTCCTTGGGAACCTTTCTTGCGGTTGTGTTTGCGCTGCCGTTGCCGTTCTCGTTGACCCTCTCCCGCCAGCGGGAGAGGGGGACGGATCAGGCTAGCCCCAGTATTTTTTGTAGAGATCGGTCTTGCGGTATTCGTCGCGCAGGCTGGCGACGAGGGCGTCCATCCGGTTCATCAGGCGGCGCTGCTTGCGCGGTTTGCAGCGCGCCTGGACGTAGGCGGCGATCAACGGCAGAGCGATGGTCGAGTCGACGTAGCAGACCACGCAGTCGGGGAGCTTCTCGGGATCGATCTTGCCCCACGACACCGCCTCCGACGGGGTGGCGCCCGAGAGGCCGCCGGTGTCGGGGCGCGCGTCGGTGATCTGGAGGAAGAAGTCGTGCCCCTTCTCGGCCACGCCGAGGATCTCCTGCAGCTGCGGCTCGGTCTGGAGGAGGAAGTTCTTGGGGGCGCCGCCGCCGAGGATCACCACGCCGGAGAGCCCGCCCCCGCCGGATGCTCGCTTGGCGTCGAGCACGATCGCCGACATCTCCATCACGTCGATCGCCGGATCGACCTGCGGGCCCTTCTCGGGAAAGGCGGTGTGGATCGCCGAGAAGTTGAGGCCGATCGTCGAGTCGCCCGGCGACGGGGAGTAGACCGGGATCTCCAGCTCGTGGGCGGTGGCGAGGATCGACGGCTTCAGCTTCTTGCCGGTGCTCGTCTCGGTCTGGCGGGCGGTCTCGAGGGCGTACTTGCCGATCTTGTGGTGCAGCTCGCCGGTGCCCATCCGCTTGCCCTGAAACTCGGGCGCCATCATCACCCGGTAGACCCACTCGTCGGTCTTGTAGAGGACGTCGGCGGGGAAGAGCACGTCGTAGACGCGGATGATCCCGTCCTCGCGGAGCTGGACGTCGTGCTTGCCGGTGGCGACGTCAGCGGTGCCGCGGTAGAGCGGCAGGCCGAGATCGAAGTGGAGATCGTGGTAGAGGTTGGCGCCGGTGGAGGAGATGTAGTCGATGAAGCCCTTGCGCATCAGCGGGGTGATCACCGACGAGAGACCGGCCGGGGTGAGCGCGCCGGAGAGCGACAGACCGATGGTGGCGCCGGCGTCGACCGCCTTCACCACCAGCTGGCAGGCCTCGCGCAGGCGGGCCGCGTTGAAGGCGCTGAAGTAGGTGTCGATCAGCGACGCGACCTCCTCGCTGCCACCCTCCATGGGTGGGGGCTGGAGCCTCCGCTTTTCATGCAGCATGGTCGGGATCCTCCACCGAAGTGCGCAGGAACTTACCGACGGTGGATTGGAAAAGCCAGCGGGAAGTGCCCGGCGACTCCGCCGGGGGGAAACTCTAGAATTGCTTGGGCGCGTCCGTGGCGGACTTGCCGAAGCAGAAGCGGGCGATGCCGAAGCCGAGGACGAGGAAAACGGCGGTGAGCGCCCAGCCGTAGTCGTGCATCATGTCATGGTCCGAGCCGGCCATGCCGTAGACCGCCGGGTAGTGGTTACTGATCATGAAGAAGATCAACGGCATCGACATGTAGGTGTTCTGCTTCGAGCGCAGCCCGGCGAGCGCCGGCCAGGCCGCGTCGGGGGCCTTGCCCTCCTTGATCGCGGCGATGATCTTCCGCTGATTCGGCCAGATCCGCATCCAGACGTTGGCCGCCATGATCGTGCCGAGGATCGCGCCCATGTGGATGAAGACGGCGCGTCCCGAGAAGACGCGCCCCAGGCCCGCCGCCGCCGCCGAGGCGAGCACCACCGACACCACCGCGCCCGCCGTCTCCTGCTTGGCCATCGACTTCCAGAGCATGTCGTAGACGCCGAAGCCGACGATGAGGACGCCGAAGCTGATCGCCTGGCCGAGGCCCACGCTGATCGGCGCCGGGGTGTTGAGGAGCGTTCCCCCCATGTAATACACGAACGCCATCAGGAGGCTGCCGGTGATGAAGGTGTAGGCCGCGCCCCAGCGGAACCAGTAGAGCGCGCGCGGCATCAGCTCGGGAATGACCTTCTTCTTCGAGTCGGCGTCATAGGTCTTGGCGACCTGCGCATTGACGAAGTTGAAGAACCAGAGGTGGCCGATCCACATGATGCCGGCGATGACGTGCAGCCAGCGGAAGATGAGATTGAGCCACTGGTTGTAATCGAAGTTTTCCATCGACGCTCTCCTTGGATGGACTCGTACCCCACCCGTACCGAGGGGTAGGGGGGTCCTGGGGTTAATCGTGGGAGCCTTGTAGGCGGGAAGGTAACGGATGTCAACCAGGGATGGAGCAGGTGACGCCGGGGCAGGAAGAGGAGATCGTTGTTGTTGTGGCACTCGGGGGCGAAGTTGGCATTGGTGCCGTCGTCGTCGGCGCGGAGCCAGACGTCGACGGCGCCCTGGGGCGGGTTCAGCCAGTCGCAGAAGACCGCCTCGCACTCGCCCGGCTTGAGGGCGGCTTGAGTCTTCGTGCTGCAGAGCACCTTGGCCATTCCCAGGCGAGGATCGGCGTCGTAGAAGGTGGCGGGGACGCCGGGCTGCGTCGGGGCGGTGCCGCGATAGCAGATAGTGGCCCACAGCCGCTCGGCGGTCTTGCAGTCATTGCCGCCATTGTCGATCGACGGCGCCTGGCCGCCGGTGAGGTCGGGCTGGGGGAGGGAGCCCATCGCGAATCCCTGGACGTTCTGGCGGTAGTTGTTCCAGGTGGTCCAGTTGGCGACCTCCTTTTTCGGGACGGTCAGATTGTCGTTGATATTGGTGATGTGATAGGTGTGCTGATTCCAGACCGCGCGCGACGGCATCCAGCGGTTCATCGGGTCCTTGAGGACGAACATTCCCATTGTGGATCCGGTGAATTTCTGGCCGGTCTGCCCCTCCGGGGTGCTCTGGCAGTAGTTGTTGCCCTGGACATTGTCGGAGGGGACGACGAGGTCGGCGTGGCCGTCGTTGTCGACGTCGGCGACCACCGGCATCTCGAGCGCGGTGCCCGACGTGATCTGCTGGGCGAATACCGTCTTGCCATCGGGGCCGTTCATCACCCGCAGCCAGCACTCGTCGCGGTAGACCACCTCGGCCTTGCCATCGCCGTTGAAGTCGAACACCGACGACGCCGTGCCGCCCGACGTGGCGTCGTGGGTGAGGCGCTGCCAGAGAACGCCGGGATCGGCTCCCAGGCAATCTCCTGGTTTCGGCATTTTTGCGCATTTCATCGCATAGACGTACTACTGGGCCGGGCCGGCGGTGCCGAAGTCGGGGACGCCATCGCCGTCGAAGTCAGCGACGGTGCCGGGACCGCCGAAGCCGCCTCCCGCGACCTTGTAGGGGCCGAAGATCACCTTGTTGCCGGCGTAATCGATCACCGAAACGGCCTGCTGGCCGGACTGCGATTGCACCAGCAGGATATCGGGCTTCTTGTCGCCGTTGAAATCGGCGATCTGGGGATAGGCACCGACGGTGGAGAGCTGACCGAAGGCGGTGGGGGTCTTGTCCGCCGGTCAATCCGTCGAAGACCTTCAAGCCGGTGACCACCTCGGCCTTGCCGTCGCCGTCGAGATCGGCGAACAGCGAGAGCGTCCCCCAGTGGGCGGTGGTGCCGCTGGAGGGCTTCTTGGTCCAGAGCACCTCCAATTGCGGCTGGCCCTTCTTGTAATGGAGGACCTGGGCGGCGACCAGGATCTCGGGAATGCCATCTCCGTCGGCGTCGGCGATCGCGGGGCCGGTGCAATCGTCGCCCTGATTGTCGGTGATGTAGGCGGTGGGCGAGGAGGCGAGCTTGTTGCCCTGATTGTCGAAGACCACCACCCTGGTCGCCGAGAGGCCGATGATCTCGGGGACCTTGTCGCCGTCGAGGTCGGCCACCGCGAGCTGCGAGCACCTGGTGACGCCGGCGGCGGGCTTGCTGAAGTACGGGGTGCAATCGTGATGGACGGCGATCATCGAGCCCGGACCGTCGTAGGTGGCCATGATGATCTCGGCCTTGCCGTCGCCGTCGAGATCGGCGACCACCGGCGTCATGAGCAGCGCGGAGCCGGAGCCCTGGCCGACCCAGTGGCAGCTCACCACCGGGGGCTTGAAGTCCGAGACCGCGAACCCGCCGCCCGAGCAGTCGGGATCGAACGCGCCGCGCGGGCCGTTGCCGTAGGGGACGCAGACGCCGCCGATGCAGGCGCCCGCGTCGCCGCCGCCGCCCAGGGTGCAGTCGCAGTAGGTGTCGTTCTGGCATTCGTCGTCGCTCTGGCAGGTGCCGTTGTCGGGGATGCAGCCGCCCAGGTAGCAGCGGCGCCCCATCGGGCAGGGGTGCTGATCGTCGCACGGGCCGCCCGGGGGCATGCCGGCCAGATCGGGAGCGCCGAGGGCGAAGGAGAGGTCCTGCGCTATTCCACCATCGCTGGTGGGCACGCCGCGCCCGCCGCCGCTGCTGGCGCCGCACGCGGTGAGGGCGGTGAAGGCGAAGAGTAGCGGGCGGTTCATGAGGAGGCCTCCGTCGGTGGGGGGGATCTTGGGCCACGCGCGACGGATAAAGAAAGCTGGAAGGTCGGGAGGGCCGGATCGCGAAGGTGTTGACCCGCGGAGGCTTCCGCCAGTAGAAAGTAGCCCTTGGACGCACCCGCCCGGGTGGCGAAATGGCAGACGCAGGGGACTCAAAATCCCTCGTACGCAAGTACATGCGGGTTCGACTCCCGCCTCGGGCACCGACGGTGAACCGAAGAAATGGCACATCCGCAGCACGTCGTCGGTTCGCCTGATGATCCAAATGTGATCCATCCGGGCCGGCGCAGCTACTCCGCCACCTCGGCGGCCCGCTTGCGCCGCACCGCACCGAGATCGGCGACTCCCGCGGCAGCCGGTGGAGCGAAGCTCATGCGCGCCACCTCGGCGGCAAGATGATCGGGCGCAAGGTGCGCGTACCGCTGTGTCATCATCGGCGTGCTGTGCCCGAGGAGCCGCTGTAGCGTGAACAGGTTGCCCCCGGCCATCATGAAATGCGACGCAAAGGCGTGGCGGAGCATGTGCCACGGGTGGCCATCGGCGGGCGTGTGGCATCCGGCCACGGCGAGCAATGGCAGTAGCCCCGCGCGATCGTCCTTCTTCCCCATGCGGAACCGGCCCGGCTCAGGTTCCACCGGGAACACCAGCCCCTCGAACGTCGGCGAGTGCTCCCGCCACCAGCGCAGCGCCCGCGCCAACTCGGGATTCATCGGGACGTGGCGGGCCTTGTCCGACTACGGCGTGAGGGTGTACGAGCGGTTGACGTCGAGCCGGCCCGCGCCGAGGGCGAGGTCGATCCACCGCAGCCCGAACAACTCTCCTTTCCTGAGCCCCGCGAAGATGGCGACGGCGACCATCGGCCACAGCACCCGCGCCGGGTAGGTCGCCCCCTCGGCGGTAGCCTGCTTCTCCGCCACGTCGAGCAGCCGGCCCACCTCCCCGCGATCCAGGTAATCAAGCGACACGGCGGGGCGCGGGCGTTCGATCCCTTGCACGGGATTCTGGCAGTCGAGGAGCCCGACCTTGCGCCCCCAGTTGAACACCTTGGAGAGCGCCGCCAGCACTTGCACCACGCTCGCAGCCGCCAGCCCGCGGGCGAGCATCGCATCCCGCAAGCCTTCCACATCGACGAGGCGCACAGCCGCCGCAGCCCGGTCGGCGAAACCCCTCGGGAGCCGCCCGCCGAGGTTCTTGCGCGCGTCATGCCGGTAGTTGGCGATCGACTTGATGCGCGGCGGGGCGTAGCCGGCCACCCCTTCCACGTCGCCGAGGAAGCGGTCGGCGAGCGCGCCCACCGTGAGCACCTTCCGCTCCCGCTCCTCGGGCGTCGGCTCGACGATCCCCACGTCGCCCCGCCGAAGGCGCGCTTCGATCGCGGCGAGGAACACCAGCGCCCCGGCCTTCGTCGGCTGCTTCGTCGGTCTGCACTTCCGCTTGCCGTCGACGTCGACGAAACGGCAGTACCACCGCGGCGCGGCCTTCGATCCCCTGTTGAGAACGTCGCCCATGGGTCACCTCACCTGATCGGGATCTTGCGGATGGAGAGCGCCTCGGCGACAAGCACCCGGATCGCATCGGACCGCGTGACCGTCATGTCGGGCCGCTCCTTCGCGATCTGCTCTCCGGCCTTGTCGACGGCGGCGAGAAGGTCCGGCGAGAAGCGGATCGCAAGCGAGGCTGTCTCTGCGGCCTTCTTCCTTCCGCCAATCGGTGGTCTCTTCGGCATGGTCGCTTTCTCCTCGCGCCCGGCGGCGCGTTCCAGGGTGTCGCGAAGCGCGGCCCGCCGCTCCGGCGAGAGTGCGGCGGCGGCAGCGCGCAGCCCCGCGCGTTCACGTTCGATCGCAAGCTCGTCGCGAGGCGGCGGTGCCAAGGTCCGTCCGCTGCCCTTCATGCGGCGGCCCCTGCGATGCGCGCAACCTGGGTGAGCGCCAGCGCCTTGCCCGTCCGCCCCACGCAGCCGGCGGCGGCGAGGTCGGCCACGATCCCGCGGAGCGACAGACCCGCGGCGCGGAGGGCGCACACGTTCGCGATGATGTTCTGCTCTCCGGGGTCAAGGTCGAGCCGCGCGCCATCGGCGGCGAGATGGTAGTCGAAAGGAACCTCGCCAGCCCGCTCGCCCCGTGCGCGCTTCGCCTTCAACGCGGCGGAGGTCCGCGCGCGGATCAGCGCCCGCTCGTACTCCGCCGCGCCGTCGAGAATCGTTCGCATGAAGGCGTCCGCGGGCGATTCCCCATTGCCGGCTCCGTCGGCGGCGACGGTGCGCGCGCCCGCCGACGTCACGGCGCGATCAATCATGCCGGCGATCACCACGTCACGCGCGATGCGATCCCGCTTGGCAATGAGTAGCAGCCCGGCGCTGCGCACCCGGAGCGCCGTCAGGGCGGCCAGCAGGCCCGGCCGATCGGCGATCTCGGATCCGCCACTCACGCCCGAGTCGGTGAACCATTCGACGATCGCCACGCCTTCACGCGCGGCCCATGCCTCGATAGCGGCGCGCTGTGCCTCCGGCCCGAGCTTCTGATCTTCGGTGCTCACCCGGAGGTAGCCGATCGCGATCTTGCCGTTGCCCTTGCGTGCGCTCTTCATGATTTACTTGTAATGCATCGCGATACGAACGTCAAGCACAGTCGTACACACGCCGGACGGTGTGTGTACGCCCGATGCGCCAGCCGCGCGAAAAACGGTCCGACCTGCGCGACAGTCCAAGCCTTGACGAACGAGGCTCGCCCATGCGCCGCGGACTGGTAGTGGTCTTGGCCATCGTCGCCGGCTGCGGCGGGGACGCCACCCCCCAGCCCGGGGGCTGCGTGAAGGACACCGACTGCAAGGGGGACCGGATCTGCGTAGGGGGCGAGTGCGTCGAGCCTGCGAGAGACGCGGCAGCGGCCGGAGATGCGGCGGCGGCACCCGGGGACGCCGGGCCAGTGCGCGACGCGGAGCCGCCCGGCGATAGAGGGGTGGTTGGCGACCTTTCGGCATCCCTGGATCTCGTGACCGAAAAGGACTTGTCGGCGGCGTCGGACTTGACGACCGTCCCCGACCTCTCAACCGCCCAGGACCAGCCGCCCCCCCCGGATCTTTCGGCCCAAGCTGACCTGACTCCGATTCCGGTGGATCTCGCATCGCCCGCTGACCTGTCGGTGCCGGCTGACCTGAGAAGCCCCGTGGACCTCAAAGCGCCGCCCGACATGGCCCCGGCGGCGGCGGATCTTTCGCAGCAATCCGACCTCGCTCCCTCATGCGCCGACGGGATCAAGAATGGCAAGGAATCCGACATCGATTGCGGCGGCGTCAACTGCGCCAAGTGCGGCCTCGGCAAGGCGTGCATCGTGAACGGGGATTGCACGGCGGGCATGTGCAGCAACGGCCAGTGCGTCGCTTCGGTAAAGTTCATCCCCGGAGTGACCGTCCAGATCCCCGCGTGCAACGCGGCCGTTGCCGTCGACATCCACGGCGACGGGAAAGCCGATCTTGTTCTGAACGGTGCGACGGGCGGCGCGTATGTGCTCCTCGGCAAGGGCGACGGGACGTTCCAGCCGGTCAAGGGGTATGGCGCTGGCAGCATCAAGGACAACTCCCTCGCCGTCGCGGACATCAACGGCGACAAGAAAGCGGACATCATTTCGGCGGGCAACGGGATGGGCAACATTGGCAAGGTGGGAGTGCTCCTCGGCAAGGGGGATGGGACATTCGCCGCGCCGTTGGTGACGGACCTCGTAAACGCCACCGTCCAGGCGGACGTGAAGATGGGCGACTTCAATGCCGACGGACTGGCCGACTTCGTTCTCTGGACCACCGTCGACGTTGCGATCTACTTCGGGAACGGGGATGGTACGTTCCAGGTCAAGGCGGTTGGGCCGCTCGGTGGCACGCCCGCCGCGATCGTCGTCGGCGACCTGAATGCCGACGGTGTGAGCGATTTCGCCACGCTGGCGGACGGACCGAAACTCGCGGTGTTCCTGAGCAAGGGGAACGGCACGTTCCAGAGCCCCATTGCGGCCCCGGTCGACAATGGCGTTACGAGGATGGCGATTGGCGATGTGAACGGCGATAAGACGGCCGATCTCGTTGTCCTCAAGAGTCTCGCGATTGGCGCCATGTTGGGGATCGGCAACGGCACCATGCAGAAAGCGACGTTCCTGAACACCGTGGACTTTACATCTTCGGTGGCAGCGTTCGACCTCAACAGCGACGGGTTGCTCGACGCAGTAGCGACGAGCACGTTTGCCGACAAGGTGCTGGTGGTGCTCGGGAGCGCCGCCGGCTTGCAGCCGCTTGTGCAAGGCGTCGCGGCGCCGCAACCGAAGCCTGATTCCGCCGCGGCGGGCGACTTCAACGCCGACGGCAAGATGGATCTCGCGATCACCAGTGCATGGAGCGGGACTGTCTCGATCCTTCTCCAGTAGCGCCCGACCCCATGCAACCTCACGCGGCGTCGGCTGGCGATCATGACGGCCGACCCCACTTGCGCCGGAGAGCGACACGCCGCTTTCGAGTGCGCGACCGCCGCTCGCCCCGCTCGGAGCGCGCCCCGGATTGCCCGACCCATGGCGTATTCCCCTTGGGTGCATCGGGCCAGCGACACAACCCTCCGCGCGTCCGGTGCGGGAACGGGTACGCCGTGCATCGGCAGCCCGGGCGCGGCGGGCGGCGGCGGCGACCGCGGCGGCGGTTGCCGTGCGCGGCGCAGCGCCCCTCGCGGTCGCCCCAAACCGACGGGGCGCGGCACGGACGCCCGTCGACGCGGACTCCGGAGCAATGCCCCACGCGCCCCTGATCCGGGCCTGTTACCAGCGGGTCGACGAGCGCCCGCACCGTCGCGGCTTCGCGGTCGGCGGGGGTCATCGGCCGGCCCTCTCTTTCCGCTCCGCCGATTTCCACCAGCGACGGAGCGCACCCGGATCGTCGGTGGCCAGTGGGGGATCGTTGCCCGTGTCCCAGGCCGCGAAGTCGGCGAACGTACCACCGCGACAGAGAATCGCCCTCGCCGTCGATCCCGCGATCAAGTTGCGCCCGCCCCGCGCGGCGTGCCGTGCGCGGCCCCTCCCGCCCACCACCGGCTGCGCCCACCACGACGGCGGCCCACCTCGCGCCGGCGAGCGTGGCGGCGGCCCCACCGCCCACGAAATGATCGCGGGATCATCCAGTTCGACGCGCGAGAGGTCCACAGGATGCAGATCGGCGTCGAGTAGGGGCGCACCACCGAAACACGGCGCGAGGATGCACTTGCGCCCGTTCGATGAAGGGAACACATCGGCCGGTAGCACCTCGGTTGCCAGGCAGGGCGAGCAGTCGGTGCAGGTCCGCCGCTCTCTCGCCCGGCTCGTGGAGGAAGATCCACACATGCCAGCCCTTCCCACCTCGGGAGCGTTCGAGATAGGGGGTGAGCTTCAGCGCCTCGACGCCAGCGGCGACGGCGAGCGCGCCGGGAAGTCGGTCGGCATCGTCAGCGCCGTGCGCGTCGAGGTCGATCGCTCCCCACCGACAAGTGCCGTCCGTTCTGACGGGGGAGATCCCCAGTCGGGTGTTGCCGGCCTCGTGCTTGCTCCACAGCCAGGAGAGGCGGGCCTCGATCTCGCGCAGCACCGCGCCGGGCACGATGACCTCCGCGTAGAGCCGGGGCAGCAGATCGATCTGGCCAAGCTGGTGGAGGTAGAGCAGCGGCGACGTGTTGCAGACGACCTCAGGCATTGCTGATGTCCGACGCCAACTCGGCCTCGGACAGGCGGAACGTCGCGACGCCGTAGTCCGCCAGCTTGAGCAGGAACAGGATCCTCGGCAAGCCGGCGAGCGCCGCCGCGGACCCGGACGAGAGGCGGCCGAGCTCGTAGAGCTTCATCGCCGCCGCCAGCCGCACCTCTGCGATGGCCTCGCCGGGGCCGGTCTTGAGCGCGAGGGCGGCCTCATCCGGAATCTCAAATGATAGCGTGCTCATGTGTGCCTCCAGTCTACTCCTTCTTCGGCTCGCCGTACGGCGGCGCTTCGCGTTCGCGCAGCGTCGTCGGCTGCCTGAGCGCGTTGACCGACAGGTAGTAGTGGTCGACCTTCTGCACCTCGTGCCACGGCAGCCGCGCCGGGTCGGGGATCGGCTTCTCGAAGCGTGGCTGGGTCTTGCACCGGGTCACGATGTAGAGCCAGTAGCAGTCACGCCGGTCCTCGGCGACCTTCTTCTCGTTGGGCGTCAGACTGACCGTGCCGCTCTCGGCGCCGATCCCCTTGATCTCGATGAGCCGCAGCTCGCCCGACTTCGTGTCGAGGCTGGTGATGTCATAGCCGAGATCGTCCTCATGGACGTCGCGCACGCTGCGGCCCTGCGCCGCCTCGTGGTCCATCACCACCCGCATGGCGATCGCCTCCGTCTCCGGGTCGGAGCGGAGGTTCTTCATCTCGGGTCGATCGCGCTCCGGGTGCGGCATGACCAACACGCTGGTGAACCGCTCGACGGCCTGGAGCGAGAGCGACCGCTGACGATCGAGATCCATGCGGCGACGCTCGCGGCGCGCGAGTAGAGCACTGTGGCGCTCCTCTGCCTGCTTCAGGTTCCCGGCCGCGCCTTCGACGTTCCCCTCGGAGTCGTCGGCGATCCACCGCTCCACGATCGAGCCTCGCCTGCACCTCGCTCACCGATGTCCCGCGATGGCCTATCGGCACCTACTTCGTCACTGGCCCCGCTCAGTGCGCGCTGGTGGTGGGAATCCAGAGGCGCAGGGAGTGGATCACCGGATGCGGAGTGCCGCCGGCCTCGGCGACGCTCAGGCAGGTGCTCATCTGGTATCCGCCGAAATTGCCGGCGACCGCGAGCGTGCCGGTCAATCCGGAATCGAAGCGATCGGTGGGCTTGCAGCCGCCCTGCAGGGAGGTGCAGCCGCTCAGGACCGAGACCGACCAGCCGGCGGGGAGGTTGGCGAGGTCGAGCATCACCGGCGGGGCGGGACCCTGGCCCACCTGGTGGCGCCACATGACCAGGAGCGGCGTCGGGAGCTGCATGCTGATCACGCCCGCTTCGGCGGCTTCGCAGCAGTTGAGGGGGAGGATCGCGGCGCTCACCGCGGGACTGGCGGCGAGCATTCCGTTGAGCTCGGCGCGCGCCGCGTTGGGGTTACCGCAAAAGGCCGCCAGGTCGCTTCCGGGTGGACGCAGGTCGGCGGGGAACCGGAGATCCTGCGCCTCCATCGAGAAATCGCCGGCGTGGAGCAGGTCCTGAGGCGACGCTCCGGCGAGCGTCGGCCCCGCCCGCGGGGGGCAGGGCGCTCCGGCTGCAGGCGCACAGCGCGAGAGAGGCGGCGAGGCAGGTGAGCTTTCCTCGGGCGACACGCATGGGACGAGGGTAACCGAAAGGCGAATCGTCGCGCGCGGTCTATTTGTACCAGAGGGACACGCGCTCGATTGTCGTGTAGTTGCAGGACGCTGCGCCGCCAGCGGGCACGCCCTGGGGGTTGGGATCTTTCGAGTTGTAGGCCCGGATGCTGCAATTCTGGCCGCTGTTGTTGATGCCGATGCCATGGGCTCCGGTGTAGACCCAGCCGCCATTCACCACCGACGAGAAGTCCGTGGCCTTGTAGCCGGTCGTGCAGACGTTGGGCGCCATGACGGCGAGATAGTCGACGGTCCAGTCGACGACGCAGGCGGGCTTCAGGTAGACCTTGTTGCCGGCGTCGGTCAGCTTCCAGGCGACCGTCGGGGCGATCTTCTTGATCGTCGCGCTGCCGATCCGCCATGACTGGTTGAGGGTGCCGAAGCTGGCGGCGTTGACGTCGGCGGTGCTGTCGGGGAGGAGCTGGCCGGGGACCTGATTCATGACGAGGTTCCAGCCGCCCCCGTCGCCGGTCATGTCGCAATAGGCCGCGCCACCGACGAGCGCGTACGATCCATCGGGCGTGGCCGGGCGCTGGGCCTTGAGCTCCAGGCAGGTCGACGCGGCCTGGCACATCATCGCCTTGCAGAGCGCCGGTGCCTGGCAATCGTTGAGGACCGCGCACGCCTTGCCGAGGCCGCAGGCGGGGCAGCTTCCGCCGCAGTCGATGTCGGTCTCGCTGCCGTTCTTTTTCTGGTCGTTGCAGCTCGGCGCGAGATCGGGGAGCGGTGCCAGATCGGGAGGCGGTGTGAGGTCGGGCTTCGGTGCGAGGTCGATCGTGACGAGATCCGGCATCGCCAGATCGGGCAACGCGAGGTCGGGCGGCGAGGTCTGGTCCGGCGGCTCGATGAGATCGGGCAGCTCGGGAGCGGCCAGATCGGGGACCGCCAGATCGGGCACCGCAGCGTCGGGAAGCGCGCCGTCCACAGCCGTCGCCGCATCGACGACGCTCCCATCCACCAGGGCGACCAGATCGGCGGGCCGCGCCTGGTCGATCGGCGCTCTCAGGTCGGGCGCCGCTGCAGGGGGCGCGTCGCCGCAGCCGGCGAACACCAGGGTGAGTGCGGCGAGTGATGGGAGCGGACGGTGAAGGGCATGGAACCTCCAGAAAAGAGATTCTACCGCTTCGCCGCCGCCCCGGGGATCACTTGCTCAGCCTCAGAATCAGAGCGCGTATTCGACCGCGCAGGTCCCGAGCGGTCCCGCCCCGTCCTTGACCGGCGACGCCCAGCCCGATGACGCGCACTGGTACCAGCGGCCGTCGGAGCGCGCCTGCACGCAGGTCCGCGGCGGCACCGTGCGACCGAGGGTCGCCGAGTGGCACCAGGGGTAGCTGGTGGCGCAGCCCGATGCGCCCGACAGCCATTCACCCGACACGCAGCGGTACCAGTTTCCGTCGGAGGCCGACTGCACGCAGGTCGCCGATGGCACCTGGCGCGCGAGCGTCGTGGACTGGCAGGCGTCCGCCGGGCGCGGGTCCGGCGGTGGGTTGGCGGGGCCGCCCCCGTCGGTGCACGGGCCCAGCTGCGATGACGACGCCACGCGCGTCACCGTCACGACCAGGTGATCGCTCCAGCCCGCCGACGACACCCCGAACAGCTTCTGCGCCACGAGCGGCGAGACGTCGATGATGGCTCCTCCGGCGGCCTTCTCGACGCACACGTCGGGGCCGTAGTCGTCGGCGCGGGCGATCACGCAGCGGCCATTGGCCTGGATCCGCAGCGCGGCACCGCAGCCGTAGCGCTGGCGCGAAGCGGCGTAGTACCAGGAGCCGTGCTTGGTGTAGGTGCCGCACGACATGATCCCGTCGTCGGAGGAGCCGTTGCCGAATGTGGTGAGGAAGTACTGTCCCGACGGGGGCACCGTCGAAGACGCCTTGCCCTTGCAGCCGGTGAGCCCCTCGGCAAAGCGGTCGGCGCTCAGCCCGCTCTCGATCTCGCCCGTACAACCCGAGAGCGCGGCCAGGGAGCCCAGAAGGGCCAGGTGACGGTGCAGTCGCATGAGGTGGCGGCCGCTGCAACTGCGGTACCGGCGAGGGCGTGAGGCTGCCGGCCGGGATTGCACCACGCACGTGGGGCCCCGCACCCCACTCCGGCGCCCCGGCCCCGGCCCCTGCTCCGGCGGCGGGTTCACCTGGTGCGCCGGTGGGCGCGATCCTGGGCTATCCTTGCAGCTTCGCCAAGGAGCCCAATGGACCGCTTCGCCCGCGCCGTGATCGCCCCGCTGCTCGCCGTGCTCCTCGGTGCCTCGGGCTGCGGCGACGTGTCGCTGTGCTACCAGGGCAAGGTCTGCGAGTGCGCCTACGGCACCTGCAACCGGGCCTGCGACAGCCCCAACGGAGGCGGCTGCGTCTTCCAGTGCACGCACGGAGCAAAATGCAGCTTTTCCTGTCCAGGCGGGGATTGCGCGCTTACCTGCGAAGGCGGCTCCACGTGCTCGCTCTCGTGCAAGGGCGGGCGCTGCGGCGTGCAGTGCAAGGGCGCCGCTTCGTGCGCGGTCGATTGCTCGGGCGGCGGCTGCGGGCTCTCGTGCGCGAGCACGCCGACCTGCAAGATCACCGGGTGCGCGTCGAAGTGCGGGGTGACCTGCGGCGGCGCGGCGACCTGCAGCGTGAACTGCGGCGTGGCCGAGATGTGCACCCAGGGCTGAGAACCCCTGAGAGGCCGACGCCGCGGCGGAAATGTCGCGATCGCTTTCGGCCGGCGCGCCTCCCGCGCGGTCACCGTCGGAGAATTTCGCCATTGGTGGCGTTCGTGCGCTGTGATCGCGCGCACAGTGGCGTCCCCGGCCGCGGCATCCATGTCGGAAACCCGACCGACTGGAGGGCGCGAATCGCGTTTCGCCCGCTGTGGCTCTCGCTGGTCCGACGCCTGCCGAGCCGGGTTCCCGAACGGAGGGACCATGCGGCCCATTTGCGTGCTCGTCGTCGTGCTCCTGAGCGCCTGCGGCAGCGAGAGCGGCGGCCACTACCCCGGCGGCGCGGGCGACCTCGGCGGCGCCGGGCGCCAGTGCTTCGGCGCCAATGATTGTCGCCAAGGCGAGATCTGCAGCGTGTTCGGCGCGTGCGTACCCGTGGCGCCCGCCAGCGACGGTGGAACGACCCCACCCGCGGAGGTGGCGGAGCGCCCCGAGCCGCCGGCCAGCGGCAATCGCTACGTCTACGTCGCCCTGCCCACCCAGGACACCGTCGTCAAGATCGACTCGCAGCCGGGCAATGGCATCCCCGCGCGCACCATCGCCGTCGGACACGGCCCCGCGCCGCTCCGCACCGTGCCGGGTCAGGACATCGCGCTGGTGCTCAATCGCGGCTCCAACGCCGCGTCCCTGATCCGCGCCCGCCTCGACGGGGGCGACGATCTCGTCACGCTTCCGACGGCTCCCGGCCACAACCAGCTCGCCATGTCACCCGACGGGCGCCACGCGATCGCCTTCTTCGATTTCCTGGCCTCCGGCGGCAAGCTCGCTCCCAAGCAGACCTTCCAGGAGATCACCGTCTTCGCCCTCACCCCGCCGGGCAAGGAGCAGGCGGTGCGGCTCTCGGTTGGCTTCCGCCCGTCGGAGGTGCAGTTCGCCCCCGACGGAAGCGCGGCCTGGATCATCACCGAGCAACGGATCTCGGTGCTGTCGCTCGCGCAACCGCCCAAGCCCTCGATCGTGCCCACCGTCTCCCTGGTGAAAGACCCGCTGACCGAGCCACCACCGACGGGCGCTCTGGTCACGCGCGACGGCAAGCTCGCGCTGGCGCGCCAGCCGAAGTTGAAGGGATTCCGCGCGGTGGCGCTCGACACGGGCGCGATCACCGATGTGGCGCTGCCCGGCGAGCCGACCGATCTCCGGCTCACCCCCGACGGCAAGCTGGCCCTGCTGGTGCTGCGCGACGAGCATCTGGTGGTGTTCGTTGATCTCCCCGGCGATCTCCTCGATCCGGCGAAGATCGAGCAGGTGCCGACCGGGGACTGGACGGTCGGGCAGGCGGTGATCACCGCCGACGGCGCGCGGGCGCTGCTCTTCGCCAATGCGGTCAATCAAAAAGCGCTGCTGGTGGCCGATCTCAAGGCGCGCCAGGTCAAGGTGCTGCCGCTCAAGAAGGGCGTGCGCCAGGTGCTGCCCTCCCCGGATGGCCGTACCGCGGTGATCCTCCACAACAAGACGCCCGGAACCCCCGCGCAGACCGACACCCTCGACGAATACCTCGACAAGCTCCAGGCCTACAGCCTGTTCGACCTGCAATCGGGCTTCGCCAAGCTCCAGCCCACCGCTGCCCCGCCGGGCGATGTCGCGTTCGCGCCCGATGCCCGCTCGGCCTATCTCCTGCTGAGCGATGCGGGGAACGCCGTCCGCTCCGCCTTGGTGCTCGACCTGCGGAGCTTCCTGGTCCACAGCGTCGAGCTTGGATCGCCCCCGGTGGCGCTCGGGGTGGTGCCGATGACCCGCCAGGTATACGTCGCCCAGACCCACGCGCTCGGCCGGCTCACCTTCGTCGCCACCGATACGTTCAAGACCCGCACCCTCACCGGTTTCGCCCTCCACGGCGGGATCATCGAGTAGGCCCATGCGAACCCTCCTGATTCCCATCGCCCTGTGCCTGTTCGGGTGCGAGACGCCGCCGCAGATCCTGTCGCGCAAGCTCGCGATCACCGGCCCCTACGAGATCGGCGGCGCGGTGATGTGGGTCGACGGGACGCGCGGGCTGGTCTTCGCGCTCGATCCCGCGGCCTCGCCACCGACGGTAAGCAGCACCCGCATCCGGCGCAACGCGCTGTGGGCCGGTCCCGCGCCGGCGGGGGACTCGCTGCGGATCCTCACGCCGGGCAAGGAGGCGCTCAAGAAGGGGGAGCTCACCGAGGCGCCCGCGCTCACCGTGGTGCGCCCCGGCCCGGCGGTGGCGCGCGTCTATCCGCTGCCCTCGGCCTTCGACCGGCTGGCGGTCGCGGCGGATGGATCAGCGATCGCCTATCCGGGCGAGTCTCCGCAATCCACGGACGCCTACTTCCGCAATCCGAATCAGCTCGCCTTGATCGACCTCACGGCGGAGCCGGGCGAAGGGAACCCGCTGCCCCGCACCATCCGCGCCCTCGGCTCGGCGCCGCTTGGGGTGGTCTTCTCGCCGCCCCTGGAGATCCCCCGGGGCGCTCCACCCCGCACGCTGGCGCTGGTGCTCTCGAAGAACTACCTCACCTTTCTCGATCTCTCCCATCGCGAGCGGCCTGAGATCACCGTGCCGCTCGGAGCGCAAGGCGGCGGCTCGTCGGTGACGCCGCGGCAGGTGGTGTTCGCGGCCTCTCCTCCGACCGCCTTCGTGCGCGCCGACGGGGCGGCGGACGTCTTCGCCCTCGCGCTCGATGCCCGCCCATCGCAAGGCCCCGAGCTGAACGATTACTTGCCGCGTGTGAATCAGCCCAGCTCGGGCAAGGTGGCCCGCGACATGATCCTGCTCACCGAGGGAACGCGCACGCTGCTCCTCACCGTGAACGACAGCCAGGATCTCGCATTGATCGACGCCGCGACCAGTGAATCGGCGATCATTCCGATCGGAGCCCCGATCGACTCGATCCTGCCTGTTCCGCCGGAAGCGCCATCGAGGCTGGTGCTGTTCAGCCGGACGGCGAGGCAGAGTACCGTCCACTTCCTGGACCTGAAGGACCTCTCGACGCAGCTCGGTCAAAACCTGACGCGGAGGACGCTGGCCAGGCCGGTGCACGACCTCGTGCCGGTGCCTGGCGGCGGGCAGCTCCTGGTGGTGCACGACGACGCGCGCACGGTGGTCTCGATCCTCGACCTCGGACCGCACCGCACCGACGCGCCGATCGAGGGGCGGCTGCCGCTGGAGAGCTTCGACTTCGCGGGCGGATTCCTGGTCGGGGTATCGAGCGGGCTTCGGCGGCTCGGCGTGCTGGATCTCGCGACACTCAGCCCGCGCGATGTGCGGCTCGACGATTCGCCGAGCCGGGTGATCGCGCTCGGCACGCGCATTGTCGTCGACCACGGCGCCCCGCAGGGGATGGTGACCGTGCTCCCTGATCCGACCGCGCGGCGCGAGGAGACCCATGTTCTGTGGGGCTTCCTGCTCGGGAACCTCCTCGATCAGGACCTGAGGGATTGACATGAAACCCGGACTCCTCGTGGCAATGGCGACGGTATCCTTCTGGTCAGTCACGACGCGACCGGCGCTGGCGGCGAATGAACTGTCGATCCGGGTGAGCCAGCAGTTCGTCACCGACCGCGCGATTCTCACCACCGGCGGTTCGAGCGACCTCGTCCAGGCCGAGTTCAACTACGCCGGCCGGGTGTGGCGTCCCTGGCGGGGCGAGCTGTGGATCGAAGGGGGCTGGACGATCGGCCAGTGGCGGGGAACGCTCCATCAGGCGTTCGACACGAACCTCGTTCTCCAGCAGCTCACCGTCGGGGCGCGGGCGGCGCTGCCGATCCGGCCGTGGATGGTGCCGCACCTCCGGGCCGGGCTCGGGGCGGCGGTCGGACACCTCGGCCTCCGCGCCGGGGGCGACGACGTGGGGGCCTGGAGCGGAGCGCTCACCGGCTACCTCCTGGCGGGTGTCGAGCTCCTGCTGCCGCGGCCGTGGATGTACGCGCGCGGGCGCGGGCGGTTCACCGCCGGCCTGGTCGTCGAGGGTGGCTACGCCCTCTCGACGAAGCTGCGCTTCACGGCGCGGCCCGAGGCGCCGCCCGATTCGCTCGCCATCGCGCAGTCGGGCGTCGATCTCGGCGCGCTGTCGCTGAATGGTCCGGTGCTCCGGATCGGCGCCCTGCTTCGCTTCTGATAGCATCGCCCCCGGTGGCCGAAATCCTCGATTCAGCGTCGGGAAAACTCTTTCGCCGCGGCGACGAGGTGCATCTGTGGCGGATCCCGATCGGAGGCGAGGAGTGGCCGGCCGAGGATCTCCTCCTCCTCGACCCGGGCGAGCGGGCCCGCGCCGCCCGTTTCGTGTTCGCCCGGCATCGCGCCCCCTGGATCCGGGCGCGCGCCGCGCTGCGACGGATCCTCGCCCGCTACGTCGACGCCACCCCCGAGACGCTCCCCTTCCAGGTCGGCGAGTGGGGCAAGCCGTCGCTCTGCGGCAGCAACGGGGAATCGCTGCGATTCAACCTCTCGCACTCGGGAGGACTGGCTCTTCTGGCGGTCGCATGGGGGCGGGAAGTGGGCGTGGACGTGGAGCGAATTCGCCCCACGGTGGAGCTCCTGGATCTGGCGACGCGCTTCTTCTCGCCCTCGGAGGTGGCCGCGCTCCGTGCCGTCGACGACGCGCGCCGCGAGCGAGCTTTCTTTGCCTGCTGGTCGCGCAAGGAGGCCTTGATCAAGGCGGATGGGCGCGGCCTCTCGTTCGGGCTCGACACCTTCGAGGTCTCGCTCCATCCCGACCACCCCGCGGAGCTGCTCTCCGTGCGCGGCGTGCCCGGCGGGGATCGCTGGATGCTCCGCGAGATCCCCGTCGACGAGGGCTACGCCGCCGCGCTGGTCGTAGAGGGCACAGGGTGGCACCTCGTGCGCCGCGAGGAGCAGTGGCGCTGAGGGCGCCGGCGCCGGCCGACACCGCAGCTGAGCGCCACCCGAACGCCGCGGCTCCTTGCATCGCGCCGCCGCGGCTGATACCGATTTCAGCCATGGCGCGCTCGCGGATCCAGCGTCGGCTGCTGATCTCGCACCTCCTCCTGCTCCTCGGAGCCCTCCTGCCAGCGGTCGTCCTGCTCGAGCGGCTCCTCGGGGAGGAGGGGCGGGACCGGGTGCGCGAGGCGCTCCTCCGCGAGGCAAGCGCGCTGGCCAGCGAGTATGTGCGCGCCCCCCCGAGCGACGTGCCCGCGTGGACCGCCACCGTCGACGCGGGGGCGCGAGTGACGGTGATCGCGCTCGGCGGCCGGGTGGAGGGCGACAGCGGCGTGCCGACGGCCCGCCTCGCTGAGGTGGAGAACCACGCCCACCGCCCCGAGGTCGAGGCGGCGTTCGCGGGACACAAGGGCTCCGATGTCCGCCGCTCCGCCACCGTCGGTGCGGAGATGATGTACGTCGCCGTCCCGCTCGGCTCGCCGCCGCGCGCGGTGCTACGCCTCGCCCTCCCGCTCGACGAGGTGGGGCGCACCGTGGAGCGTGCCCAGGTCGCGGTGTGGTGGGCCGGTCTCGTCGCGGTGGGTTTCGCGGTGCTCCTCGGGTCGCTGCTCGCGCGCCGGCTCGGGCGCCCCCTCCTCGCCATGACCGAGGCCGCCCGGGCGATGACCCGCGGCGACTTCGCCCTCCCGCTCCCGCCACCGAGCGAGGACGAGCTCGGGGATCTCGTCCACGCCCTCGCGATCCTGCGGCGGCAGCTCGCCGGACGCCTCGAGGATCTGCGCCGCGAAGGGGAGAAGCTCCGCTCGATCCTCGATGGCATGACCGAAGGCGTGGCGCTGGTGCAGGAGGGGCGAATCACCGTCGCCAATCCCGCCTTCGCAACGCTCCTGGGAGCGGCTCGCGTCGAGGGCTGCACTCCGCTCGAGGCCGCGCGGCTGCCCGATCTCGCGGCGGCGATCGAGGCGGCCGTGACCGGCGGTACCGGGACCGCGTGCGCGCTGGAGGTCCAGGGGCGCGCGCTGGAGATGAAGGCGCTGCCGCTCGGCGAGCGGGGACTTCGCCAGGCGGTGGTGGTGCTGCTCGACGTCACCGATGCGCGGCGCGGCGAGCGGATGCGGCGGGATTTCGTCGCCAATGCATCCCACGAGCTGCGCACGCCGGTGGCCGCGGTGCTCGCCGCCGCCGACACCCTGCAGGCGGGCGCGGGCGACGATCCAGAGGCGCGCGACTCCTTCCTGGCGATCCTGGTCCGCCACGCGCACCGGCTATCGCGCCTCACCGGCGATCTCCTCGACCTCTCGCGCCTCGAGGCGGGCTACCGTCCTCGGATCGAGGCGGTGGCGGTCGGCGCGGCGCTTGACACTGTGCTTGCCGCTCTCGGGCCGCGCGCCGACGAGAAAGCGATCGCCGTACAGGCCGCTCTCCCGCCCGGATTGCCCGCGGTGGCGGCCGAGCGCGCCGCGCTGGAGCAGGTGCTCGCCAACCTCCTCGACAACGCGATCAAGTACACCCCCGACGGCGGGAGGGTCGAGGTCACGGCGTCAGCGAACGAGCGCGAAGTGGCGGTCACCGTCGCTGACAGCGGACCAGGAATCCCGTCGGAGCACCTGCCACGCCTGTTCGAACGCTTCTACCGCGTCGACAGCGCGCGCTCCCGCGAGCTCGGCGGCACCGGCCTCGGCCTCGCGATCGCCTCGCACCTCGCGCTCGCCCATGGCGGCGACGTCTCCGTCGAGAGCACGCCCGGCTCCGGCGCCCGCTTCACGGTGCGCTTGCCGCGCGCATGAATTCACGCGCTTGTCACACTGCACCGCGGACGAGGGCGCGATGGTGGAGCCGCCATGAACCGCCCCGGACTGGTCCTGATCGTCGACGATGAGCGCGATCTCCGCGCGCTGGTCGACTTCAACCTGCGGCAGGCGGGCTACGAGACCCTGCACGCCGGCAGCGGCAGCGAGGCGCTCTCGATCGCCGCGAGCCACCGCCCGCAGATCGTGGTGCTCGATCTCAATCTCCCGGACATGCCGGGAACGGAGGTCTGCCGCCGCCTGCGCGCCGATCCCCGCACTCGCGGCATCGCGATCGTGATGCTCACCGCGCGCGGGACCGAGACCGACCGCGTGGTCGGCTTCGAGCTCGGCGCCGACGACTACGTCACCAAGCCGTTCAGCGTCCGCGAGCTGGTGCTGCGCGTCGATGCGATCCTGCGGCGCCTGCAGGGCGGCGAGCCCGAGCCAGTGCTCCAGCGCGGCCCGATCGCGCTTGACCGCCAGGCCTTCACCTGCCGCGTCGACGGCAGCGAGGTGGCGCTGACGGTGCTCGAGTTCCGCCTTCTCGGATATCTCCTGGAGGCGCCCGGCCGCGTGCGCACGCGCGACGACCTCCTGACCCATGTGTGGAACGCCTCCACCGAGCTCGAGACGCGCACCATCGACACCCACATCAAGCGCCTTCGCGACAAGCTCGGCGCCGCGGGCGAGGCGATCGAGACGGTCCGCGGCATCGGCTACCGCCTCCGCTGATTCGCTTCTTCACCAAGACGTCACATTCGCCGGGCGCCCCGTGGGCCATTCTCCCGTCACCCAGAAGGGGAATCTCCCATGCGAAGCCGCCTCTCCATCGCCCTCCTCCTCCTCGCGACGACCGCTCGCGCCGACTCCCTGCTCGTCCATGGCGCCGGGGCCACCTTTCCCTATCCGCTCTATTCGAAATGGTTCTCCGAATACCATCGCCTCCACCCCGAGATCAAATTCAATTATCAATCGATCGGCTCCGGCGGCGGGATCAAGCAGATCACCGAGCGGACCGTGGACTTCGGCGCCTCCGACGCGCCGATGACCGACGCCGAGATCGCCAGGGCTCCGGGGATCCTGCACTTCCCGACGGTGATTGGCGCCGTGGCGATCTCCTGCAATGTGCCGGGCGCACCTGATCTCCGCCTCGCCCCGGACACCCTGACCGACCTCTTTCTCGGCAAGATCGCGAAGTGGAACGATCCCCGCCTGCGGGCCGAGAACCCGGGCGCGAAGCTGCCCGACCTCGCGGTCACCGTCGCTCACCGCTCGGACGGTTCGGGGACCACGGCGGTGTTCACCGACTACCTGGCCAAGGTCTCGCCGGAGTGGAAGAGCCGGGTCGGCGCGGGCAAGAGCGTGAAGTGGCCGGTCGGCCTCGGCGGCAAGGGCAACGAGGGGGTCACCGGAATTGTGAAGTCGACACCCGGCGCCGTCGGGTACATCGAGCTCGCCTACGCCAGCCAGAACA
Organism: Myxococcales bacterium; assembly: GCA_009692555.1. GTDB lineage: Bacteria > Myxococcota_A > Polyangia > Palsa-1104 > SHYY01 > SHYY01. The sequence continues at coordinate 51,989 of SHYY01000011.1, forward strand.
AGCTCCCGGTGGCTGCCCTGAAGAACCGCGCCGGCGACTTCGTCAAGCCCTCCGTCGAGAGCGCCACGGCGGCGGCGACCACCCCCATCCCCGACGACTACCGCGTCTCGATCACCGACGCGCCGGGCCAAGGCGCCTACCCGATCTCGGCCATCACCTACCTGCTCATCTACCGCCAGCAGCCGGACGCGGCGAAGGGCAAGGCGATCGCCGACTTCCTCCGCTGGGCGCTTCACGACGGCCAGAAGCTCGCCCCGCCGCTCGAGTATTCGCCCCTCCCGGCGCCGCTGGTCCAGCGCCTCGACAGGAGCATCCAGTCGATCGAGGTGCCCGGGCGTGCCGCGCGCTGACGCCGGCGACCCCGCCGAGATGGCTCTCGCCGCCCCTTCCACCCTGCGCCGGGCGGGGCTCCGTGCCCTCGGCGACCGGGCCTTCGCGGTTGCGCTGACCGGGCTTGGCCTTTGGGTCCTGGTCATCGCCGGGGTCATCGTCACCGTCTGCTACCGTCTCGCGCGCCCCGCGTTCGCGAAGCTCGGGGTGCTGCCCTTTCTCGCCGGCAGCGACTGGAATCCCGTCGAGGACAGCTACGGCGCCCTGCCGTTTCTCTACGGAACGCTGGTCACCTCGGCGGTGGCGATCCTCGTCGCGCTGCCGGTGGCGATCGGCCTCGCGCTGTTCCTCGTGGAGATGGCACCCGCCTGGGTGCGCAAGCTGGTGTCGTTCCTGGTCGAGCTGCTGGCGGCGATCCCGAGCGTGGTCTACGGCCTGTGGGGGCTGTTCGTGCTCGTGCCGTGGCTGCGCGAGACCGTCGAGCCGGCGCTCGGCCGCTGGCTCGGCTTCCTGCCGCTCTTCCGGGGCCCGCCGATCGGCGTCGGGTACCTCGCCGCGGGGCTGATCCTCGCGCTGATGATCCTGCCGACCATCACCGCGGTGTCCGTCGAGGTCCTCCGCACCGCGCCCGCCACGCAGCGCGAAGGCGCCCTCGCCCTCGGTGCGACGCGCTGGGAGGCGATCCGGATGGCCTCGTTGCCCTACGCCCGTCGCGGCATCGTCGGCGCGACCATCCTCGGCCTCGGCCGCGCCCTCGGCGAGACGATGGCCGTCACCATGCTCCTCGGCAACCAGCCGGAGATCCACGCCTCGCTGTTCGCGGCCGGCTACTCACTGCCGGCGGTGATCGCCAACGAGTTCGCCGAGGCCACCGGCGACATCCACATCGGCGCTCTGGCAGCGCTGGCGCTGGTGCTGTGCGGAACCACGTTCGCCCTCAACGCCGCCGCACGCCTGCTCATCCGTGTACCCGCCGAGCGCCGCACCCCCGCGCGGGCGTCGGCATGAAGAGCCAGCGCTCCCGGCGCGCGGTCGACCTGTTCATGACCGCTCTTTGCGGCACCTGCACCGCGCTGGCGCTCATCCCGCTCGCCTCCATCCTCTGGCTGGTGGTGAGGAACGGCGCCGGCGCGATCAGCTTGACGTTCCTCACCGCCCTGCCCGCCCCCGTCGGTGAGACCGGCGGCGGGGTCGGCAACGCGATCGCCGGCACCCTCTTCATGGTCGGTCTCGCTGCTCTTTGCGGCGTGCCGCTGGGGATCGGCGCAGGGGTGTTCCTCGCCGAGCGCGGCGATGGTCCACTGGGTCGCACGGTGCGTTTCTGCGCCGAGGTGCTGGGCGGCGTCCCGAGCATCGTCGTCGGGATCGTCGCCTGGGGGCTGATCGTCGTGCCGATGCACCGCTTCTCGGCGCTGGCTGGCGCCGCGGCGCTCGCGATCCTGATGATCCCGACGCTGGCGCGCGCCACCGAGGAGATGATCCGCCTCGTGCCGACGGCGCTCCGCGAGGCCTCGCTCGCCCTCGGCGTGCCCGCCTGGAGGACCAGCCTGAGCGTGGTCTTGCGGACCGCCCTCGGGGGGATCGTCACCGCGGTGCTGCTCGCGCTGGCCCGCGCCGCCGGGGAGACCGCGCCGCTGCTCTTCACGGCCCTCAACAACCAGTACTGGAACCTGCGCCCCGATCAGCCCACCTCGTCGCTGACGGTGCAGATCTACAACTACGCGATCAGCCCCTACGACGACTGGCACCAGAAGGCATGGGCCGCCGCGCTGACCCTGCTGCTGATGGTCGGGCTGCTCAACCTCACGGCGCGCTGGCTGGCCGGCGGGCGGATGCAGCGGGGGCCCGCGTGAGCGAGCGCTCCAAGCTCGAGGTGCGCCACCTCACCGCATGGTTCGGCAAGACCGCCGCGATCAAGGACGTCTCGCTCTCCGTCCCCGCGCACACCGTGCTGGCGATCATCGGCCCGTCAGGCTGCGGCAAGTCGACCTTCATCCGCTGCCTGAACCGGATGCACGAGCTCACCGCCGGCACGCGGGTCGAGGGCAGCGTCCTCATCGAGGGGGAGGACCTCTATGCGCGCGGCGTCGATCCGGTGTTCATCCGCCGTCGGGTGGGGATGGTCTTCCAGCGGCCGAATGTCTTTCCGACCATGTCGATCCGCGAGAACGTGCTCGCCGGCCTCCGGCTGAACGGCGTGCGCGGCGACCACGCCTCGATCCTCGAGGACACGCTGCGACGCACCGCCCTGTGGGACGAGGTGAAGGACCGCCTCGACGAGAGCGCGGTGCGCCTCTCGGGCGGCCAGCAGCAGCGCCTGTGCATCGCGCGGGCGATCGCCGTCGAGCCGGAGGTGCTGCTGATGGACGAGCCCGCCTCGGCGCTCGACCCGATCGCCACCGCGCGCATCGAAGAGCTGATCGGCGAGCTCAAGCAGGGGTATACCATCGTGATCGTGACCCACAACATGCAGCAGGCGGTGCGTATCTCCGACGACACCGCCTTCTTCTACCTCGGGGAGCTGGTCGAGCACGGCCCGACGAAGCAGATCTTCACCACCCCGCGCGTGCCCCGCACCGAGGACTACGTTACGGGGAAATTCGGGTAACCGGGAAAAAGCGCCATGTCGGTTCATACCAGCAAGGAGTTCGAGCGCGAGCTGCGCACCCTGCGCGAGCGCCTGCTCGCCATGGGCGGTCGCGCCGAGCAGCAGATCCAGCGCGCCATCGACGCGCTCCGGCGGCGCAGCGACGAGCTGGCCGACGAGGTGATCCGCTGCGATGCGGCGATCGATCGCGATGAGGTGGAGATCGACGAGCTGGCGTTCCTGGTGCTCGCGCGGCGCCAGCCGGTGGCCTCCGACCTCCGCTTCGTGATGACTGCGCTGAAGATCGTCACCGACGTGGAGCGGATCGGCGACCTGGCGGTGAACATCGCCAAGCGGGTGCGCGAGCTGAACCGCCATCCAACCGAGGAGGTCTACGGCCTCATGGAGCAGCTCGCGGCGCTGGTGATGGCGGCGCTGCGCGGGGCGCTCGATGCCTTCGTCCACGGCGACGCCGACGCCGCCGAGCGGGTGATCGCGGGCGATCCCGAGATCGATGTGCTCAACACCGACGTGATCCGCGCCGCGCTCGGAGCCGCCAGCCGGGAGGCCCACGAGGTGGGACGGTGGCTCGCCCTCTCGTCGATCTCGCGCTACCTGGAGCGGATCGGCGACCACTCCACCAACATCGCGGAGATGGTGATCTACTCCGTGCGCGGGCGCGATGTGCGCCATCACCACGGCGGGGAACAGGAGTAGGCCCGCCGTCGCTGGAGCAGCTCAGAGGCTCAGTGCCCGCGGCGGTAGAGGCTGCTGGTCTGCGAGGCGCGGAATGTGGTGGGAACACCGAACGCGACCTCGAGCTCGTCGAGCGAGGCGCCCACCCGCTGGCCGGCGCTCATCTGGCAGGTGAGGAGGTTCGGCAGGATCGCTGCCTGATCGGCCGCCGGCATCGACCACAGCGCGTCGCGCCCGCGGAGGATCACGCGGGTGATCCCGGGCTTCCCTTCGCTGTCGTACCAGCCCTGGACGCGCAGATCGCCGACCAGGTCGCCGCCCTGCTGGCTCGCCAGGAGGACGCGCAGGCCCACGTGGCCGCTCAGCCCGTCGGAGGTGAGCTTCAGCTCGACGCCGAGCCCGCCGATGTTGCCGGTGATCTCGCGCGCCCCGCCCTGGTCGCGCACCGCGAGGCTGCTCGGGTGGCTGCCGTCGACGGCGCCGATGAGCTGGACGTGATCGCCCTCGTGGCGCGCCTCGTAATCCACCTGCATGCCGCAGATCTGGCCGACCATGTCGCCGCCGGGACCCGTCACGCCGCCCGACGGGCCGCCGGGTCGCGGGTGGGCTCGCTTGTGGTGGACGACGAAGGCCTCGCCGGTCAGGTCGAGATCGAGGCGCGGCACCTCGCGTCCGTCGATGATCGCGGTCGCGGGCGCGGCGCAGGCGCCGAGCGTGAAGAGGAGCGGGAGGATCGATCGCGGCATCGCACACCCCGGGGCGATTGACCTGAACGGTACCACGCCTCACCCCTCCGGCCAGGTCCAGTAGAAGCTCGCCCCCTGTCCCGGCGACTCGCTGACCGACACGTCAATGCCCGCCACCACCTCGGGCTTCAGCGCTCCGCCGAGCTCGGCGACCAGCCGCATCGCCAGCTCCTCGGCGAGGGCCTCGACCACCACGTTCTCGACGGGGAGGAGCGCCACCTCGTCGGCCGGCAGCACGTAGCGCCGCCCGCACAGTCGGAGCTCGATCTCCTCGGCATCGCGCCGCACGATCTCGAGAAACGGAGAGCGCTCCGCGATCAGCAGCCGCTCGTCCCACGCCTCGCACAGCCGGTCGAGTGCGCTCTTCACCCGCGCGAAATCGAGGAAGCGCGCGAAGGAGACATCGTGCAGATCGAGCGCCGCCGTCACCTGGAAGTTGTGGCCGTGCAGCCGCTCCTTGGTGCCGTCGGGAAACACCGTCATGTGCGCGCACGAGAAGCGGTGGCGATCCTTGCCGACGACGATCCGGTGACGGGTGCGCATCGCGGGCGGCGACGACACTACAGAGGATCCCCGGAGAGGAACGCCCGACGCGCGAACTCGTCGATGTGCTTTTTCGTGATCTTTCCCGACGAGGTCTTCGGGATCGACGACAGGAAGGTGACGTACTTCGGCACCAGGAAGCTCTCCAGGCGCTGCACGCACCAGTGGATCACCTGCGCCGACGTGTAGGCCTGCCCGTCGACCAGCACCAGGTAGGCCCGGATCGCCTGCCCGAGCACCTCGTCGGGCACGCCCACCACCGCCGCGTCCTGCACCCCCGGCAGCGCGTAGAGCACGTTCTCCACCTCCTTCGGGCTCACCTTCTCGCCGCGCGACTTGATGATGTCGTCGCGCCGCCCGATGAAGTAGAGGAAGCCCTCGTCGTCCATCTTGAAGTAGTCGCCCGTCCACAGATGGAATTCGCCCGGGATGTCCCCCGGCTTCAAGCGCTCCGCCGTCTCGGCCGGCTTCTCCCAGTAGCCCTTCATCACATGCGGCCCGCGCACCACCAGCTCACCGACGGTGTTCGGCGGCAGCCTCCGCCCCTCGGGATCGCCGATGTAGACCTCCATGTTCGGCATCGCGCGCCCCACCGAGTCGGGCCGGCGATCGATCTCCTCGGGTGGCAGGTAGCACACCCGCTTGCACTCGGTGAGGCCGTACATGGAGAAGATCCGCGCGTTCGGGCAGATCCGCTTCAGCGTCTCGATGTGGCTCCCCGCCAGCGCCGCGGCGGTGTTGGTCACGTAGCGGATCCCGGGCAGCCGGAGCCCCTTGGCGTCGTAGGTCTTGAGGAGCGAGGCGATCGTCGGCACCACCGGGAGCCCGGTGATCCGCTCGGTCTCGACCAGCTTCAGCACCGCCGCCGGGTAGTTGAAGGACTGCTCCAGCACCAGGGTTCCGCCGTACTGGTTGACCATCAGCCACTGGTAGAGGCCGTAGTCGAACGACAGAGGCAGCACCGACAGCACGATGTCCTCGGCCCGGTTTTCGAGGTACGTGGTGATCGACTCCGCCGCCGACACCATGTTGTGGTGGGTCAGCATCACGCCCTTGGGATCGCCCGTCGAGCCGCTCGTGTAGATGATCGCCGCAAGGTCAATCGGGATGTTGCGCGAGATGTTGCGCGTGGCCGGCCGGTCCGCGCTCGCCGTCGCCACTTCCCGCTCGAAGGATCGCGCGAGCACGTGTCCGATCAGCTCGCCCGCCGTCTCGTCCCCGTCGACGATCAGCGCGTACTGCAGATGCGGCGCCTGCGGCAGCGCTTCGCGCCAGATCCGATCGAGCAGCTGATCGGTGATGATCACCTTCGCCCGGCAGTCGTTCAGCATGTAGACCAGCTTGTCGGGCTTGGTCTGCGGGTTGATCACGCTGAAGATCGCGTCCGCCCGCAGGATCCCGAAGATCGACACGCAGGTCTCGACGCAGTTGTCGAGGTAGATCACCACGCGGTCGCCGCGCGCCACGCCGAGCGAGCGCAGCACCGTCGCCACCTGCGTCGCGAGGCCGTCCACCTCGCCCCAGGTGAGTCGTCGCTGCTGGAAGATCAGGGCGGTCTTCTCCGGGTGCCGCGCCCCGTTGCGCTCGAGGTACTCATGGAGGAGCGAGACTTGGCTGACATTCATCACTGCCCCCGCTTGCGCTGTACGTAGCCGACGATGTTGCTGACGGTGTCGAAGTTCTCGGGGATCGCGTCGTCGTTCTCGACCTGGATCCCGTAGGTCTCCTCGATGAACAGGATGATCTCGAGGGCGCGCACCGAGTCGACGATGTGTGACCGCTCGAGCGACACCTCGTCCTTGAGCATCGACGCGGGCTGCCCTTCGAGGAACTTGGTGAGGATCATCGTCCGGACCTGCTGGCGGATATCGTCCATGCGTGGCGTGCCTTTTTTCGAGGGGGGAGCGGCTCGTTAGGGGCTGGGCTTGAATACGTTGCGCAAAGATGGCTATCGAGGCGCCCGATCCGGCGAGGCGCGGGGAGGGAGAATACTCTCTGTATTTGACCGACGAGCAACTACGCCGGTCGGGATGGATCGGCAGCCAGACTGCACAAGTTATTCAGGTCCAGCCCCTTAATCAACCCGGGATCAAAATTGACTGGTCGGCCGGCGCGCGCGCGCGACCTCGTAGCGCCCGCCCGAGCAGACGATCTCCGGCGGGGTGTCGTGGCCAAGAAACAGGAGCGGGCTGGCCGAGTAGCAGTAGGCGCCGGTGTTCAGGAACGCGATCAGATCCCCCTCCTCGGCGCGCGGCGACTCGAGCGCCCGCGCCATCGAGTCGATCGGGGTGCAGAGCGGCCCGCAGATCTCCTGCGCGCACGATTCGCGCCCCGCGCCCGAGAGGTTCTGCACCGGGTAGTTCTTCTTGATCAGCTGGCCGAAGTTTCCGGTGGCCGGGAAGCAGTGGTTCATCCCGCCGTCGAGGATCACGAAGCGATTCCCGCGCGCGACCTTGACGTCGATCACCCTGGCCACGTACACGCCGAAGCGGCCGATCAGGTAGCGCCCGAGCTCGAGGAGGAAGCGGGTATTCGCGAGCCTCCCCCGTCGGTAACGCGCCAAAAGCTCGCCCATGCCGCGCGTCACGGCCGGCTCGTCGAGCGCCTCCTGCCCCGCGAAGTAGGGGATGCCGAAGCCGCCGCCGAGGTTGACCACCTCCGGCGCGAGATCGTGCCGCTCGGCGATCCGCGCCGCGATGGCGATGGTCTGCTCCACGTTGGCGAGGACCGCCGCCGCGTCGAGGCAGTTGGTGCCCGAGAAGATGTGGAAGCCGCGGAGTCGGATCCCGGGAGTGCGCAGCGCCAGCTCGACCGCCGGATCGATCTCCTCCTCGGGGATCCCGAACTGCGACGAGATCCCGCCCATCTTCATCGGGAACTCGCGCGGCGCGGTGAGCGGGTTCACCCGCAGCGTGATGTCGACGACGCGCTCCAGCCGCTCCGCGATCCGCGCGGCGCGCCGCAGCTCCGAGGGCGACTCGATGCTGAGCAGCCGGATCCCGTGCCGGATCGCGCGCTCCAGCTCGTCGTCGCTCTTGCCCGGCCCGGCGAAGCTCACCACCGACGGTGAGAAGCCGGCCGCGACCGCGCAGTCGATCTCCCCCGCCGACGAGACATCCAGGCCCTGCGCGTGCGCGAGGTAGCTCGCCAGGACGCGCCGGTTGGCGTTCGCCTTCACGCAGTAGAGCAGCTCCACCTCGTCGGGAAGCTGCCCGCGGAGCCGCGCAAAGTGCGCCAGCGCGGCGTCCATGTCGTAGAGGTAGAACGGCGTGCGGTATTGCTCCGCCAGCGCCGCGAGATCGTGCGAGTCGAGCTTCATTTCATCCCTTGGCCTTGGCCTTGGCCTTGGCCTTGGCC
>SHYY01000148.1 GCA_009692555.1 Myxococcales bacterium
GCATTACGACGGTCCGTATAACACTCCGCTCTAGTCTCTCGACAGGAGGGCACTTTCTCTCTGTATTCGACGGAGGAGCTTCCCCCCAAGACTACCGAAGAGGGGCAAGCCCCCCGAAGCCTGCCGGGATGGATCGGCCGCGAGGGCGACTGAGTTGTCCATTCGCGGGCCCTAAGCCTGAAGGGGCTGGACACGTGTGGATCGGGGCGACAGGCCAAGCCTGAAGGGGGTGGACAGGTGTGGATCGGGGCGACAAGGCGAGCCTGAAGGGGGTGGACAGGTGCGCTCCTGGCGACGCGGTCGGCTTCTTGACGTGGCTCGCAGGACGGATCAGTTGCCGATCGCTGTCGTCTGCGAGCGACGCAAGCGTGGAGGGTGTACTGAGAATGACCCGGCCCGAGATCAACCGCGGAAGCAGGCAGCGCGCGGCGAGCCTGCTCACCGCCGGCGCCAAGTCCTGGGGTGACGGCCAGCGTGCAATACGGCGACGACCACGATGTTGGCGTCGTAGACTCGAAAGAAGATGCCGTACGGAAATCGGTCGATGAGTGCGCGACGGGTGTCCCGGTGGAGGATCGGACAAGCCAGCAGTGCTTCTCCGATGGCGTTCAGCGCCGCTTGCACCCTGGCCAACAGCTCCTCGCCGAGCCCGGCGCGCTGCGCCTCGTACCAGCGATAGGCTTCGTCGACATCCGCCGCCGCGTCCGGGCGGAAGATGATGGATCTCACGTCGAGCCGCGCTGGATGCGTCGCTGGACCTCGTCCCAAGGGATTCCCACCGGTCCGTCGCGGTCCAGCTCGTCGAGACGCCGGTCCAGCTCGAGTCGCTGCCCATCGCTGACCGGGACGTCAGCAGGCGTGTGCTCGAGGCTTTCCCATAAGGCTTCGAGGAGCTCGAGACGCTCGTCTGCGGTCATCTCGCGGATGTTGAGTGCCGGCTTGCTCATGTTGTGATCATCGCATGCGTAGTTGCCGGAGGCCATCCACGATCGCCGCGACCGGAGTATCTCCGTCGCGCCTTGAACGTTACCCGGCGCGGGGGCTACACATCTTCAATGCCGATGCCGAGATCCCGATCCCTCGTCGCCGCCGTCGCCCTCGCCACCCTCGCCGCGGGCTGCTCCGACCCACCCGGCGGCGAGTCGGATCTCGCCGCGCCGCCCGATCAGGCGATCGCGCGCGATCAGGCGGAGAGTCCGGACACCGCGCGCCCGCCCGATGCAGCGACGCCCGACCAGGCACGACTGCCGGACCTCGCCACGCCCGCGGACAGCGCGCTCCCGGTCGACTCTGCAAAGCCGAGCGACTCCGCGCTACCCGACGCCGGACCTCCCGACGCGATGCCCGACGCGATGCCCGACGCCGCTCTCGCCGACCTCGCCAAGCCCGATCTCGCCCTCCTGCCCGACCTGCTCGCCGTCGACCTCCGGCCGCAGCCCGATCTCGTGCTCGGACCCGCGCCCACCGTGACCTCCGCCGCGCCGCCCTCCGGCCCCACCACCGGCGGAATCACCCTCACCGTGGGCGGCGACAACTTCGCCGCGGGCGCCGCGGTCACCGTCGACAACAACGCCGCGAAGAACGTGATCGTGGTGTCGAAGACCCAGCTCACCGCGACGCTGCCACAAGACCCGGGCGTGATCGGAAAGGTGGCGGTGGCAGTGAAGAACCTCGACGGACAGAGCGGCAGCGCGAAGGTCTTCAGCTACTTCTACGGCACGGTGTCCTTCGCCGCGCCGGTGCCCCTCGCCGGCTTCTCGCCGCGCGCGGTGGCTCCCGGCGACTGGAACGGCGACGGCAAGACCGACCTCGCCGTGGCCAACTTCGCCGCCGACGCGATCGGCCTGCACCTCGGCAACGGCGACGGCACATTCAAGGCCCCGCTGGTCGTGGCGGCCGGCAGCAAGCCCTTCGCGCTCGCGGCCGGCGACTGGAACGGAGACAAGAAATCCGACCTCGTGGTGGCGATCCAGGGGGCCAACGCGGTGGCGGTGCTGATCGGCGACGGCGCAGGCGGCTTCGCGGCGAAACCGACGGTGGCGGTGGGCGTCAACCCCTACGGAGTGGTCGCCGGCGACTTCAACGGCGACGGCAAGGCCGACTTCGCCACCGCCAACCTGAGCAACGACAACGTCAGCGTGGCGCTCGGCCTGGGCGACGGCACCTTCCAGCCCGTCACGCCCTTCTCCGCCGGGGTCGGCACCAGCCCGCGCTCGCTCGCCCTCACCGACTTCAACGGCGACGGCAAGTCCGACCTGGTGACCGCGAACTACCTCACCAGCAACGTCTCGGTGCTGATCGGCGTCGGCGACGGCAGCTTCAAGACCGCCGCGTTCTTCGCCACCGACAAGGGCGCCCACGGCGTCACCACCGGCGACCTGAACAGCGACGGCAAGGCCGACATCGCGGTGGGCAACTTCGACGCGAACGATGTCAGCGTGCTGCTCGGCAACGGTGACGGCACCTTCAAGGCCGCGGTGAACTACCCCTCCGGGATGGTCGACATCGCGGTCGGCGCCGCCGATCTCAACCTCGACGGCAAGCTCGATCTCGTCTCGGCGAACTTCGGCAGCGGCGACATCGGCGTCCTCCTCGGCATCGGCGACGGCACCTTCCAGCCGGCGATCGCCTTCCCCGCCGGCAAGCAGCCGCGCGCCCTCGCGATCGCCGACTGGAATGGCGACGGCCGCCCCGACGTCGCCCTGGCGAACTTCAACGCCAACGAGATCAACGTCCTCCTCGGCACATCGAAGTAGCCGCGCTTCCTTAGGGCCCGCGAATGGACAACTCGATCGATGATCGGGGCCGAGGCGCCCGGATGGCGAGGCGCGACGACGGAGAATACTCTCTGTTTTTGACGGAGGAGCAACGAAGCCTGCCGGGATGGATCGGCCGCGAGGGCGACTGAGTTGTCCATTCGCGGGCCCTTACCGCAAACAGGCTCCTATGGAATCGGCGGGACCGGCGGCTCCTCGTCCTTCTGCACGCAGGACGAGAGATCGAACAGCATGAACGCCAGCGCCTTCTCCTGCGCGTTCAGCGGCTCGTCCTTGCACGACGTCGGGAAGAACTGTTGGCCCGACAGCGCCTGCGCCGAGACATGGAAGTCACTGAACACCACGCGCCCGCACTGCAGCGGCTCGCCACCGTCGGGGATCGGCGGATTGACCGGCGTATTGAACGTGAAGTGCTGCACCGTGTCGGGCGTGGCCGCGCCGGTCTTGGAGCCGTAGATCCAGCGCTGCGAGGGCGGCTTCTTCACCGTGTTCAGGTCGTGCCGGGTCTCGTACACATTCAGCTTCCCCTTCGCCGTCGACGCGCCCACGTACAAGAGCCACTCCGAGAAGGCCATCCCCTTCGGGAACGAGGTGTCGACGCTGGCCAGGAAGGGGCTCGGCGGCGAACTCTGGCCGACCTTCCAGTCGCCGGTGAGCGGCCAGGGCGACTGCGCGCGGAAGATCCAGACGTAGCCGTAGTGGGTGGTGAAGATGCGCCCGCCCGCGGAGGTGTAGTCGATCATGTTCTGCGTTGCCTCGGGGGCCTTCGCCTTGTCGGACCCCTCGCACGGCAGCATCACGATGTCGTACTTCTTGAGGACGTTCAGGTTCGAGTAGAGCATCGTCCCCGGCGGGGCCGCCGGGTTCATGTCGCGCCCGTTCTCCTTGAAGAAGTGCACGCGCCCTTTCCCGGTCGGCAGCGTGATCTCGCTGTCGGCGATCCCGACCTTGCGGAGCAGGCACTCGAAGGGGTCCGCCGACCCGGTGGCGATCGCCATCTGCGGGATGTCCCCCTCGGTCTTGTTGCGCGCGAGGCGCTGCAGGTTGACGTCCTTCAGCGTCGTGGTGGCGCACGGCTCGATGTGCGGGATCACCACCTTGCGGCGCCAGCGGCCGATCTGGAGCACCAGCGGGATGTTGTCGCCGGCGGGGACGTTCTCGAGGGTGAACTTGCCGCGGAAGTCGGTCAGCGCGGTGACGATCGGCGCCCCCGAGGCGATCGCGCCGCACTTGTCGCAGATCACTCCCGGCTTGAACGGATCGAGCGGCGCGTTCGGCACGTAGACGATCGCGTTGTAGAGCGGCAGGTCGCCCTTCGGCGAAAAGACGCTGCCCGTCAGGATGGTCTTTTCGCCCTCGCCGCACTCGACCTGCTGGCACTTCAGGTTCTCGCAGGGGGTGGCGAAGTCGAGCGGCTCCGCGGAATCGAAGGTGCGCGCGAGGTCCTTCACCTCGTCGATGCGGCCCGCGCTGCTGCACCCGCTCGCGAGCAGCGCCGCCGCCTGGAGCAACAGAATCCGACCCACCGTCGTCATCGGGAAACTCCTTTTCGGTGCTGGGCCCCCGCCGAAGGACGGGGTGGGTGGCGTCGACAGTAGCAGCAAACCGCCGCCCGGTTCAATTCCCCTGAGGCGCGTCGATCCGCAGGCCCGCCTTGCGCTCCTCGAGCTCCTCGAGGGTGCGCGGCCAGTCGCCGTGGAGGAGGCGCGAGAGCGCGCGATCGGCGAGCAGCTTGCCGCCGGTCTGGCAGGTCGCGCAGTAGTTGGTCTCGTTCGCGGCATGGACGATCCGCTGCACCGGCGAGCCGCAGTCGGGGCAGGGCGCAAGGTAGCGGCCGTGCACCGCCATCCCGTCGCGAAAGGCGGTCACCTTGTCGGGAAACCTGCCGCCGGTCTCGCGGCGCAGGCGCTCCGTCCACTCGCGCAGCACATCGCGGCAGGCAGCGTGCAATCGGCCGCACTCCTCGTCGCTGAGGCGGGTGCTGAGCTTGACCGGCGAAAGGCGCGCGCGGTGAAGGATCTCGTCGGAGTAGGCGTTGCCGATGCCGTCGAGGAGGCGCGGATCGGTGAGGGTGCGCTTCAGGGTGTGGCTCTCGCTTGTGAGCGCGGCGCGAAAGGCAACGGCGTCGGCGGTGAACACATCGAGGCCACCGCGGTCGAAGGCGGCCAGCGCCTCCTCTCCACGCACCACGTGCAGCGACGCGCGGCGCTTCGATCCGGCCTCGGTGAGGATCAGCGTCCCCGACGGGAAATCGAACGCCGCAAGCCCGAGCCTGCCGGGCAGCTTGGCGCCCCGGGCCACGAAGCGGAAGCGGCCGGCGATCATCAGGTGGAACACCAGGAACAGCTCCTCCTCGAGCGCCACGACGATCCGCTTGCCGATGCGCCGCACCCCGGTAACGCGCCGGCCGACCGCGGCCGCCAGCGGCGGGTCCACCGAGCGCAGCAGGAACGGGCTGGCGAGGCGCACCTTCTCGAGCGGCTGGCCGACCACGCGCGGCACCAGGCACTCGATGTAGACGGTGATGTCGGGGTACTCCGGCATGGCCGGGAGGGGCGGCGGGGGAGACTACTGCGCTGCGGAGATCGGGCTCTTGGCGGGCTTCTTGATCGACTCGTTGACGCGCTCCTTCAGCTCCTTGCCCACCTTGAAGAAGGGCAGGCGCTTGGGCTGCACCTCCACCGCGTCCCCGGTGCGCGGGTTCCGCCCCTCGTAGGACTTGTAGTGGCGGATCTCGAAGCTCCCGAAGCCGCGGATCTCGATCCGCTCGCCGCTCCGCAACGAGGCCTCCATCGAATCGAAGATGCAGTTCACGATCAGCTCCGCCTTCCCCTTGGGGAGGTGCAGCTTGTTCGACACCATCTCGATGAGATCCGACTTCGTCATCGCATCCTTCCGACGTCGAAAAAGCGACGGGAACCCCCTACTTGTAAGCCCGCAGAGGCCCGTTGTTCAAGCACAAAATGGGGTCGCGGGGGATCGGGCTAGACCTTCGCGCCGCGGCCCTCGCGGTGCTCCCCGAACACGCCGCGCAGCCGCTCCGCCACCTCCCCCACCGTCGCCCGCGCCTTCACCGCCGCCAGGATCCGCGGCACCAGGTTGTCGCTCCCGCGCGCCGCCGTCTCGAGGCTGGCGAGCGCCTCCGATGCCTGCTGCGCATCGCGCGCCGAGCGCAGCGCACGCACGCGGTCCACCTGGATCCGCTCCAGCCCCGGATCGACCTTCAGCAGCCCCTCCACGGGCGCCTCGTCGGCCACGAACTCGTTCACCCCGACGACGATCTTCCGTTTCGCCTCGATCGCCCGCTGATACTCGTAGGCGCGCGCCTCGATCTCGCGCTGGACGTAGCCCGCCTCGATCGCCGCGACCATCCCGCCCTGCGCGTCGATCTTCGCCAGGTACTCGCCCGCGCGCCGCTCGATCTCGTCGGTGAGCGCCTCGAGCGCGTACGAGCCGCCGAGCGGGTCCACGAAGTCCGCCACCCCCGACTCGTGGGCGATCACCTGCTGCGTCCGCAGCGCCAGCGTCGCCGCCTTCTCCGACGGCAGCGCCAGCGCCTCGTCGTACGAGTTCGTGTGCAGCGACTGCGCCCCGCCGAGCACCGCCGCCAGCGCCTGCAGCGTCGTCCGCACCACGTTGTTGAGCGGCTGCTGCGCCTGCAGCGTCGAGCCCGCCGTCTGCGCGTGGAAGCGCAGCGCCCACGAGCGCGGATCGGTCGCCCCGAAGCGCTCGCGCATGATCCGCGCCCACAGCCGCCGCGCCGCCCGGAACTTCGCCACCTCCTCGAGGAAGTGATTGTGCACGTTGAAGAAGAACGACAGCCGCGACGCGAACTCGTCGACCGCCAGCCCCGCGGCGATCGCCGCCTCGACGTACGCGATCCCGTCGCCCAGCGTGAACGCCACCTCCTGCACCGCGTCCGATCCCGCCTCGCGGATGTGGTAGCCGGAGATCGAGATCGTGTTCCACTTCGGCAGCTCCGCCTGGCAGAACGAGAAGGTGTCGGTGGTGATCCGCAGCGACGGGCGCGGTGGGTAGATGTAGGTCCCGCGCGCGATGTACTCCTTCAGGATATCGTTCTGGATCGTCCCCTGGAGGGCCGTCCTCGGCACGCAGCGCTCGTCGGCCACCGCGACGTAGAGCGCCAGCAGCGTCGCGGCGGTGGCGTTGATCGTCATCGACGTCGAGATCGTCTCGAGCGGCAGCCCATCGAGCAGCGCCCGCATATCGTCGAGCGAGGCGATCGAGACGCCCACCTTTCCCACCTCGCCCATCGCCAGCGGGTGATCCGGATCGCGCCCCATCTGCGTCGGCAGATCGAACGCCACCGACAGCCCGGTCTGCCCCCGCGCCAGGAGGTAGTGATACCGCCGATTCGACTCCGCCGCGTCGCCAAACCCGGCGTACTGGCGCATTGTCCAGAGCCGCCCGCGATACATCGTCGGCTGGACGCCCCTTGTGAACGGATACTCGCCGGGAAATCCAAGATCGGCGAGATAGTCCACCGCGACCACCCCGTTCGGATCGTCTCCCTCTCGCGCCCCGGGAGAGGGTCGGGGTGAGGGTGCTGCCGGTGTCTGGGAGCGCACGCCGTCACCGTCGCCGCGTGAATACAGATCGTGAAGCGGAATCTCCGCGTCCGTGACAAACCGCTCGCTCCGCAGCGGCGCCTTCTTCTTCGTGCGCTCCAGCGACTCCAGAAAACGCGCCCGCGCCTCCGCCAGATCCCTCTCCCGGTCGCTCATCAGACCGCGATCGTCCGGATCTCGGCGGGCATCACCAGCGTCGGCTCGGTCAGCGACTGCACCTCCTCCGGCGTCACCCCGGGCGCCACCTCGCGCAGCACCAGCCCCTCGGGAGCGACCTCGATCACCGCCAGATCGGTGATGATCTTCCTCACCACCCCGATCGCCGTCAGCGGCAGCGAGCAGCGCTTGAGGATCTTCCGCTCCCCCTTCGCGGTGTGGTCCATCATCACCAGCACGTTGCGCGCGCCGGCGACCAGATCCATCGCCCCGCCCATCCCCTTCACCATCTTCCCCGGGATCATCCAGTTCGCGAGATCGCCCGTCTCCGACACCTGCATCGCCCCGAGCACGCACATGTCGACGTGCCCGCCACGGATCATCGCGAACGACTCCGCCGACGAGAAATAGGACGATCCGCGGATCTCGGTGATGGTCTGCTTGCCCGCGTTGATCAGATCGGGATCCTCCTCACCCTCGACGGGAAACGGCCCGATCCCGAGCATCCCGTTCTCCGACTGCAGGATCACGTCGATCCCCGCCGGGATGAAGTTCGCCACCAGCGTCGGCATCCCGATCCCGAGGTTCACGTAGTAGCCGTCCTTGAGCTCCCGGGCGACGCGGCGGGCGAGCTGGTTGCGATCGAGCGGCATGATTCACCAGAGCCAGAGGAAGACGAAAAGGAGCAGCGGCAGCACGATGCTGAGCACCAGATAGACGGCCACGACGGCGGTCGCGGTGCCGCGCACCCGCGCGATCAGCGCCGGCAGCCGCGACCCCGCATCGGCGGGCGGCTCCTCGGCCAGAGCCGCCGCGTCGAGGTTCTCCTGCGCGCCCACCGACAGCTGGGCGAGCAGCGTCCCCGCCTCTTCGGCCCGCTCCGGATCCACCTCGACATCGATCATCGGCCGCATATCGGCGTAGGTCTGCACCCGGAAGTACGGCTGATGCACGAAGCCCGACTTCACGGCGAGCAGCTCCACCTCGATGCCGGCGTCCGCGAACGCCTCGTCGATCACCTGCGCGTGCACCTCGTCGACGGTGGCGACCACCACGCGGCTCATTTCGCCTCCCGCGGCGTATCGCCGAGCGGAGCGAGCTGCTCCGAGGAGGCTCCGCCTCCCTGGACGCGCGGTGTTGCTCTCCGAGCTTGCTGCACGTCGGCGATTGCCGACGTTGTCGTCCTTTGCTCGATCGGCTTGACGTGATCCCGCCCCTGGAAGATCCGCTGCACGTAGATCCCCGGCGTGTGAACGTGATCCGGATCGAGCTCGCCCGGCTCGACCAGCTGCTCCACTTCAGCGACGGTGATCCTTCCCGCGGCGGCCATCATCGGATGGAAATTTCGCGCCGTCTTGCGATAGACCAGATTGCCCCAGCGGTCGCCCTTCCACGCCTTGACGATCGCGAAGTCGCCGCGGATCGCCCGCTCCATCACGAAGTGCCGCCCCGGGTGAAACTCCGGAAACTCGCGGGTCTCCTTCCCCTCGGCGACCTTGGTCCCGTAGCCGGTCGGTGTAAAAAAGGCCGGGATCCCCGCGCCCCCCGCGCGGAGGCGCTCCGCCAGCGTGCCTTGCGGACAAAGCTCCACCTCCAGCTGCCCGGAGAGGAACAGCCGCTCGAAGATCTTGTTCTCGCCGACATACGACGAGATCATCTTCCGCACCTGCCCCGCCGCGAGCAGCACGCCGAGCCCCTTGTCGTCGGTGCCGCAGTTGTTGGAGACGATGGTCAGCCCCTTCGTCCCCATCCTCAGGATCGCCGCGATGCAGTTCTCCGGGTTGCCGCACAGCCCGAAGCCGCCCGCCAGCACCGTCATCCCGTCGGTCAGATCGTGCAGCGCCGCCGCCGCATCGGGGTAGGTCTTGTCCACCGCGCGACTCTACAACGGGACCCGGCCGGCGTGGCCGCTTTCTCCGAATTATTGACCCTCCGCAAGGCGGTGGCACGCTGAGCGGATGGCGACACGCAAGAGCGCGCCCAGGCTGTTGACCTGGGAGCAGGTCCGCAAGGCGTACCCCGACGAGTGGGTGGTGCTCGGCGACCTGGACCTCGACAGCGGCCCAAGGATTCTCTGCGGCGTGGTGCTGGGACACGCGAAGACTCGCCGCGAGGCACACGAGACTACCCAGGAGGCGACCCTGGGAAAGCTATCTTGCACCCGGTGGACCGGGAAGAGAGATCCGGAGTACGACATCCGCTCGAAAGCGGGCACGATCCGGATCCGGCGCGCGCGATGAACGGGATCATCACCCTCACCACCGACTTCGGGACGCAGGACGGCTACGTCGGCGCGATGAAAGGCGTCCTCCTCCGCGAGCACCCGGCGGCGCGGCTCGTCGATCTCACCCACGACGTGCCGCCGCAGGACGTGTTCGCCGGGGCCTTCGCGCTGGCGCAGGCGGCCTGCTTCTTCCCGCCAGGGACGGTCCACATCGCGGTGGTCGATCCCGGGGTCGGGTCCTCGCGGCGCGCGCTGATCGTCGAGCACGACGGCGCGCTCTTCGTCGCCCCCGACAACGGGCTCACCTGGCTGGCTGCGCCGGGCGCCGCGTGGGCGATCGACAGCACCCGCCTGCCGCCGGAGTGGCTGATCCACCCCACCTTCCACGGCCGCGACCTGTTCGCGCGCATCGCCGCCCGCCTCGCCGCGGGCGCGCCGATCGCCGAGTTCTCGACGGGAATCGTGGTCCAGCGGCAGCTCGCCCTGCCGCCAGCGGCGCGCGAAGGCGCAACCCTCCGCGGCGAGGTGATCCACATCGACCGCTTCGGCAACCTGGTCACCAGCTTCCCGGGCGGCACCGTCTCCGGCACCCTCACCGTCGCTGGCGTGGACGCGCCGCTCCACACCACCTACGCCGACGTCGCCCCCGGCCAGCCGGTCGCCTACCTCGGATCCTCCGGCTTCATCGAGGTCGCGGTGCGCGACGGATCGGCGGCGACGCTCCTCTCCGCCTCGCGGGGCGCCGTGGTGCGATCGCACAAAGAATGATCCGCGGCGAGCGCCTCTCCCTGACCATCACCGGTCTCGCCTTCGGAGGCGACGCGGTGGGCCGCGCTCCCGACGGGCGGGTGGTCTTCGTCGCCGGTGGCGTCCCCGGCGACCAGCTGCGGATCGAGGTCGACGAGGCGAAGCGCGACTTCGCCCGCGCCTCGCTCCTCGAGGTGCTCTCGCCCGGCGCATCGCGAGTCGCAGCGCGCTGCCCGCTCTCGGGAAGCTGCGGCGGCTGCCAGTGGCAGGAGGTCGCGCTCGCCGTGCAGCGCGCCGCGAAGCAGGCGGTGGTCATCCGCGCGCTCGGGCGGCTCGGCTGCACGATCGATCCCCTGTGCGCCCCCAGCGATGGTTTCGGCTACCGCACCCGCGCCCGCCTCACCGTCGGTGACGGCGCGATCGGCTTCCAGGCGCGCCGCTCCCACCGGGTGATCGACGTGACCACCTGCCCGCTCCTCCACCCCGCGCTCGACGCCGCGCTCGCCGAGGCGCGCCGCGCCGCCTTTGGACAGATGGATCCCGGAGGCACGATCGCCGGCCTGGTGGGCCGCGGCGACCTCGTCCACCTCGCCCTCGAAGGCCTGCGGGCGGGCGCCGCCGCCACCGCGCGGACACTGATTGGTCGCGCGGGCATCGTCGGCCTGGTCCTCGACGCCGTACGGTTCGGCGCGCGCGACATCGATACGGCCGGCGCGAGCGAGCCGCCCTTCCACGCCGCGGCCGACGGGTTCGCCCAGGCCGGCGACACCGGCAACCACGCCCTCCGCCGCATCGTCGCAGCCTCCGCCGGAAGCAGCGGCCGCACCCTCGAGCTCTACGCCGGCGACGGCAACTTCACCCGCGACCTCGTCGCTGCCGGCCACGACGTGCTCGCTGTCGAGGGCGATCCCGCCGCGATCGCGCGCCTCCGCAGAAACGTCCCCGCGGCCACCGCCACCGCCGAGCCCGCCGAGCGCGCCGCCCTGCGCCTCGCGTCCCAGGGCGAGAAATTCGACCTCGTCCTGATCGATCCCCCCCGCGCCGGCGCCCGCCCCCTCCTCCCGTCCTTGGCCCGCCTCACCTCGCGCCTGATCTACGTCTCCTGCGATCCGATGACCCTCGCCCGCGACGCCCGCGACCTCGCCGCCGCCGGCCTGCGCCCGATCCGCGCCACCGCCCTCGACCTCATGCCGCAGACCTACCACGTCGAGGTGGTCTGCCTGTTCGAGCGAGCGGGGTAGGCTTGGGCGTGATCCACTGTGATCGGTGACTTCTGGCCGTGGCCGTGGCCGTTGAGCGACCGCCAAGTTGCCGTTGCCCTCGGCTCCCGCCGAGACAACTCCGCTGACGCGGTAAAGGAAGTTAGCGTTGCCGTTGCCGTCGCCGTCGCCGTCGCGGGCACCACACCGTCCCCTGGGTCTTCGGGGACTGGCGCGCCCGGCCCCTCTCAGCCGTTCGCGACCACGCCGTTCGACGGCATCGCCACCACCACCGGCACCGCCTTCCGCCGCGGCTTCGGGCTGACCGTCCGCATCCGCAAGCCGTAGGCGGCCAGCTCTTTGCTGTGCTTGCCGTAGTGGCCGCGCAGGATCGCCGACATGCGGCGGGCGATCTCGCGCGTTCGCGGGCGCATGTTGCGGCGGAAGGCGACCACGTTCTGGCGCTGCTTGCCGGTGTCGGCGCGGGCGCTCTCGGCGATCGCGAGACGCTGGGCGAGCTTGCGGATCACCGGCTCGGCGAGGTCCTGCGGCAGGCCCGGGAGGCCGTGCAGCTTGATCCCGCTCGCCATCGCCGCGAGCTGGGCGCAGGGGGCGTGCTCGCCCGCGCCACCCGAGAAGAAGTCGCCGCGCTGCTTGCAGCCGGGCGGCCACGCCCCGTTGACCAGCTCGGTCAGGCGGCCGACCATGGCGACGGCGGTGCGGTCATCGGTCCGGACCTCCGCCACCAGGCTCCGTTCGGTGCGACCCACGACCGCGCGCTCGCCCATCGCATCGAGGTGGGCGCGCAGGTGCTCGTGGACCTCCTCGCCCGGGAGGTCGGCCGGAAAGAAGCTGCTCTGCCCACGCCGCAGGAGCTCGTCGTGGATCGCCACGGCGACGCGCAGGTCGCGATCCGCGATCGCGATGCCGGGGGTGCGAAGCAGGGACGGCGAAGGCGTCTTGTCGGCCATGGAATCCTCCTTTGCAGAGCGGGTGGGTGAGCTCGCGCTCGCCGGGACGGCGTGCAGGGCGCGGGCCGAAGCAGAACCGCCCCACCCGGCACCATTTCGCCTCCACCGCCCTCCATCTCCCGCCAGCAAGTTGGCGAACCGGTCAGGGCTCGCGACGCGCGACGCCTCCGGAGGAGGGCAGAGCGGCGCGGCGGGAGTGTCCGACGCTGTCCCGGGAGCGTGCTGCGCCTCCAGGGGACCGCGCAGCGCTCGCGAAGGACCGCGCAGCGCTTCCGAGGGACCGCGCAGCGCTCGGGGAGGACCGTTGCACATCTTCGAACCATCGTGCGGGTGCGCCCGAGGACCGCGCGGCGATGCTGAAGGGCCATACGGGAACCGAAACGGCAACGGCAACGGCAACGGCAACGGCAACGCCCCACCACCCTCACCCCTACCCTCTCCCGCGAGCGGGAGAGGGAGATCGGAGGGCCTACCCCAGCGCCGCCTCCAGCTCCGCCGCGATCGCCGCGCTGAACCCGAGCGTCACTTTCTTCCCCGCAACCACGATCGGCCGCCGCACCCGCCCGCCGTCCGCCGCCAGCCACTCCACCAGCTCGCCGTCGGGCACCGCCGCCGCCTCGCCGCGCCGCTTGGGCGCCACCAGCTCGCGCGCGCTCCCTACCTTCGCCACCAGCTTCTTCAGCTCCTCCACCCCGAGCGGCTCCTTGATCAGGTTCCGCACCACCACCGCCTCACCGACCCGGTGCGCGAGAAACTCCCGCGCTTTCACGCAGCCGGTTCAGCCGGGCTTCCAGTACAGCTCCACCTTTGCATTCACCTTCGCTGTGGCCATGCGGGGGCTCCTACTCGGGAAGGGGACACTGGAGGGTCCCTTGGACCCCCTGCGACGGGTGCCGCCAGGCAAAGCCAGGCGGCGCCCACGCACTACTGATGAAGGACGAACGGGTACTCGACCGGGATCGGCTTGCTCTTCTTGAACTTCGGGAACACCGCCGACTTGAGCGACTGGCTGAGGCAGATCTTCGCCTCGCCCTTCTCGAACGGCGGCAACACCTTCAGCGCAGTCATCTTCCCGTCGTCGGTGACGGTGAACTGCACCCGCGCCACGCCCTTCAGCTCGAACTCCTGCGCGCACTCCAGCACCCGCTGCTGCACCGGCGCCATCGCCCGCTCGATGTCGGCGCGCGCCAGCGTATCGGGGAGCTGCGCCTGCTCCGCCGCCTCGGCCTGCTCCTCCTCCGTCGGCGCATCGAATGCGGGGCAGCTCGGATCGCGCTCCGCCGCCGGCATCGTGCGCGCCTTCAGCGACTTCGGCGACGACGCCAGCACCTCGCCGGTGCAGCCATTGTAGACGCGGTGCCCGAGCGGCACGATCGTGAGCCCCTTGACCAGCGCCGGCGCCTTCCCGACATCGAACGACTCGCCGACGGTGAACACGAACTCCACGCGCAGCCGCGGCAGCACCTTGTCGGCGAAGTTCTTGGCCTTCTTTGCGTCGGGCAGCGCCACCTCGTGGTCGCCCACGTCGAGGCCGAGCGGCACGCCCTCCGAGATCCCCTTCGGCGCCTTGGTGGCGAGCAGCCGCGGCCCACCGCCGAGCTGGAACGGCCGGCCGCAGTCGAGGCAGCCCGAGACGGTCAGCGTGACGTTCTTCTCCGTCGCGTCGTAGGGCGACACCTGGAGCGCGCCGGCGTCCGCCAGGGCGACATAACGCGTCCGCTTGATCCGTTCGAGGTGCCACGCCCGGATCGTCTCGCACTGCCGCCTCGCCAGCTCCGACTCCTTGCCGCATTGGGCGTAGAGGGGCTCGAGATCGCGCGCCAGCGCTTCGGTCGTGGCCGGCTGCGACGCCTCGCGCGACAGCTCCTCCCAGTTCGAAGCCGTCGGCACGGCGACCGCGTGGGCCCCCGACGGGGCCGGCGTGGACGCCCCAGGCTGCACCGGCGCAACCGCCGGCGCGGGAGCCCCTTTCGCTACTTCCTTGACGGCCGGAGCCGGCTTGACCGGTGATTTCTTGACGGCCACCGGCGCGGCAGGTGCCGCCTTTCCCACCGCCTTGGCAGCCGCCTTGCCCGCGCCTCCCTTCTTCTTCGGCAGCGCGCTGGCGTCATGGACCCCGCCGACGAAGAGAGCCGCGACGACCCAGGGAGCAATTCGGACCACGGAAAACCTCCGAAACCGACGGGACCGCGAGGGGACCACTCGGCCGCGCGCAAGGCAGCATCGCGGCGAGCGACCGCGCAGATAGATACCAGAGCCCGCGCGCGCTTTCAACGGGCCCGCGCCGCCGGGCGCCGCCGGGGTGCTTAACAGCGGAGGGGGCCCTCTTGCTGGCTCTTGCTCGTCACGTAGCCGTAGTCGTAGTCGTAGTCGTAGTCGTCCCGTCCGCAGCGACGGCAATCGAACTTCCTCCCGCAACAAATTCCTCCTGCCAACCGACACCCTGGCCACACAGGAGGATGCCCCCTACATCGCCGAGGGAGCGGGCCGGTTCGGAGCGCCGGATGGCGCCCGCTTCTACAGCATCGCCCGGGGCTCCGCGATGGAGTGCAAGGCGATCGTGGATGCCTTTGCGGTCCTGCAACTCGC
>SHYY01000149.1 GCA_009692555.1 Myxococcales bacterium
CCAGGAGCTCGCAGTCGCTTCCCGCCGCGACATACTCCTTGGCCCCGTGGCAGGAGAGGATCCCGTCGCCGCCAGGCCAGCAGGTCTCGGTGGGACCGCAGGAGAGGGGATCGCCGCCGCAGCTCCTCCCGAGGGTGGTGAGCTCGGGTACGCCGCAGCCGAACGCGAGGAGGGCGAGCGGCGCGAGCAGGCAGCGGAGCGACGGGGGCGCCCGCATCAGGCGGCGAACAGCGGCAGCGGAGCCCCCGCCTCGCGACCGGTGGGATGGGCGCCTCCGGCCCGGCTGTTGGAGTACGCCTTCACCCGCCGGTCAGCCCTTCGCCGTCCACGTAGACGAATGCTGCACCGCAGCGCACGCAGGCGCAGTTCTTCCGCTGCTCGTGCCACTGCTTCCGGATATCGTCGTGGGTGAAGGCGCCGATCAGCTTGAGCCCGCCGCCCTTGGTGAGCGGCGCCTGCAGCTTGAGCACCACCTTGGCGGTGATCGCGTCGTCGGCCTTGCACTCGGGGCAGCGCATGGCCCGAATCTACCACTTCCCGCGGTCACTCGGCGGTTGCGCCGCCTTCCTGGCGCGCCTATGTTCACCAAAATTTGCCCGGTCGCGCCCGTGGGACCGGAGCCGAGGATCGCGATGCCCGAGAAGTCCCCCTACGTCTACGAAGACATCCCGATCGGCTACTACGACGTCATCCTGCGCGAGGGATCGCCGATCCGTCGGCTGTGGCACCTCTCGAAGTTCGAGCGGGTGATCGACTCGTTCCTCCCCGGGCAGAACGGCGCGCTCCTCGACATCGGGTGCTGCGCGGGCAGCTTCCTCTCGCTGGTCCCCGAGGAGCGCTTCGGTCGCCAGGTGGGCGTCGACGTCGTGCGCGACCAGATCCCCTACGCCAGCAGCCACTACGGCACGCCCTTCCGCCGCTTCCTGCACCTCCCCACCATCGAGCACCTGGCATCGCTCGACGAACGCTTCGATTGCATCACCCTGATCGAGGTGATCGAGCACCTCCGCCCCGACGAGATCGTGCGGGTGCTCGATCAGGCGGCGGCGCTCCTCAAGCCGGGCGGACGCCTCCACATCACCACCCCGAACTACGCCAGCGCATGGCCGCTCCTCGAGGTGATCCTGAACGCCGCCTCCGACGTGACCTACGAGGAGCAGCACATCACCTGCTTCACCCACTTCAGCATGGAGTCGCGCCTCCAGGCGATCTACCCGGCCTTCGCGCGCCTCTTCTCCGTCGAGTACAAGACCACCAGTCACTTCATCACGCCGTTCCTCGCCGGGCTCTCGTTCCGCCTCGCCCGGCGCCTCTCGCGGATCGTTCCGCACCGTCGCTGGCGCCACCCGTTCGGCAACCTGGTACTGCTCTCGCTCCGCCGCACCGACGCCGCGGCAGTCCGTAGCACCGGCCCCCTCGCCCCGCCCCTGCACGCCGTCGCCGCGACCGGCACTCCCTAGCTTCCAGATCACGCTACGCAACAAGGAAGCTTGCTCCCCGGGCGAGCTTGGTGGTATGCGGGGCCGCTTCGCGCGGTTGCGGGGCGGAGGAATGCAGCATGAAAAACTGGTGGCGAAGCGCGGCGATCCTGGCGGTCGCGGCGGGGGCGGTTGATTGCGCGGGCGGCGGCGGCGGGAACAACTGGTGGATGACCGATGACGGCGGCGCGACCGACGAGGACGGCGGGCTCCTCGACGACGGTGGGGCCCCGGTCAACAAGGATCTCGGCGGTGGCGGAAAGGCCGATCAATCGATCCCCGGCGCGAAGGATCTGGCGATGCAGCCCGGCGAGGAGGATCTCGCGGTCCCGCCGCAGCCGGCGGATATGGCGGTTCCCCCGCAAAAGTCGGATATGTCGATCTCCCCGAAAGGCGACATGGCCGGCAAGCCGCTCGGCGCGGTCGGCGATCCCTGCGTCGCCGACGCCAGCTGCCAGGGCGGCCTGAACGCCCAGTGCATCACCAACGGCCAGGGCTGGCCGAACGGCTACTGCGCGATCAAGAACTGCCAGCCGGGGAGCTGTCCGAACGGCAGCGACTGCTACAAGTTCCAGGGCGGCGCGATGTTGTGCCTCAAGCTCTGCATGGCGAAGAACGAGTGCCGCGCCGAGTACGCCTGTCCCGGTGATGTCGAGGCCTGTGTCCCCGGCTGCGCGGGCAACGCCGACTGCGACCCGGGCGAGGTGTGCAGCGCCGACCTCGTGTGCGTGAAGGCGCCCTGCAGCCAGCAGAACCCGTGCGCGCAGGGGCTGAAGTGCACCAACGGCCAGTGCGTGCCCGATCTCGGCGGTGGCCCCGGCGCCGGCCCCGGCCCGAACTGCAACCTCCCGGCGCGCGACTGCGTCGGTGACAACGCCTACTGCGGCGCGCTGATCCAGTTCATACCCCCGGTGGGCGTGGGCTACGACGACTACGCGATCAACGGCGAGACGCTCAACAATCAATACCGGAGCTGGGCGCGCCGGGATCTCGTGATGCTGGTGAAGTACGCCGCCGCCTACGTCGACTGCAAGGCCAAGAACTGGGTCGGCGGCAACGGCATGCCGGTCGCTCCCGGCGACATGAGCGAGATGAACGGCGCCATCCCCGGGACCTCGATCGGCCAGCCCGGGCATCCCAAGGGCACCCACACCAACGGCTACGACATGGACATCGGCTACTACCAGATCAAGCCGCCGAACAACTACCTGCGCCCGATCTGCCCCTACACGCTGAACGGAGTCGACCAGTACCACTGCGTCGGTCCGCCCGACAATGTCGACCTGTGGCGGACCACGCTCTTCATCGGCGCGCTCTTCTCGAGCGGTCGGGTGCGCGTGCTCGGCATCGACGGCAAGGTGGGCCCGCTGGTCCAGCAGGCGATGCCGACGCTGTGCGCCAACGGCTGGCTGACCCAGACCAGCTGCAACAAGATCGGCAAGCTCGCCTTCGAGGTCACCGACATGGGCCTCGGGTGGTTCCAGTTCCACCACCACCACATCCACATCAGCCTCAACAACAACCTCGGGATGAGCAAGGGCAACGGCGCCCCCGCCTGCCCGTGGCCGGTCTGCCAGGAGGTCGCCCCGAAGACGCCGCTGTGGCCCGGCGAGGCGGTGATCGTCAATCCCGAGCCCAAGGCGCTCCGCTTCCAGCCGTTCCCGTAGCCGTTCCCGTGCCGTTCCCGTGCCGTTCCCGTTCCCGTGGCTTGCTTGGGTGCTTAACGGAGAAGGGGGTCCCTTCGCTCACGTAGTCGTAGTCGTAGTCGTAGTCGATTCAGGGGCACTCGCGCGCGGGGGATCAGCTCTCCGGCACATGCGCGTGAGCATCTCCACGATGCGGGTCAGCGACTCCATGGCCTGTCGCCGGGTGTCTTCCTCGGCGAGTTGCAGGACCGCAAAGGCATCCACGATAGACGTGCACTCCATCGCGGAGCCCCGGGCGATGCGGTAGAAGCGGGCGCCATCCGGCGCTCCGAACCGGCCCGCTCCCTCGGCGATGTAGGGGGCATCCTCCTGGGTGGCCAGGGTGGTCGGTTGGCAGGAGGAATTTGTTCCGGGAGGAAGTTCGATTGCCGTCGCTGCGGACGTGACGACTACGACTACGACTACGACTACGACTACGTGACGAGCAAGAGCCAGCAAGAGGGCCCCCTCCGCTGTTAAGCACCCGGGTTGCTTGCTCCGGTTGACCCCCTCGCACGCCGGGCGCTACGCTGCCCCGATGCGCCTCGCCATTCGCCTGTTCCCCTTCGCCGCCTTCGTCCTCGCCGCCTGCGGGGGGCAGAGCTGCTCCTGCCTCCAGCCGATCAAGGGAGGCTTCCCCACCGACGGGCGGCGCCACGACAACGCGCTCCAGATCCGGGTCACCCAGGGCGCCGTCGACTACCTCCAGCTGAACGGCAAGGGCCTCGTCAACTCGCTCCTGCCGATGGGCTCCACCTTCGATATCCCGCCCTCCTGCGGCGGCAAGAACGAGGTCTGCTGCGCCAACCCGCAGCCGAAGTGCACCCTTGATATCGCCGTCCAGGACGTCATCCTCAAGCCGAAGGCGCCGAACGCGCTCGCCTTCGCCGTCCGCACCCAGCTGGTCTCGAAGGCGCCCATCCCGGTCGCGTTCGACTTCGGCCTCGGGAAGTCGCACTGCCTGGTCTCGATCGACACGAAGAAAGGCACGCAGGGCCACAAGGACATCGATATCGCCGCCGACGTGACCTTCACCGTCGACGCCACCACCCACCTCACCAGCATCAACATGGCCAACACCGACATCCTGAACCTCGACAAGAGCATGCTCGATCTGGCCGCGATCAATCCCCTCGCCGACTTCGCCTGCACGCTGGTCCAGAACGTCTCCTTCATCAAGGACGAGGTGATCAAGCAGTTGAAGAAGAGCCTGGTCGACAACATCACCAAGGCCGCCGATGACGCATTCTGTGCGAAGTGCAAGATGCTCGACGAGTGCGCCGCCTTCGCCGACGAGTGCAAGAGCGGCGCGTGCATGCGCAAGGGCAAGTGCCTCCAGGAGATCGGCGCGGCCGGAAAGCTCGACGTGGGCGCGCTCTTCGCGTCGCTCTCGCCGGGGACGGTGGCGGGGATGGACACGCTGGCGGTGCTGGGCGCGTACGCCGACGTGCAGGCCGCGCCGAACGGCGGCATCTCGCTCGGGATGATCGGCGGAGGGCAGGGCGATCCGCACAACGCCTGCGTCCCGATGCGCCCCGCGCCGATGGTGCCCACCGTCGGAAAATGGGCCGCCGCGACCGGACAGGTCGAGCCCCAGACGAAGAAGCCCTACCACATCGGCCTCGGCATTCACGAGAGCCACCTCCGCACCATGGGCTACGCCGCCTTCGACGCGGGCGCGCTCTGCCTGCGGGTGGGCACACCGACGGTGGCGATGCTCAACACCAGCACCGTCGGCCTGCTCATGCCGTCGCTGGCGGACCTCGTCCACGTCAACAACGCCCCGATGTTCCTGGTGATGCGCCCGCAGCAGGAGCCCGTGATCACCATCGGCGCGGGCACCTTCACCGTCGAGAACGGCAAGAAGAAGATCGTCGACCCGCTGCTCCGGATCGATGTCCCGAAGTTCGCGATCGACTTCTACGCCTTCTTCGACGACCGCTACGTCCGCATCCTCACCCTCACCGCCGACCTCTCGATCCCGGTGATGCTGGACGTGGACGCGATGGGGCAGATCGTCCCGATCATCGATCTCGACAAGGCGTTCAAGAACGTGCGGGTCTCGAACAGCGAGCTCCTCAAGGAGGCGCCGGAGCAGCTCGCCAAGGCCTTCCCGCCGCTGCTCGGCACCGCGCTCGGCGGCGTCACCAGCGGCCTCAAGCCGGTAGCCCTCCCGGCGGTGATGGGTCTCGACCTGAAGATCGTCGCGATCGAGCCCACCGACGGCAACAAGTTCCTCTCCTTCTTCACCACCATCGCGCTCGCCAGCCCGGAGACCTTCCACGCCGAGACCGAGGCGGCGGTGGGGCAGGTGCTGATGCCACCGACCGAGGCGTTCCGCGTCGACCGCGGCCTCGATCCGCTGGTGGCCCCGCGCGTCGAGCTCCTGCTCTCGGGCTTCGGGATCGACGGCACCGATCGCGACCTCGAGTGGTCGGTCTCCTTCGACGGCGCCACCTGGTCACCGTGGATGCGCGGCCCGGCGCAGACCGTCGCCCACCCGACGCTGTGGCTGCAGGGGCGGCATCACGTCGATGTGCGTGCGCGCATGATGGACGATCCGGCGACCACCGATCCGACGCCGGTGCGCCTCGAATTCCTGGTCGACACCGTCGCCCCCGAGGGCGTCTTCGAGCTCCGGGGCGACGAGGCGCGTTTCACCGCCCACGACGCGGTCTCCCCGTCCGCGGCGCTCGAATACCGATTCCGCGCCGGCGGCGAATGGTCGGTCTGGAGCCGCGGCGATCACTTCGCGCTGGTCGCGCTGGCGGGCGGGCTCGCTCCCTCCGACGTCGAGGTCGAGGCGCGCGACGAGGCTGGCAACGCGGGCAAGCTCGATTTCCACGGCCGCACCACCACGCCGGCTGCCGGGGGATGCTCCTGCACCGTCGCTGGCGAGGCGAGCGGTGCCGAGGGGTTGTGGTCGGTCCTGGCGCTGTGCGCGCTCCTGACCGCGCTGCGCGTGCGCCGGGGCACCGCGGCGTCGCTCCTCGTCCTCCTCGTCGCCGCCGCGGGGCTCTGCGCATCCGCCTGCCACCACGCCTCCGACGATGCGCCGCCCCTGACGAAGAACGACTTCCTCGATCCGATCGACGAGATCGGCCGCTACTCCGACGCCGTCGCCCGCTCCGGCAAGCTCCACGTGAGCGCGTACGACGACTCGCTCGGCGACCTCGCCTACGCCGAGATCGA
Organism: Myxococcales bacterium; assembly: GCA_009692555.1. Taxonomy (GTDB): domain Bacteria; phylum Myxococcota_A; class Polyangia; order Palsa-1104; family SHYY01; genus SHYY01. The sequence goes on from SHYY01000149.1 coordinate 6,356, forward strand.
TCTCGCCAAGCTCGACCGCGAGATCCAGTGGCAGTGGGTCGACGGCGTCCCCACCGATCAGCCCGCCGGCGACACGATGAGCTTCCGCAAGGGGATCGCCGAGCCGGGCGACGACGTCGGCCTGCACACCTCGATCGCCCTCGGCGAAGGCGGCAATCCCCGGATCGCCTACCACGACTCCACCAACAAGCAGCTCAAGTTCGCGCGCGCCGAGGGCCGCGTGTTCGTCACTGGCGTGGTGGACAAGCTGGCCGCCGGCCGCGCCGGCCTCTACGCCTCGCTCTCCCTCGACAGCGCCGGCATCCCCTCGATCGCCTACGCGGCGGTCGACCTCCCCGACGGCAACGGCGGCTTCCTCGCCAAGCTGCGCCTCGCGACGGCGAAGAGCCCGACACCATCCAGCCCCGCCGACTGGAACATCCTCGATCTCGATCAGACCGCGATCCCCTGCGCCGGCCTGTGCGCGGCCAATCAGGCCTGCATCCCGCTCGATCCCAAGGACAAGACCAAAAAGAGCGTCTGCAAGGGGGTCGATCAGGCGCCCTGTCCGAAGCCCTGCTCGGCGGGCCAGGCCTGCCTCGGCGCGGCCTGCGTGGCCTATCTCGAGCCGGTCAAGGCGCCCGATCTGGTCGAGGGCACCGGCCTCTTCGCGCGCCTGCTTCGCTTCAAGGCGGGCGGCCGCGGGGTGGTCTACTACGATCACCAGCAGGGCGATCTCAAGCTCGCGCTGGAGGCCTCGGGCGGCGCCTTCGGCCTCTCGGTGATCGACGGCAACGACCCCGCCACCGATGTCGGCCAGTTCGCCGCGGCGATGGTCGCCCCCGATGACACGATCCACGTCGCCTACGTCGATGCGATCGCCGATCGCCTGCTCTACAAGGCAGCCAAGGGCGCGGTCGCCGCGATGGCCCCCGAGGTGATCGACGACGGCGCGCGGATGGACGGCCCGCACTCCGTCGGCGCCAGCGCGGCGCTGTGGACCGACGGCACGACGGTCCAGGTCGCCTACCAGGACCAGCAGCTCGCCGATCTCTTCCAGGCCACTCGCACGGGCGCCACCTGGGCCAAGGGGGCGGTGGGCGCCGACGCCGTCGGCCACGGCTTCTACCCGCACATCGTCTCCGACGGTGGCCGCCGCTACCTGACCGAGTTTGTCTACGATCGCGACGCGCAGCTGGAGGGCAGGAGCCTCGGCTTCCTGGTCGTCAGCGCGCTCCCGTGAGCCCTCGTCCGCTTGACGAGGGTGCATATGATCATGCAATATCATATGCATGAGAACCACGCTTGATCTCGACGAAGACCTCGTTGCCGAGGCCCTGCGGATGAGCGGTCTGCCGACCAAGACCGCGGTGATCGAGGAGGGACTCCGGGTGCTCCTCCAGCGCAAGGCCGCGGAAGCGTTGATCGCCATGCGGGGGTCGGCACCGCACGCGAAGGCGCCCCCACGATGCCGCATCGCGGTGAAGGCGACAAGGCAGCGGAAGCGGTCGGAGTGATCCTCGTCGACACCTCGGTATGGATCGATCACGAGCGTGCCACCACGCGCTCCGCACCGCTCGTGGAGCTGCTCGCGACCATGCAGGTGCTGGTGCACCCCTTCGTGATCGGCGAGCTGGCCCTCAGGAAGGCGGGCAGAGCCGGCGATGCCTTCCTCGGGAACCTGTGGCGCCTACCGCTGGCGCCGGTGCTGGACGACCGCCAGATCCTGGCGATGATCAAGACCCACCGCCTCGAGGGCAGCGGTATCGGCTGGGTGGACGCGCACCTGCTCGGCGCTGCGATGGTGTCGGCCGATGGGCTCTGGACCTTCGATAGGAGGCTCGGCCTGGTGGCCGCTCGAACGAATGTGGGAGGGCTGGTCCGGCATTGATGCCGCTGCGGTGCGGCAAGAGCTTCGTCACCGGCGTGGTGGGCAAGCTGGTTGCCGGTCGCGCCGGCCTCCTCGTCCGTCGGGGACAGGGGCTCCAGGCGAAACAGGTCCGATTCACGCGCAGCGCGAATAACCGCATTGCACGCAGATCGTGCAGGCGCCCTGGTGCGCCGTCGGGATCACCGCGCCGCACCCGGGGCAGGGCGTTGGAACAACCCCGCGCCCGTCGCTCCGCCCGGCGGCGTCGGTGGCGCCGAACGAGAGCACCTGCTCCCGGCGGCTGCCGTCGCGATAGACGGTCACGCCCTTCAATCCGAGCCGGAACGCCTCGCGGTAGATCGCCGCGACATCCTCCGGCGCGGCGTCGTGCGGCAGGTTGATCGTCTTCGACACCGAGTTGTGGACATGCCGCTGGAAGGCCGCCTGCATCCTCAGGTGGCGGATCGGCGCCACGTCGTGGGCGGTCGCGAACAGCGCCTGCGCGTCCGCCGGCACGCCCTCCATCCCGCGCACCGAGCCGCGCTCGGCGATCCGCTCCATCAGCGCCTCCGAGTACCACCCCTCGCGCCGCGCCCGCGCGACGAACAGCGGATGCACCTCGCACAGCCTCGCACCGTCGAGCACCCGGCGCACGAACGACACCGCGTAGAGCGGCTCGATCCCGCCCGAACAGCCGGCGATGATGCTGATCGTCCCCGTCGGTGCGATCGTCGTGGTGGTCGCGTTGCGGAGCGGCGGCGCGCCCGGCCGATCCCACCGCGACGAGGCGAAGTTCGGGAACGCCCCCCGCCGCTCCGCCAGCCGCGCCGAGGCCGCCCGCGATCGCTCCTCGATGAACCGCATCAACCGCGAGGCGACCTCCAGCGCCGGATCGCTGTCGTAGGGCACGCCCAGCCGGATCAGCGCATCCGCGAACCCCATCACCCCGAGACCGATCTTGCGGTTGGCCCTCGTGATCCGCTCGATCGCCGGCAGCGGGTAGCGGTTGGCGTCGACCACATTGTCGAGCAGGTGGATCCCCGCGTCCACCGCCTCGCCGAGGCGCTCCCAGTCGAAGTCGCAGCGGCCCTCGTCGCCGTCGCACAGCTTGCCGACGTCGATCGAGGCGAGGTTGCACGCCTCGAACGGCAAGAGCGGCAGCTCACCGCACGGGTTGGTCGACTCCATCGGCCCGCACTGCGGCGTCGGGTTCTCCGCGTTGATCCGGTCGATGAAGATCACCCCCGGCTCGCCCGAGTGCCACGCCAGCCGCGCGATCAGGTCGAACACCTTCCGTGCGTCCAGCCGCCGCACCGCCTTCCCGGTCCGCGGGTTGACCAGCGCGTAGTCGAGCCCCTCCTCCACGGCCCGCACGAACTCGTCGGTGAGCGCCACCGAGATGTTGAAGTTCCGCAGCCGCGCCGGGTCCGACTTCACCGACGCGAACTCGATCACATCCGGGTGATCGACGCGCAGGATCCCCATGTTCGCGCCGCGCCGCACGCCCCCCTGCCGGATCGCGTCGGTGGCGGCGTTGAACACCTCGATGAACGAGATCGGCCCCGACGCCGCGCCCTGCGTGGTCAGCACCGGGTCCCCGGCGGGGCGCAGCCGCGAGAACGAGAAGCCGGTGCCGCCGCCGGTCTGCTGGATCATCGCCGCCCACTTCACCGCGTCGAAGATCCCCGACAGCGAGTCCTCCACCGGCAGGACGAAGCAGGCCGCCAGCTGACCGCTCTCGCGCCCCGCGTTCATCAGCGTCGGCGAGTTCGGCAGCAGCACCAGCCGACCGATCAGATCGAAAAACCGGGCCTCGGTGGCCGCCGGGTCATCGCCATACTGGCTGTCCGGCGCCGCCAGCGCGTGCGCCACCCGCCGCACCATCTCCGCCGGCGACTCCACCACCCGCCCCTCGGGATCCCGCTTCAGGTAGCGCCGCTCCAGCACCGTCAGCGCGTTCTCCGTCCACTCCGACTCCGCAACCCTCGCGGCCTCCGAGGGGACCCGCTCGATCTTCGTGGCCATTCCCTTTTCTGTACCACTGAACGTTAGCTCAGTCAAGCGACCTGTCGCGGTGGGGTGCTTGACGGCGGAGGGGGCCCTCTCTGCATCTGCCCTTCGGCGTCGTTGTCGTGCACGTTGCTCGCTTCACAGTGCTCGTCCACGTGCACGTGAGTCGTGCGCGTGCGCGTGCACGTCTCCCTCCCCGCTCCAGTGCGTAACTCCCCCTCCATATGGGCCGATAGCCGCCGCCATGCTCGCTGCTCGTCCCTGGGCGGCGTCCTCGTCCGACCCGGCGCAGGGCAAGTCGAAGGTGATCGCGGAGGTGGGCGCGTGCTCGGTTCTTCCCCTCGCGCCTTCCTGTCCCCCGGGCAAGACTGCTCGAGGCCAAGTCGGACGAGGACGAGCACGTGGCACGTGCACGCGCAGGACTCACGAGCACGCGGGCGAGCACGAAGGACGGCCACCGAGCAGTTTGGATCACACCAGTCGCGGGTGGGTGCTTGACGGGTCATCTCGAAGAGGCAGCCAGGTAGGCTCTTCGAACTGGTCAGGGAGTGACGTTCATCGCATCGAGGCGGCGGGCGCGCTCGAGCTGGCTGGCATCGATCCCGCGCACGATTTCGAGGGTGAAGATCCCGGTGACCAGGGTGAGCGCCGCAATGAGGGTGACCATCGTCTGGTACGAACCCGCAATCGAGTCAAGGTTGGTTTCGTGCCTCTGCGCCGCGGCGACGAAGAGCATTATCAGCCTCATCGTTAGGAGAAGGGCCGCCGCCGACGTGCCGCTTTGGAATCCCCACCACAGTCCGATCGGCACTCTCGGCAGCACGGCCTTTGCGCCGACGAGCAGGCGGGCCGGGTCGCGATAAGAGGCCAGCGGGTTTGCGACGCTCGCCTGCGGCGCCGGCAGCACCGAGGGATCGCTGGCCTGCTTCAGTGCGCGCATCACCTTGTAGGGCATCACGAGGTTCGCAAAGGGGACGAAGAACCAACCCACCGCCCACCCCGGTGAATAGGGCATGATCGCGCCCAGTTCCGACCGCGCACCGGCGCAGGCGCGATGGAGCCACACCAGGAACACGATGAACGATGCGAAGGCGGCCAGCGATTCGAGTGCCGCCGTTCCTCTCAGCAGCATCGAGGGCGCGCCGGCCGACAGGCCGGGGCCAGTCGCCCCAGGCAGCATCGCGACGAGGCTGATGGTGCGCAGCCCCGCGGTGACTGCGAGCAGTGCAATCGCGGTCCGTGCCGCCGAGTGCTGGCGCGCGAGGGCAGAGACACGGGTAGCAAACCGGGCGGGCGTCGAAACTTGAGCAGGCGTCTCCAGCGGCTCCTCCTTAGAGGGTTGGCGGTTCAGCGGAAGAAGATCATCGCATAGGGGAGCGTGAACAGGATCCCGGCGACGATTCCGGTGATCGCGCGCCCCCAACCCTTCTTCTCGGGATGTTTCCTGAGATCCATGATCCCGATGATGCCCAGCCCGATCCCGAGCAGGCCGAGCCCCGGGATCAAACCCAGCAGTCCGCAATAGCCTGCCGCGAACGACGCGCCGCTGATGTTTCCGGTCGGGATGATGAGGCCAAGCCCGGAGTCGGTGCCGGCGAGGATGGCGCCGAACACCGGCAGTCGGCCCGGCGGGACCCACTGCGGCATCCCCTGCGTCCACACCATCACCGACGGCCCGAGCTGTCCGCTCTGAACCAGCGCCCGCAGCTGCGCGAGCGGTACCGGGCCCACCTGCTGCCCTCCCACCATGTAGTGCCACTCCGGCCCGGCGCCTGTCGGGATCATGGCGGGATGATACTCCTCCCTCAACCTTCAACGTCAGACTCTGATGGCGCGACCCAGGCGCTCCGAGGGCAGGCGCGAGAGCGCTCCGTGCAGCTCGTCAGCGTCGGTGCGCCAGCTCCATCTGCCCTGTTCCTGTTGGGGAGAGAAGTGCCACGCGGTGCGAAGTCGCCGAGTGTCCTGGTGTGCACGCCCATCCCGAAGTCGACCTCCAGCTCGTCGGGGTCGAAGGCGTCAAGGCAGAGCAGGAGGGGAGTGCCCCCTCCGCCGTTAAGCACCCCGCGGGTGAGTTGGGATTGACAGCGACGGAGCGAAGCGGCGAAGATCGCCCGCCGATGATCGAGAACCGCCAGCACCCACGCTTCGCCGTCGCGCTCGAGTGCGAGATCAGCGACGGCGAGGTGACCCTGCGCGGGCGCAGCCATGACGTGTCGCGCGGCGGCATCTCGCTCAGCCTCGCGCAGCCGATCGAGCTGTCGTCGGTGGTCACCCTCCACATCGCGCTCGTATTCGGGGACGACAGCGTCTCCGAGCCGCTCCAGGTCAAGGCGGTGGTGGTGTGGTGTACCCGCCTCGGTGGCGGCTACCAGGTCGGCGCCAAGTTCGCGCCGCTCACGAAGCAGACCGAGGGCTACCTCGACGCTTTCATGAAGTTCCTCGACGGCTCCCTGGAAGGGGGCGACAGCGACGGCGCGGGGCCGCCGCCAGACCGGAGCACCCGATGAGCGCCTACACCCGCCAGACTCCCCGCCTCGCCGTCCGCCTGAGCGCGGAGCTTCGCCACGGCGAGCACACCTTCACCGCGGTCACCCGCAACCTCTCCATCGGCGGCGTGTGCATCGAGAGCGATGTGCCGCTGAAGGAGGGCGACGCTCTCTCCGTCGGGCTGTTTCTGGTGGTCGACGACGTGGAGGACTCGACCCGCCCACCGCTCGAGCTCCAGGGCCGCGTGGCGTGGGTGACGCCGGGCGAGCAGGGAAAGGCGATCATGGGTGTGCGCTTCGAGCGCCTGTCGGCCTACCAGACCACCGGCCTGACGAAGTTCCTCAAGATGATGGGCCAGACCTGAATCACGCCCCCAGGATCGCGTCGGCGATCCTGAGCCCGTCGATCGCCGCGCTGACGATCCCGCCCGCGTAGCCGGCGCCCTCGCCCGCCGGATAGAGGCCGGGGAGCGACGGGGATTGCAGGCTGCGATCGTCGCGCACGACGCGCACCGGCGAGCTGGTGCGCGTCTCGACACCGACCACCTGCCCGCTCTCCCCCGCGAACCCGGCGACGGTGCGGCCGAAGCGCGGGAGCGCCTTCCGGAGCGCCTCGGCGACGAACGGCGGCAGCAGATCGTCGACCCGCCCACCGACGACGCCGGGCCGGTAGCTCGACGCGAGCGGCGCGTCGGTCGCGCGCCCGGCGAGGAAATCGGTGATCCGCTGCCCCGGGGCGACGAAGCCACCGCCGCCCGCCGCGAACGCGCGCCGCTCGATCGCGCGCTGGAACTCGAGGCCGGCCAGCGGACCGCCCGCGTCGGCCCCGAAGTCGCGCGGCTCGACGGTGACCACCAGCGCCGCGTCGGCGAACGGCGAGTCGCGCCGCGAGAGCGACATCCCGTTGGTGCACAGCGCCTCGGGCTCGGTCGCCGCGGCGACGATCCAGCCGCCCGGGCACATGCAGAAGCTGTACACCCCGCGCTCCCCGCTCCCCGACGGGACCTGGGCGGTGAGCTCATAGAAGGCCGCGGGCAGCTTCGGGTGGCCGGCCGCGCGCCCGTACTGCTGCCGGTCGATCAGCGGCTGCGGATGCTCGACCCGCGCCCCGACGGCAAACGACTTCGCCACCAGCGCCACGCCGCGGCGGTGCAGGAGCTCGTAGACCGGCCTGGCGCTGTGTCCGACCGCGAGCACCACCGCGTCGGCGGACAGCTCCGCGCCGGAGCGAAGCCGCACCCCGCACACCCGGCCCCCGCCGACCGCGAGGTCGATCACCTCGTCGCTCCAGACGTAGGCCACGCCCCGGGCGATCAGTGCCTCGCGCAGCGCGATCAGGATCTTCGGCAGCCGGTTCGAGCCGATGTGGGGCCGCGACTCGACGGCGATCGCCCGGTCCGCGCCGTGCTCCACCAGCACCCTCAGCACCTCGTCGACCGCCCGGCGATCCTTGACCCGCGTGTAGAGCTTGCCGTCGGAGAAGGTGCCCGCGCCGCCCTCGCCGAAGCAGTAGTTCGAGTCGGGGTCGAGCGCCCCGCGCTGGACCAGCGCCGCCAGATCGTGTCGCCGTGGTTGCACTGGTTTCCCCCGCTCCACCACCGTCACCGCAATCCCCGCTTGCGCCAGGCGCCACGCCGCGAAGGTGCCGGCCGGCCCGCTTCCGATCACCACCACCCGGCGCGACCCGGGCGCCCGCTCCGGCGGCGGCAACCCCAGGGGCACCTCGCGCGAAGCCGGCTCGCCCGCCCGCAGCACCTCGACCCTCAGCCGCCAGCCAATCGGATGGCCCTTGCGCGCATCCAGCGAGCGCCGCGCCACCCGCAGCGAGAGGATCTCGGCGCGCGGGATCGCCGCCGCCCGCGCGACCACCTCGGGCAGCGCCGCCTCGTCCTCCTCCAGCGCCAGGAACACCTCGATCGCCAGCATCGCGCCCGCAGCATAGCCGGGATGGGGACCGCTCGCCTCTGCGTACCCACTTACGCACTCGGCAAGCCCGCTACGCACCGAGCGCGCCCCGACGGCCGGACCAATTGCTTGAAAAACCGTATGATTTCCGCTCGTGGGAGTGCGAAAAAACCGTGGCACCGCCGCTGCATGAACCGGCGTTGCTGGCCGATGCCAGACCCTCTGAAGGAGGATCTCAATGCCGCAACTGATGGAGCGGGAGCAGGCCGAAGGTCACCCCCCACGCGAGCGGGAAAGGGCGGTCAAGGTCTTCGCCAGGTCGATCTACAAGGAGCTTCGTAGCAACGGCTACGACGCGCGCCAGATGGTGGCTCTCGCGACCGAGCTGATCGGCCTCGTCACGGCCGATATGAAGGACCCCTCCGTCGACCCCGACGAGGAGACGTAGCCGCACCCCTCGCCTCCCGTACGCCGGTCGTCCCCCGCGCGTCTTCCCTCCCACTGGCAACCCCCGGGTGCTTAACAGCGGAGGGGGCCCTCTTGCTGGCTCTTGCTCGTCACGTAGTCGTAGTCGTAGTCGTCCCGTCCGCAGCGACGGCAATCGAAGTTCCTCCCGCAACAAATTCCTCCTGCAACCGACC
>SHYY01000150.1 GCA_009692555.1 Myxococcales bacterium
TTCTCACCGAAGAGCTCAAACGTGCGGCGCTCTCCATCCCCTTGAACATCGCCGAGGGAGCGGGCCGGTTCGGAGCGCCGGATGGCGCCCGCTTCTACAGCATCGCCCGGGGCTCCGCGATGGAGTGCACGGCGATCGGGGATGCCTTTGCGGTCCTGCAACTCGCCTTGGAAGACGCTCCGCGACAGGCCATGGAGTTGCTGACCCGCATCGTGGAGATGCCCACGCGCTTGTGCCGGAGAGCTGATCCCCCGCGCGCGAGTGCCCCTGAATCGACTACGACTACGACTACGACTCCGTGAGCGGAGGGACCCCCTTCTCCGTTAAGCACCCCAACGGCGACGGGCGCTGGACTGACCGCGTGAAGGCGAACGGCGCGCAGGCCGCGAGCGCCACCAGCAGCGGGAGCACCTCGACGAGGTAGCGCCCGGTCACCCCGAGCGGCACCGCGAACGAGAACAGCGCCGTGCGCGCGCCGATGCTGGCGGCCAGCACCGCCACCCGCCGTCGCGATGGAGAGCGGCGGAGCGCCAGCCCGATCGCGCCGAGCAGGGCGAGCGCGAACAGCGCCCGCTCGATGTGCCCGAACCACGCGCGCCGTGCCGGGAGATCGAGCAGGGTCGATTTCATCGGCAGCTCGCGCTCGGGGATCGGTGACCACAGCTCAGCCATCCGGCGCAGCGGCAGCGTGACGAACACACGGAAGGGATCGGCGCGCACGCGGACGCTGGCGAGGTCGGCGAAGCGCCGAGCGACCGCCTCGGTGATCCCCGAATTGGGCGTCAGCGCGCCCCGGTTGTAGTCCTCGAAGATGTTGACCACCAGCTGGCGCTCGGCCTCGTTCTCGTACATCGCGGGCGTGACCATGTAGCCGTACACCGGGTGGTTCCACGAGAACGAGTAGTCGATGTAGGACTCGCCGGGCGCCGACGAGCCCCAGGTGCGCGCCCAGGCGATCGGCCCGGGCGGGAGCGGGGCGCCGTTGATCGTGCGCCAGTAGGCGGAGCCGAAGTGCGGCTCGCCGAATTTTCGCAGGTTCCGGATCGGCCACGGGGCGAAAATTGCTGCAGCGCACAATCCGCACGCCAGAAGCGCAACGAGGCGGCGCCTCCAGGGTGCATCGGCGAAGAGGATCGCCAGGACCACTGCCGGGGCGACGGTGAGCGCATCGGCGCGCACCAGCTGGGCGAACCCGGCGACGATCCCGGCGAGTGCGGCCAGCAGGATCATCCGGCCGCGCATCGCGCGCACGGCCAGGTAGACCTCGAGGGTGGCGAGGCAGGTCGCGAGGCTCTCGGAGAGGCCGTAGCACGAGAGCAGGATCAGCCCCGGGCACGCCAGCGTGAACCCGAGACCGAGGAGCGCGGCGACGTGGCGCCCCAGGCGGTCCGCAGAGAGCTCGCGCACCAGCAGCAGCACCAGCAACGCGGTGCCGATATCGAGGAGGACGTTGGCGCGTGTGGCGTGCCGGAGGTGCACCTGGATGTCGTCGGTCTTGGTCCGCACCGCCACCTGGGCGAGGAAGAGCGGATAGCCCGGCAGCCGCGAGAAGGTGAGCGGCTTCGGGGCCGGCCCGTAGGCGAGGCGGCGGTGCTTCACCAGCTCCTGCGAGAGCTGGAAGTACTGCAGCCCGTCGCCCGCCGGGACGTGCCACTCCTCGACCAGCTTCCGTCGCTGCTGGAGGCCGACCCTGCACAGCACGAACGTGGTCGCGAGGAAGAGCACCCACCCGGACCAGCGACGGAGCACCTGCATCGACCGGGGGAGGAGGCTGCTCACGGAGATCCCCAAGGCGATCTCATCGCGGGCGAGCCTACCACACCGCGCGCTTTCGACAAGGAGCTACCATCCGGAGGTGCCCTCCGCCACCGACCGCATCCCCGCTCCCACTGTCCTCGCCGCTCTCCCTCGCCCCGAGCGGGCCGCCGCCTGTCGCCCCTTCCTCGACGCCGCGCGCGCCACCGTCGCTGCGGCTCACAACGACGGCCAGTCCGGCGACGCCACCACGCGCGCCTTCTCCAGCGCCGTCGACGACCTCGTCGTTGCCCTCTTTCGCGCCGCGCTCCTCGATCCCGCCGCCCCGGGCGAAGGGCCGGTCTGCCTCGTTGCTGTCGGTGGCTACGGTCGCCGCGAGCTCTGTCCCTCCTCCGACCTCGACCTCTGGTTCATTGTCGACGACGATCGCCTGTCCTCCGGCGATCCCCGGCTTGCCTCGCTCGCCGAGCAGGTCCTCTACCCGCGATGGGACCTGAAGCTCGACGTCGGCCACGCCGTCCGATCCGCGGACGACGCGATCGCGCAGGGCCAGGGCGACCCTCACCGCCGCCACCGCCCTCCTCGACGCCCGCTGCCTCGACGGTGACGAACCCCTCTTTCGCCAGCTCACCGACGAGGGACGCCGCGTCCTCGCCCGCGACCCCACCCGCCTGGTCGCCCGGCTGAAGGAGGAAAAGGGCTCCCGCCACGCGATGTTCGGCGACACGGTATTTCTCCTCGAACCCGATGTGAAGAACGGCCAGGGCGGCTATCGCGACCTCCTCGCCTCGCTGTGGGCCGCCAAGGCGCGCTTCCGGGTGGCCGACTTCGACGAACTCCTGGCCCTCGGCCAGGCCACGCCGCGCCAGATCGCCGCGCTGACGGCCGCTCGCGCCTTCTACCTCCGGCTGCGCACCGCGGCCCACCTCTTCGCACGCCGGCGCCAGGACCCCTGCTTTTCGAGGTCCAGGAGGCGATCGCTCCCGCCCTCCTTGCCGGAGCGCCGGAGGATAGCCGACGTTGCTCTCCGAGCTTGCTGCACGTCGGCGATTGCCGACGTGCCTCGGGGGTCAAGCCTTCGGTTGCCCCCGCCGTCGAGAAGCTGATGCAGCAGTACTACCTGCACGCCAAGGCGGTGATGCGCGAAGGCGACCGACTGCTCGACCGGGCGAGCGAAGCCCAGGCGCGCCGCCCGTCGGTGCGGGTGATCGATCAGTCGTTCGTGTGGTGGAACGGTGAGCTCTCCACCCGCGGCCCCGAGGTGTTCCGCGAGCGCCCGGCGGAGATGGTCCGCATCTTCCGCGTCGCCCTCGAGAACGGCGCGCGCGTCCACGGGCACACCCGCGATCTGATCGCCGAGGCCTGCGCGCGCCCCGAGACCGCCTCGCGCCTGGCCGCCGATCCCCAGGCCGCGCGCGACTTCATCGCCCTCCTGTGCGACCCGCGCGACCGCGGCGCCCCACCTCTGCCGTCGGTGCTGGAGATCATCCACGACCTCGGATTGCTCACCGCGCTGATGCCCGAGTTCGGACCCTGCTCGGGCCGCGTCCAGCACGACCTCTGCCACGTCTTTACCGTCGACCAGCACTCCCTCTACGCGGTCGCGAAGCTGAAGGCGATCGCCCGCGGCGAGCTCGCCGAGGAGCTCCCGGCCGCGACCCGCGCGATGGCCGAGGTGCAGGGCCCCCTCGCGCTCTATCTCGGCACGCTGCTCCACGACGTCGGCAAGCCGCTCGGCAAGGCGCACTCCGAGAAGGGCGCGGTGTTCGCCCTGGCGATCGCGCGCCGCCTCCGGCTCGACGAGGCGCAGAGCGCGCGGATCGAGTTCCTCGTGCGCCATCACCTGTTGATCGCCCACCTCTCGCAGCGCCGCGACCTCAATGACGGAGCGATGATCGGGCAGCTCGCCCGCCAGCTGGGCGACGAGGAGACCCTGCGACAGCTCTACCTGCTCACCGTCGCTGACATGGCGATGGTGTCACCGCAGAACCTCACCTCGTGGAAGGAGCGGCTGCTGCGCGAGCTCTTCCTGCGCACGCTGGCGCACTTCCGCCACGGACCCGATCTCGCGGGCGAGGAGGGCACAAAGCGGGTGGCCCAGCGCAAGATCCGCGTCGCCGCGCTGCTCCGCGAGCCGCTCTCGCCTCTGGCGCCGCGAAGGGGCGGTCGGCGTCGACCTCGTCCATCGGACACGCAAGGGCAAGGGATGGTCCGAGCTGACCGTGATCGCCGCCGACGCGCCGGGGCTGCTGGCGAAGATCGCCGGCGTGCTGCTCGCGTCGCGGGTGGACGTCCTCGGGGCCCACATCGCTTCGCGCGCCCGGGAGGGAGCGACGGCCGAGATCATCGACGTGTTCGTGGTGCGCGACCGCCGGGGGCGCCCCCTCTCGGCTGACGGCGCGATCGCCGAGCGGCTCACCGACGATCTGGATCGCCTGATCCGCGGAGTGATCTCGGCCCCGGCGCTGATCGAGGAGCGGCGCCCACGCGGAACCCTGCCGCCGCGCGTGAAGCCGCAGGTGGCCATCGAGGTGAAGATCGACAACCAGGTCTCCGCCGATTTCACCGTCGTCGACGTCTACACCGGCGACCGCCCGGGCGTCCTCTACACCATCACCGATACCCTCTCCACCCTCGGCCTCGATATCCACCTCTCGAAGGTTGCCACCGAGGCCGACCGCGTCGCCGACGTGTTCCACCTCCGCGCCCCGCCCGGCGACGGTGGAGGCAAGCTCGCCGACGCCGCCGCCTTGCAGCTCCGCGCGGCCTTGCTGGGGGCCCTCGCTGCATTGCCGGCGTGGTGAGGCAACTCCGCCGCGCTCAAAGCCTGCTCAGAGCCCCCCGCCGCGCGGCGTCGTCCGCGGCGTCCGCAGCGCCACCTCGTCGACCATCCCCGAGACACCGATCGTCTCTCCGTCGCGCCGGTGGGGTGACAGGGTGACATGGAGCGCCCGCCCGTCGGGACCGCTGCCACGCCTCCGCAACGGGCGGCCGCGCAGCAGCACCTGCCGGGCATCGGCCTCGATCCCCGGGAAGGCCTCGCCAAGCGGGGACGCGGCGAGGTGGACGTCATCGCTGGGCGAGCCCAGCAGCCGCTCCAGCGCCGGGTTCGAGAACAGGATCACCCCGGCGCGATTGGCGACGAACATCCCGATCGGCATCCCGTCGACCACCGCCTGGAACACCAGTGAGTGCCGCTGCTCGCGCGGCGGGCTCTTGCGCCGGCCCCCGAGCGAGGCAACGCAGGCGCGCAGCGACGAGACAGCGGTCCGAGCGTCCGACGGCCGGTGCACCGGGCTCTTCGCCATCAGCACCTTGACGATCGCCTCGATCGGCCCGGAAAGCGCCTCGCCGCGCACCTTCGACACCGTCGGTGCGGCGCCCCGGAGGTGCTCCGCCATCACGTCGCCGAGCGCGCCGACCAAGGGCGGCCGCCCGGCCAGCAGCTCGAACAGCGAGACCCCGAGCGCGTAGAGATCCGACGCTGGCGACGGCTGTCCCCCCGTGATCAGCTCCGGCGCCAGGTAGGCCGGCGACCCCTCGACGAACTTTCGCGGCGTCGGCCGTCGTGCCCGCGTCTGCGCTGGCCGCGCCAGCCCGAAGTCGAGCAGCCGCACGAAGGTGCGCCGCGCCTCGCGCCCGCGCCCCTGGACCTGCAGCGGGTTCTTCGGCCGTGACAGGAACACGTTGGCCGGCTTGACGTCGCCGTGCACCAGCCCACGCCCGTGGATGTACTCGAGCGCCTCCGCGGCCTGGGTGGCGATATCGCACGCAGCAATAGGCGCGAGCTTGCCATCGCGCACCACCCGCTGGGCGGCGGTCTCGCCATCGAGCAACTCCATGACCAGGTAGAGCCCCCGCGTGCGGTCGTCACCGAAGTCGTAGACCTGCGCGATGTGCGGGTGATCGAGGGCAGCGGCCAGGCGCGCCTCGCGGTAGAAGGCGGCGCGCGCGTCGCGGTCAGACCCCGCCGCACCGAGGAGCTTGAGCGCCATCCCCTTGTCGAGCTCGCGATGGCGCACCTTCAGGACCCGCCCGGTGCCGCCGCGCGCGATCTCTCCCTCGACCACGTAGCGCCCATCGATCTCCCCGCCCGGCAGGTCGATCGGCCGAGGGCGACTGGGCGGGGTGTGGGGCGTGATGGGCATGCGGGCCACCCAGTGCGCGCCATTCGATCCACGGTCAAGAGTGGGCTGGATCACGCCACACGGCCTACCAAAAGCTGCATTTTCGCCCCGTGCTAGATTAGCCCGATGCGCCTGACCCTCCCCACGATGTGCGCCTTCGTCACCGTTTTCCTCGGGCTCCCGACGCCGCCGTTGCCCGGCGGGGCAAGCGCGATCGCGGGCGCACCCCCCGCCGCCCCGGTGGAAGCGCTGGTCGACGAGGGCACGCAAAAGCTCCAGGCGGGCGACGTCCGCGGCGCCCTTGAACTGTTCGGCCGCGCCGAGAAGGCCGCCCCGAAGGACCCGCGCCCCCGCTTTCTGCGCGGCGCCGCGCTCGCCCAGGACAAGGACCCCGTGGGCGCGGTGAAGGCGTATCGCGAGGCGCTGGCCCTCGATCCGAAGCTTGCTGCAGTGCACAACGAGCTCGGCGCGCTGCTCAAGGAGCAGGGGCGCGGCGACGAGGCGCTGATCGAGTTCAAGGCGGCGGTGGCGGCGCAGCCCGATCTCCCCGAGGGCTGGTCGAACCTTGGCCGCTCGCTGGTGGAGCGCGGCGAGCTTGCCGCCGCGATCGCCACCTACCGCAAGGCCCTCCCGCTCCTGCCGCGCGACGCCGACCTGCGAATCGATCTCTCGGTGGCGCTGCGCAAGCTCGGCAAGCTGGACGAGGCGACGGGCGCCGCACGCGAGGCGGTCAAGCTCGCTGCCGGCGACGGCTCGGCCCACCTCAACCTCGGCCTGTGCCTCCAGCATGGCAAGAAGCTCGACGAGGCCGTCTCCGAGCTCACCGCCGCGGCGCGCCTCCAGCCCGACTCCGCGCTGGCGCACTTCGCGCTCGGCGGCGCCCTCCGGGAGTGGAAGAAATGGGACGCCGCTCTCGCCGCCCTCGATCGCGCGCAGGCAATCAAGCCATCGGCCGGCGTCACCGTCGAGATCGCCGAGACCTGGCGCCAGAAGGGCGACCCCGCGCGCGCCGAAGCGCTCCTCCGCGCCGCGACCGTGAAGAGCCCGCGCTCGCTCGCCCTCCGCCTCGCGCTGGCGCGCACTCTTGCTGCAGCGCACAAATGCAGGGAGGCCACCGAGACCCTCGCCCCGCTGCCCCCCACGCAGGAGGACGTGAAGGCCGCCACCGCCGAGATCAAGGCCTGCCGATAAACGGGACGGCCCGGCTCTCCTTTCGCCCGCGCGCCACCGCGTGCTAAGAAGTCGCGTGAGCACCGGCAGGCTTCGCCTGGCGGGGCTCCCCGCGGGAGGTCAAAGGAACCCTCCCAGGGGTCCTTTCGAAACAGGCAAGCGAAGGAGTTCCCATGCTCCCCCACACTGACGCCGGCGGCCTCCGCGAGGCGCTCACCTTCGACGACGTCCTGCTCCTCCCCGCCGAGAGCGAGGTGCTCCCGCGCGAGTGCGACGTGCGCACCCGGCTCACCGAGCGGATCGCGCTCAACACGCCCCTGCTCTCGTCGGCGATGGACACCGTCACCGAGGCGGCCACCGCGATCTGCATGGCGCGCGAGGGCGGACTCGGCGTGATCCACAAGAACCTCTCCATCGAGGCGCAGGCGCGCGAGGTGGTGAAGGTGAAGAAGGCCGAATCGGGGATGGTCGTCGACCCGGTGACGATCCACCCCGACATGCCGCTCCACCGCGCGCTCGAGCTGATGCGCCAGCACAACATCTCGGGCCTCCCGGTGGTCGCCGACGGGCGCGCGGTCGGCATCCTCACCAACCGCGATGTGCGCTTCGAGCGCAAGCTCGACCAGCGCGTGGGCGACGTGATGACCACCCAACTGATCACCGCCCCCGAGGGCATCCCCCTCGAAAAATCGAAGGAGCTGCTCCATCACAACCGGATCGAGAAGCTGATCGTCGTCGACGCGCAGGGCAAGCTGCGCGGCCTGATCACGATCAAGGACATCGAGAAGGCGGAGTCGCACCCCGGGGCGGTGAAGGACGATCTCGGACGGCTGCGCTGCGGCGGCGCGGTCGGCGTGGGCGACGACACCAGCGCGCGCGTCCAGGCGCTGGTGGCGGCCGGCTGCGACGTGATCGTCGTCGACACCGCGCATGGCCACGCCACGCGCGTCCAGGAGACGGTGCGGCGCCTGCGCGGCGAGTTTCCGACCATCGACTTGATCGCCGGCAACGTCGCCACCGCCGACGGCTACGCCGCGCTGGTCAAGGCCGGCGCCGACGCGGTGAAGGTCGGGATCGGCCCCGGATCGATCTGCACCACCCGGGTTGTCGCTGGCGTCGGCGTCCCGCAGATCACCGCCATCGCCGACTGTGCGCGGGCCGCCCAGAAGCTCGGCAAGCCGATCATCTCCGACGGTGGCATCAAGTACTCGGGCGATCTGGTGAAGGCCTTCGCCGCGGGCGCGCACACCGTGATGATCGGCTCGCTCTTCGCCGGCACCGACGAGGCGCCGGGCGAGGTGATCCTCTACCAGGGGCGCTCCTACAAGACCTACCGCGGCATGGGATCGATCGGTGCGATGAAGGACGGCTCGCGCGACCGCTACTTCCAGGCCGACGTCACCGAGGAGCAGAAGCTGGTCCCCGAGGGCATCGAGGGGCGCGTCCCCTACAAGGGCTCGCTCTCGCAATCGGTCTACCAGCTCCTCGGCGGCCTCAAATCGGGGATGGGCTACACCGGGTGCCGGACCCTCGATGACCTGCGTAACCGCGCGCAGTTCATCAAGATATCGCCGCAGGGGCTGCGCGAATCGCACGTCCACGACGTGATCATCACCAAGGAAGCGCCGAACTATCGGCTCGAATAGCGATGCGCGATCTCTGCCTGATCCTCGACTTCGGCTCGCAGTACACCCAGCTCATCGCGCGTCGGGTACGCGAGCGACAGGTCTACTCCGAGATCCACCCGTTCGCGATCGCGATGGACCCGAAGCTCGAAAAAATCCGCGCGCTCGCACCGCGGGCGATCGTCCTCTCGGGCGGCCCGTCCTCCTGCTACGACGACGGCGCACCGACGGTGGACCCGGCGCTGTTCACGCTCGGCATCCCGATCCTCGGCATCTGTTACGGCGTGCAGCTCGTCGCCCGGCTGCTCGGCGGCGAGGTGGTCCCCTCGGATCGACGCGAGTACGGACGCGCCCACGTCACCGTCCGCGGCGCCTCCGAGCTGTTCCACGGCTTCAGCGACGGCGAGGAGCTCGCAGTCTGGATGTCGCACGGCGACCGCGTGGCGCGCCTTCCCGACGGGTTCCGTCTGATCGGCGAGACCGCCAACGCCCCCGCCGCCGCGGTCGCCGACGAGGCGCGCCGGATCTGGGGCGTGCAGTTCCACCCCGAGGTGGCCCACACCCCGCGCGGCGGCGAGATCCTCGGCAACTTCCTTTTTCGCATCGCCGGCTTCCAGCCCACCTGGACCATGGCCTCCTTCGTCGACGAGGCGGTGGCGAAGATTCGCCAGCAGGTCGGCGGCGGGCGCGTCGTCCTCGGCCTCTCGGGAGGCGTCGATTCGTCGGTGACCGCGGCGCTCCTCCAGCGCGCGATCGGCCCCAGCCTGACCTGCATCTTCGTCGACAACGGCCTCCTCCGCACCGGCGAGCGCGCAGGAGTCGAGGCGCTCTTCCGCGGCGCATTCCAACCGGCGAGCGAGCGAAGCGATCGAGGAGCCGTGGCCGCAGGCTCCGCCGAGGCCACGCCCGGGATGGTCGACTTGCGGATCATTGACGCCGAGGCGCGCTTCCTCGAGACGCTCGCCGGGATCACCGATCCCGAGGACAAGCGCAAGCGGATCGGCCGCACCTTCATCGAGGTCTTCGACGAGGAGGCCAAGAAAATCGGCGGCGTCCAGTTTTTGGCTCAGGGCACGCTCTACCCCGACGTCATCGAATCGGTCTCGCACAAGGGCCCGTCAGCGACGATAAAAAGCCATCACAACGTCGGCGGCCTCCCCGAGCGAATGAACCTGAAGCTGGTCGAGCCGCTGCGCGAATTGTTCAAGGACGAGGTGCGCGAGCTGGGCGCCGAGCTGGCTCTGCCCCATCACGTCCTCTGGCGCCAGCCCTTCCCCGGCCCCGGCCTCGCGGTGCGCTGCCTCGGCTTCCTCACCCGCGCCCGCCTCGATGTCCTCCGCGCGGCCGACGCGATCATCGACGAGGAGATCCGCGCCGCCGGCCTCTACGAGTCGATCTGGCAGTCCTTCGGCGTGCTCCTCCCGGTGCGCTCCGTCGGGGTGATGGGCGATCAGCGCACCTACGCCGAGACCCTCTGCGTGCGCGCCGTCCACTCGAAGGACGGCATGACCGCCGACTGGGTACAGCTCCCCTACGAACTCCTCGGGACGATCAGCCGCCGGGTGATCAACGAGGTGCGCGGGATCAACCGCGTGGTCTACGACATCACCTCGAAGCCCCCGGGCACCATCGAATGGGAATGAAAGTTTCCCTCCTGCTGGCCCTCCTCCCGTCGCTGGCGCAGGCCAAGCCGGTGATCGAGAAGCTCGGCGATCTCACCATCGATTTCTCCGCCGGGACGATCGAGGTGCGCGGGGCAGGCGCTCCCGATCTGCGCGCCCCATCGGCGGAGATCGCCCGCTTGAAGGCCGAGCGGACCGCGCGCGAGGATGCCGCGCGACGACTCAAGGCGGGGCTCGCGGCGATTCCAACGGCGCGCCTCGGGTGCAACGATCCCACCGGCCTCACGATCACGGCGGCCCTGAAGGGAGCCGAGACGAAGCAGATCGACTGGGGCTCCGACGGCTCGGTGACGCTGACCCTGCGCGTGCCCCTGGACTCGCTCTTCGAGGTCAAGCAGTTGCACCTGAGCGATCTCGCCGAGGTCGACAAGGCGATCCTCGTGGCACCCGATCATCGCCCCACGCTCTTCGGCGGGTACCTCTGCGCGGAGACGAGGAGCGGACTGCGGCTCTTCGAGACCGTCGCCGAGGCACGCGCAGCAATGCCCGAGCTGAAGTCGCTGCGCGTGGTGCGCGGAACCGAGCGCGGCACCTTCCCCGCCGCCTTCGTGCGGAGCGAAAAGTGAGATTCCCCGTCGCTGCGATCCTGCTTTGCGCCGCGATCGCCCACGCCGAGGAGCCCTCCTTCGAGGCGCTCGGGCAGGCCAGCATCGTCGCTGGCGACACCGTCCGCGCCCGCGAGCGTGCGCTCGAGGAGGCGTTTCGCCAGGCGGTCGAGCAGGCGGTGGCGACCCTCCTGGAGCCGAAGGTGATCGCCGAGCGCGCCTCGCAGCTCAAGCTTTCCGTCTACCCGAAGGCGCGCGGCTACGTCACCACCTACCGGGTGCTCCAGGAGGGCGAGCAGGGGGGGCTGTTCCAGGTGCGCGTCGCCGCCCAGGTCGCCGTGGGACGCCTCGCCCGCGCCGTGAACGCACCCCAGGCCGTGAAGCCCGCGCTCGCGCCCCGGCCGAAGGCTGTCGTTTGTCTGGTCGAAAAACGCGCGCCCGCCGGCTGGGCGCCCTCGTCGCTGGAGCAGCAGCTCGTGCTGGCGGTGGGCGCGCGCGGGGTCGAGGTGACGCCGCTCGCCGGACACTGCTGGCCTGTCAAATTTGGACAGGGCGACGACCGGGTGGTGTGGCCCGACCCCGATGATCTCGACGACGTGGGGGCCGGCAAGGCAGCGCGCGACAAGGGGGCCCAGGGCGCGATCGTCGGCACCCTTGCCATCGTCCCCGCCGGGACCATCCGCGGCACGCCCCTCCTCGTGGCCCAGGCCAAGGTGAGCCTCCACCTCGTCGAGGCCGACGGCCGCCCCTCCGCCGTTTCCGACGGCACGGGCGAAGCCAGCGGCACCACGTTCGCCGCAGCCGCCGACGGAGCCGCCCGCGCCGCCCTCGACCGGGCCGCCCGCACCCTCGGCCCCCACATCGGCGCCAAGTGGCCGACCACCGCCGCCTCGGGCGCGGGCGTAATCCTTCACGTCAGCGGCGTCGAGCGCTACGCCCAGCTCCAGTCGCTCTTGCGCGTGCTCCAGGCGATCCCGGGCGTCGGCGCCGTCTCGCCGCGCCGCTTCGAGGCCTCCGGGATCGACGTCATGGTCCACACCGCCGCGCCCGCCCCGTCGCTGGCCGCCGCGCTGGCCCGCAACACCACCGACGGCGAAGGGGTGCGCTTCACCGCCGAGCCGATGGGCGATCTCGAGATCAGAGTGGTCGTCGTGCCCGCCCCGCCGGCGCCCCAGCCGTCGCTGCCCCTGGCCCCACCCGGCTGATCATGAAGCTCCGCAACCGGGTCGCCCTCGCCGTCGCGATCACCCTCGTCGCCACCGGTTGCCCCACGCCCACGCCGAGGACCCCGGAGGCAACGCTGATCATCGCCTGCGCGATCGAGGAGGCCCAAGTATACGTCGACGAGGCCTACGTCGGCCGCGCCGCCGACACCCGCCGCCGCCCCCTCGCGCTCGGTGCCGGCCCGCACCGGATCGAGCTGCGCGCCGACGGCAAGTTCTCCGCCTACCGCACCGTGACCCTCGCCCGCGGCGACCGCGCCACCGTCGAGGTAGCTCTCCACGACGACCTCGATCAGACCCCGCGCCCCGTCCCGGGACGACCATGAACCCCTCCATTCCTAAGGAAGACTTCATGAGCGAGCTCGAACTCAACCTCCGCGACGATGGCGCCGTCCGCCTGATCGCCCTCCACCGCCCCGCCTCGAGGAACGGCCTGACCGTCGAATTGAACGGGCAGATCATCGCGGCCCTCGACGGCGCGGCGGCCGATCGCGCGATCCGCTGCGTGGTGCTCACCGGCGAGGGCGGCGCCTTCTGCTCGGGCCTCGACCTGAAGATGGCCGCGGCCTCGAGCGGCGGGATCGAGGACGCCGAGGAGCGCATGAACCGGTACTTCCACGGTCTCATCCGCGCCCTCCGCCGCGTCCCGAAGCCGGTCATCGCGCTGGTCGACGGACCGGCGGTCGGCTTCGGCTGCGACCTCGCCCTGGCCTGCGATATCCGCCTCGGCACCCCGCGCACGCGCTTCGGCGAGATCTTCGTCAAGCGCGGCCTGATGCCCGACGGGGGCGGCTCCTACCACCTGCCGCGTCTGGTCGGGCTCGCCAAGGCGCTGGAGCTGATGCTCACCGGTGACATGGTCGAAGCCGACGATTCGCTCCGCCTCGGCCTCGTCACGCGCCTCCTCCCGGTCGAGACCGCGGTCGCCGAAGCGATGGCCTACGCCCACAGGCTCGCCGCCGGCGCCCCGCGCGTCCACGCCTGGGTCAAGCGCGCGGTCTACGGCGCCCTCGACAGCACGCTCGAGGAGGCCCTCGCCGTCGAGCGCAGGGGCCAGATGGAGCTCCTCCGCTCCCCCGACTTCTTCGAGGGCGTCAGCGCCTTCTTCCAGAAGCGCGACCCGAAGTTCACCGGAGAATAGAAACTACAGCTCCGAGAATTCGATCCGCCGCGGCACCTTGTACGACGCCAGGTTGCGCGCGCAGTGATCGATGATCTCCTCCGCGCCGCACTTCGAAAGCACCACCACCCGCGCCACCACCATCGGCCCGCCCAGCGGATCGGTGATCACCCGCGCCTTCGCCGACTTCACCTTGGCGAACGCCTCCAGGCACCCCTCGACCTCGCCCAGCGCCACGCGCTTTCCGTCGACCTTCACGAGATCGTCTTCGCGACCGGCCAGGAAGACCCGCCCCGATCGGTCGATCCGCCCGAGGTCGCCGGTCCGGAACCAGCCCTCACCGTCGAGGGCCCCCACCGCGACCGCGCCACCCGGCGACCGCTTCGCCGGCCGACCCGCACCGATCGAACGCGCCGCCACGGCCTTCGATCGCACCCACATCGAACCCCCTGCCCCTACCCGCACCTCCACGCCGTCCGCCGCCTTGCCCACCGACTCGGGCGAGGCCCCTTTCCGGTCCACCGCCACGGTCATGGTCTCGGTGGTGTGATACATCGCCATCACCCGCACCCCCCAGCGCTCACGAAACGCCTCCGCCGTCGCTGCCGAGAGCGCCGACCCGGCCGCGAGATAGCGCGCGCGCTTGATCTTGAGCGGCTTCGCCGTCGGCAGCTTGGCCAGCCCCGCGTACAGCTGCGGCGCCCCGGGCAAGAGGTCGATCTCCTGCTCGCGCAGGATTTTCACGATGCGCTTCGGCGCCACCTCGTCCTCGAGGTAGAGCGTCGCCCCGAAGCGCAGCGCCAGCACCATGCCGAGGTCGAAACCGTAGGCGTGATAGAGCGGCACCGTCGTCAGGATGCGGTCCTCGGGCGTCACATCGAGGGTCGTCTTCAGGTTCTGCGCGCCCGCCTCGAGGTTCGCCGCGCTGCGCAGGATCCCCCTTGGATCGCCCGATGAATCGGACGTGAACAGCACGACCGATGCGCCCCGGGGAGCCGCATCCTTTTCGCGCCGGTAGATCGAGCAGGTCAGGAGCGTCCCCTGCAGCCGTCGCCGCGACTCCGGCGTCTCGGGCGCCTTGGCCCCCCGCACCAGCGGCATCACCGGAGCTGCATCGACCCCGCCGCGCGGCCGCGTGATCAGCCCACGCAGCGGCGCCGCCTCGAGGATCATCGACAGATCGCGCGAGCCGGTGGTCGGATCGAGCGGCACCACGGTCGCCCCGAGCTTCGACAAGGCGAGCGCCAGGATCGCGAAATCGGGAACGTTTCCCAGCATCAACCCCACCCAGTGACCGTCGGCGATCCCCATCGCCGCGAACTCCTGCGCCCGCCGCTCGACCCGGTGCTGGAGGCCGCGCCACGAGAAGTAGGTGTCGCGGTACACCAGCGCCTTGGCGCTGCCCCGCAACTTCGCCGCTTCGGTCAACCACTTGTAGAGCTGCATCGGGGCCGGTTTCCTTTCCAGCGAAGCCCCCGCGACTTCCGGGAAGGCCCTCCCGCCAAGCCGGCCGGCGGCGGTCCTGCCTTGCCGACCAGGACCCGGGCGCGGGGTCAGCTTAGCGAGATGCGCCGTCCCTGTAAAGGACCGCCGCACGCACGGGTGCTTAACGGAGAAGGGGGTCCCTCCGCTCACGTAGTCGTAGTCGTAGTCGATTCAGGGGCACTCGCGCGCGGGGGATCACCTCTCCGGCACAAGCGCGTGAGCATCTCCACGATGCGGGTCAGCAACTCCATGACCTGTCGCCGGGTGTCTTCCTCGGCGAGTTGCAGGACCGCAAAGGCATCCACGATCGCCTTGCACTCCATCGCGGAGCCCCGGGCGATGCCGTAGAAGCGGGCGCCATCCGGCGCTCCGAACCGGCCCGCTCCCTCGGCGATGTTCA
>SHYY01000151.1 GCA_009692555.1 Myxococcales bacterium
TGAGAAACGAGTTCCCGCTGGGGGCGCTCGTCGCGATCTGCGACGCAAGGGCGAGGAGCTCGATGGCGCGGCGATAGACGTCGAGCTTCTGGTCGGCCAGCAGGGGCATCCTCCTGTGTGGCCAGGGGGGTCGGTTGGCAGGAGGTATTTGTTGCGGGAGGAAGTTCGATTGCCGTCGCTGCGGACGGGACGACTACGACTACGACTACGACTACGACTACGACTACGTGACGAGCAAGAGCCAGCAAGAGGGCCCCCTCCGCTGTCAAGCACCCGACGTGGTGTAAGCCGTCGTGCGCTGACCCTTCGTGGTATGAGATCGGGGCGATGTGGACCCCGCCCGATCGCATCAAGCACGCGCTGCCGCAGGTCGGCTGGCCGACGGCAGCAGAGGCCGCTGTCGCGCGCTGGTTCAGCCCCGTTGCGATCGGCCCGCTGGTGGCGCGGCAGCGCACCTGGGTCCCGGCGATGGTGCCCTGGCGCGCCTCCGACGAGGGGTACGTCACCGACGATGTGATCGCCTGGTACGCGCGCTTCGCGGCCGGGCGGCCCGGGGTGATCGTCGTCGAGGCGACCGGGATCCGCGATGTCCCGAGCGGGCCGCTCCTGCGCATCGGGCACGACCGCTTCATCCCCGGGATGGCGCGCCTCGCCGCGGCGGTGCGCGACGCCAGCGACGGCGAGACGCTCCTCTTTCTGCAGGCGATCGACTTCCTCGCCATCCGCCGCCGTCCCGAAAAGCGGAAGTATTTCGAGCGCTTCCTGGCGATCACCGCCTCGCACCGCGAAGGTCTCGCGCGCCTCCTCGGCCCCGACGGCGGCGTGGAGCGATGGCCAGGCGCCAGCGACGAGGAGGTGCGCCGCGCCCTGCTCGATCTCGACGAGCATCACCTCGCAGCGCTGCTCACCGAGCGCGAGCTCGAGGCCTACGAGGTCGGCTACCGCGAGCGCATCACCGACCTCCACCTGCCCCACATCCGCGAGCTGCCGGAGGTGCTCCCGGGCCTCTTCGCCGATGCCGCCGAGCGCGCCTTTTGCGCCGGCTTCGATGGCGTGGAATTGCACTTCGCCCACGCCTACACGATGGCCTCCTTCCTCTCCGCGAAGAACGATCGCAGCGACGGCTACGGCGGCCCGCGGGAGCACCGGGCGCGCCTCCCCCGCGAGGTGATCGCCGGGGTGCGCGCGCGCGTCGGGCCGGACCGCGTGATCGGCTGCCGCTTCCTCGGTGACGAGGTGATCGCGGGCGGCAACCGGCTCCATGACGCGTGCTATTTCGGGGTCGAGTTCGCCCGCGCCGGCCTCGATTTCCTCTCGATCTCGAAGGGCGGCAAGTTCGAGGACGCGAAGCAGCCGAAGGTGGGCGCCGCGGCCTACCCCTACACCGGCGAGAGCGGCTACGAGTGCATGCCGACGGTGTTCTCCGACGAGCGCGGCCCCTTCGGGCGCAACGTCGGGCTGGCCGCGGAGGTCAAGCGCGCGGTCAACGCCGCCGGCTTCGCGATTCCGGTGGTCGTCGCTGGCGGCATCGGCACCTTCGCGCAGGCCGAGGAGATCCTGGCGCGCGGTGAGGCGGATATCGTTGCCGCGGCCCGCCAGTCGCTGGCCGATCCCGACTGGTTCCGGAAGATCCTGCGCGGCCGCGGCGGCGAGGTCCGTCGCTGCGAGTTCACCAACTACTGCGAGGCGCTCGACCAGCAGCACAAGCAGGTGACCTGCCAGCGCTGGGATCGCGAGGCGCTCGACGAGCCGGGGATCGCGCGCGACGCGAGCGGGCGGCGGCGGCTGATCGCGCCCCCGTGGCGGTGAGCCTCCGAGCGACATCTCACAGGGACCTGAGGAACGCCAGGAGCGCCTCCCGCTCCGTCGGTGGCAGCGCGGCGAAGCGATCGCGCGCGCCCGCCGCCTCGCCGTCGTGGAGCTCGATCGCCACCCGCAGGCTGGAGGTGCGCCCCTCGTGGAGGTAGTAGGGCGTGCCGCCGAGCAGGTTGCCGATCACCCCGAGCCCCCACAGCGGAGTGGTCCGCCACTGCCGCCCGTCGGCCGCGCCCTCGGGGAAGTGATCGGCCAGCGCCGGCCCCATGTCGTGGAGGAGCAGGTCCGAATAGAGGCGCACCGGCCGCTCGCTGAGGGCGGCGATCGGGCTCGGGCCGGTGGTGAGCTCGGGCACGTGGCAGGCAGCGCAGCCCACGTCGGCGAAGAGCTGCTCGCCGCGCACCACCCGGGGATCGCCCGCGCCGCGGCGAACGGGTGGTCGTAGCGTCTGGAGGTAGAACACCACGCTCTCGAGGGTGCTGCGCGCCACCTCCGGATCGGCTACCCCGTCGCCCGTGAAGCCTCCGACGAGGGGATTGACCACGTCGGCCGGCTCGAAGTCGCTGGTGATCCCCATGTCGTTCAGGTAGGCCGCGGCGGTCTGGTGGAGCAGGTTCACCGTGGTCGCCTTGCGCCCGAAACGGCCGAGGATCTTCCCATCGACGGCGCGGTGCTCGCTCCCCGGCGCGAAGAACGAGGGGGGGATCACGTAGCTCGGCTGGCCGCGGATCCCGTCCCCATCGGCGTCAGCCGGATCGGCGCGCGCCAGGATCGCCGCCTCGGGGATCGCCTCGATCAGGCCGAGCCCGACGACGATCGGGGCCCCGCGCACCGAGATCCCGGTCGCCTCGGCCGGGAGCCGCTCGGGCGGGTAGCCGGGGATGGCGTGATCCTGGAGCTGCGGCCCGCCGAGCCCGCGCAGGTAGTCGAACCCGATCGAGGAGCGGTCGTCGCCCCTGCCGAAGCGGGTCAGGTTGGTCGCGGGGTGGCCGCGCCCGTCGCCGGGGTGGCAGCTCGCGCACGAGGGCTGATTGAACACCGGGCCGAGGCCGGTCGCGGGCGCGAACAGCTCGCCGAACGCCTCGTCGCCCGCGAAGAAGGTGCGGAGCTGCGCGGAGGTGAGGCCGTCGATCGGACCGTCGAGGATCTGGTCGTCGGGCGGGGCGCCGGAGAGGAGCGCGTCGCACCCGCTCGCGAGCAGCATCAGGGCGGGCAGGAGGGGTCTCAAAAGTAGCTCGCCACGCCGAGCTGGATCGCGCCCGATCGCGTCACGTTGTTCAAGGGGTCCAAGGTCCAGGTGTGGTCGTAGCACAGCCGCAGCGATGTGACCGGCGCCGGCCGAAACGAGAGCCCGACCGAGATCCGCGCGCTCTCGTCGCCGACCCGCTCCCCCGTGGCGCGACGCCGCCCGACGTCGAGGTCGATGTAGTCGAGCCGCACCACCGCGTACAGCGAGGCCGCCTCGAAGGCCAGCATCCGCCTCCGGACCAGCCGCGCGCTGAGCTCGAGGAAGCCCCCGGCCTGCATCCTCGCGTGGAGCGCGCGCGACTCCTCCGGCACATCGATCAGCGCCACCGCCCCCTCGCCGCGGAGCGTGACCGGACCGATCTGCGCGTCGAGGTCGAGCGCGATCAGCGATGCCAGGCGACCGCGATCGATGGTCACTCCTTCTTGCTGCGTGCGGTTGTAGAGCCCGGTGTAGAACGAGAGGCCGACCTCCGCCTTGAACGGCGGATCCCACGCCACCCGCGCCGCCACCCCGGGGCTGCCGTTGTTGTCCTCGGCGAAGCGGTCGGGGCCCCTTCCCTCGGGCAGCCGCGTTCCTGCGCCCGCCAGCAGCCCGTCGCCGAGGCCGTTCAGGAGATAGACCTCGTAGGTCAGCTTGTGGCGGCCGGGATAGAGCGCGCCGAACAGACCGCCGCCGATATCCGACCAGGTGGAGGGGATGATGCGCGTCGAGACCAGCGGGCGATCGACCAGGTCGTAGCGGGGCGAATCGTGGGCGAGATTGAAGCGGCCGACCGGCACCAGCAGGATCCCGGCGCGCAGGCTGACCGCGTGGTGAAAGAGGAGATCGAGGAGCGCGGTCTCGAGGCCGATCTCTCGCGCGCCGTGCTCGAACTCGATCTCCGAGGTGAGGCGAATGAAGTCGGCGACGGTCGACGTGTGGAACAGGTTGAAGCGGCGCGCCTCGAAGGAGAATCCGTCGCTGACCCCTCGTCGCGGCGACAGCTGCCGACGAGATCAATGTAGCCGCCGATCGCCACCGCGGCGCCGTAGCGCATCAGGCAGGGGCGATCGTAGATACCACCGCGCACCAGGGGCTGGAGCTTGCGGTCGGGCTGCGGAGGGGGCTGATCGGCGCCGAGGGGGGCGAACTTGAAGTCCTGCGCGCCCGCCTGATCCGGCGTCCCGAGAAGGCTGGCGGCAGCCACCGCAGCGACGAGAAATCTCACCCCGGCACGGCGATGGCGATCCCGCCCGCGTGCGCCACGATCGGGAGGCGGAGGAGCGGACGGTCGGCGGGGCCCTGCACCACCGCGCCGTCGAGATCGAACTGCGAGCCGTGGCACGGACAGTCGTAGCCCGAGGGGCGCGCCTCCACCTGGCAGCCTCGGTGGGTGCACACGGCGGCGAGCGCGACCAGGTGATCGCCCGGCAGCCGGCGCACGAGGATCGGGGCGGCCATCCCGTCGGCGCGCACCCACAGGACATCGGCGGGACCCTGCAGCCGCGCCAGCTCCTCGGCCGGCACCGGCAGCTCGCGCCCATCGCGCCCCGCGCGCGTGGCGCGGTAGAACAGCGGCGACAGGCACCCCGAAAGGCACGGCAGGCACGGCAGGAGACCCGCGAGCAGACCCATCGCATCGCGCCGCCGCAGCCCGGGAGCATCGCCCTCCACCCTCGGCTCACCGCGGCTCAGTGACCGGGACCTGTCCATGCGGATTTCCTCTCGATCCGCGCGGATCAAAGGACATCGGAGTACCTGCCAAGCAGCGCAGCCGCGGTCGCCAGCAGAGACGTCATTGGAGATCCTGGCGCGCGGGGAGGCCGACATCGTCGGAGTTGATCGGGCCGGGAAGATCCCCGAGCACTGTTTCCGAACTCAGCGTCGATATGGGTGACCGTCGGTGATATCGATGGCGATGGCCTCCTGGACCTTGCCGGGGTGGTGCCCGGCAACGGGAGCTACCGGGTGTCACTGAACGAAGGCAAAGGGAAGTCCTTGAGCCGGACGACCTACGCCGTCGGCAGCCTTCCCAACGAAATTGTGTTCACAGACCTCAACGGCGATGGCAAGGGCGATCTCGCGCTCGTGAATGCAAATAACGGCAACACGGTGAGGGTGTACCGCCACAAGTAGCCCGCTGCCCTGGACCGTCGGCGAGATCTTCCGCGGGGTCGAGCGCGGCTCATGCGTTGTTCGGCCGCCTCACGGTGTCCAACTCACGCGCAAGTAGCGCGCTGTCACGATGAAGGACCGTACCTTCGTCACGATCGAGCCCAAGGGCTCCCAAGTCTACTTTCCCGCCTCGTTCACGTACGGCCGGTAGTCGCGGCATTGCTGGCCGCGCAGCGATGGGCAGGGAGGGAGCGGGCTGGGCGATGGGACACCGTCGAGGACCGGGAGCGCGATGCTCGAGGGGCGGTCCTTGGCGTGGGCAACGGTGTGGGTGACCTCGCCGGGGAATTTCTTCAGGCCGAAGCGCCAGTCGGCGCGGCTGTCGCCGGGGGTATCGACCAGGATCCGGATCTTCGAGCCGGCGCGGAAGACGTGGCTGAAGCCGGCGATGGCGATCCGCACCTCGGTCCACTGGCCCGGGACGAGCGGCTTGAAATCGCCCTCGAGGTGGGTCGGGACGGGCCAGAGCGGGGTGCTGCCTTCGCCGAGCTTTCGGTGGCTGGCGCGCAACCAGCCGCTCTGGATGTACATCTCCTTGCCGTCGGGGCGGACCTCGGTGAGGTTGACCTCCAGGTCGGCGTCGTCGGCGGTCGATTTGATCCAGAGGTCGACGCTGCCGGTCCCGAGCATGACCAGATCCTTGGCCAGCGCGGGACTCTGAAAGGTGACCGCGCTGCCCGCCGGGATCGGCTTCCAGTCGTATTTCGGGATCTTGTCCCAGGGATTGCCTCCCGGGGCCAGGATTCCGCGCTTGCCGGCCTCGGGATCGAGCCGGAATGAAGAGGAGGAGGATGCGGATTCGCTCGCGGAGGGCGCGGTGTCGGCGAGGGTACCGTCGCTGCGGAGGAACCAGCGCTGCGCTTTCGTGCCCTCGGGCGGCCACTTCGCGAAGCTCTTGATGAATGTCCCGATCGGGGCGCCGAGCTCCTTGGGATCGCCCGCGCCGCTCTCGAATACGGCGCGAATGGGCGGCTCCGCCTCGTAGGCCGCGCGCGCCGCCTCGTAGGTCGGGTGGGAGGCGAAGCGGTCGGGCGGGAGCCGGAGGCCGGCCTTGTAGATCTGATTGAACAGGATCGGCGAGAGATCGCGCACGCCCTTGTCGTCGGGCGGGAGGCGCTTCGCGACGTAGAGGTCGAGGAAGGTCTTCCACTCGGCGAGCACCGCCGGCTGGTAGGCGTCGACGTGGACGCCATTGTAGACATTGAAGCGGGTGACCGGCGCGTGGGTGAAGCGGTCGAGGAGGGTGCTGAAGAAGGGGCCGGTCTGCTCGTCCTGCCACGCGCTGGCGAGGAACACCGGGACCTCGATCCGATCGACGAATTTCGTCGGATTGATCGGGTCGACGATCACCGGGTCGTAGAAGGGCGTCATGTAGGCCTGCGCGACATTGTCGACCTTCTGGGCGTGGAGGAGCTGGTTCTCCTTGCACACGCCGTCGCCGCCGTCGACGCGCGCCTGCTCCCAGCCCTGCCCGTAGGGATCGGCCTTGTTGAGCACGTTCGACACCCAGGAAATGGCGAAGCCGTCATTGAGGATCCCGCCCGGGACGAGGGTGGTGGCGGTGTCGCCAATCACCGACATGGGCGTGATCGCGGCGAGGCCGGGCGGGCGCTGCGCGGCGACGAAGAGCTGCGCGATCCCGGGGTAGGAGAGGCCGACCATCCCGACCTTGTGATGCATCGCCCACTCCTGCGCGGCGACCGTCTCGATGACGTCGTACCCGTCGGTGAGCTGGAGGGTTTCGAAGTAATCGTAGGCGCCGCCCGAGCAGCCGGTGCCGCGGATATTGACGCTCACCGTGGCGTAGCCGAAGAGGCTCGCCAGGAGCGCGCTGGAATCGTTCGGGGCGTCGCACAGCGACGGGTAGCGGTCGCACAGGAATTCATATTTGCGGATCGGCGCGCCGGGTTTTGAAGGGGAATATCCCGAATAGTCGACCACCGTCGGGTAGGGGCCCTTCTCGGGCGGCCCGGGGAGGGTGATGTAGGCGGAGAGCGTCGTGCCGTCGCGCGTCTTGATGTAGCCGTAGCCGGGGGCGAGCTTCTGGCCGGAATAGAAGGATTGCGCGGGGGTGCTCTTCTCGAGGGCGGTCACGGTCAGCGCGCGGCTGAACTCGGGCGGGGTGGATTGTTTGACCTTCACGCGGTAGCCGCTGGCGGGCGGGACGCGCCGGAAGATCAGGCTGCCGAGCTTGTCGGCGGTGCCGGCCTGCACCTCGTGATCGGCGGCGTCGAACACCGCCAGCATGGCGCCCGGGTCGGCGTGGGTGATATGGATCTGGCTGATGCTCTCGCGCACCTGGAAGCGCGCGTTGCCGTCGCTGACCTCCATCCCGCCACAGCCTGCCAGGGTGAATGCGGCGGCGACGATTACGATCGCAAGCGGCCGCGGGCGGAGACTTCGCATGGGTTTTCTCACTTAATTCGACATCAGGGTCGGGGTCTTGAATTCGGAGAAGTTGAAGGTGAGACCGATGCTGAGGATGTGCGCCTGGGCCTGGTAGACGCCGTTGCCGACCACCCACGCCGGGCCGTCGCCCTCGTTCTTCTCGGGATGATCGGGGTCCTTGTTGTACTTCGTGCCGTTGGTGGCCGAGATGGCGGTCAGCTCGGAGTCCTTCACGGTGCGGCTCCCGCTGTAGATGTAGGCGTAGGCGAGGTTGAAGGTGAAGCCGCGGAACTTGAAGCCGCCACCGACGGTGAGGCCGATCTTCTGGAAGGTGTCGAAGTCGAGGCGCGTGTTGGCGGAGCGGGTGGCGGAGGAGTCGTAGTAGGCGCCGAGGCGGCCGGTCAGCCGCATCACATCCGTCAGGCGGTGGGTGTAGGCGCCGCCCAGCCGCACGCCGAACGTGTCGCGGTACTTGTGGACCACGTCGGCGTCGACGGTGTTGTTGGGAGCGAGGAACAGGCTGTCGCCCGAGGCGTGGACGTGATCGGCCTGCTCGGCGGACCAGTTCTCCCACACCAGGTCGAGCTCGACGTCGGCGCGCTCCGTGCCGTCGGGGTAGCGCTTGACCGCGCGGGCGCCGAGGCGGGCCCACATCGGCAGCTTGGTGGTGAAGGTGGCCGCCGCCTCCTTGAGCGGGTTCTGCCCCACCGGCACCACGGGCTGGAGCGTGCCCTCGGCCTGGACCCGGACCGGCGTGCGGTAGTTCAGGCCGATGTCGATCCAGTCCACGGGGTGCAGCATCGCCGAGATCATCCAGCCGAAGGTGTCGATCCCGGGCTTGAAGGAGAAGTCGTCCTTGGTGCCCTCGGAGCCGCTGGGCGGCTTGAAGTTCTCCGACGAGGAGGAGAACGAGCTGCCCGAGGCGCGGATGCGGCCGTAGGTGTCGCAGCCGGCCCAGTCGGCGACCGGGCAGGTGGCGCCGAGGCCGGTGGTGATGTTGGCGTTGGCGAGGTCGAAGTGGGCGTAGACCACCTGCATCGCGAGGCCGACGTCGAGGATCCGGTGGGCGCGGAAGGCCACCGCCAGCGTCGGCAGGACGATCAGGAGATTGGTCTTGGAGACGTCGTAGCGGCCGGGTGCGGGGAGGCTGCCCTGCTTTCCGTCGACGGTGGCGGAGGGATCGTCGCACTGCGGGGTGGTGGTGCCGTCGGTGTTCTTGCGATCGACGCACACCTGGCCGTCGGGGACGCCGAAGTTGTGCTTGCCGATCGAGGACGGGCCGTAGACGCCGAAGCCGAGCGTCCAGCGCTTGAGCAGGCCGCCGAGATCGGTGGAGATGCCGAGGTAGGGGGCGACGAAGATCTTGTCCTGGTCGTGGATGGTCGGGTACTTCTGGCCGGCGTAGGGGGTTCTGGGGTCGCTCGGATCGCCTGAGTAGGTGCCCGCGCGCGCGAAGGTGAAGTCGTGGAAGATGACGTTGGCGTCGAGGGTGAGGCGCGTGCCGCGCTGGCGCGCCAGGCCGGCGATGTTGTACTGGAGCGCGGTGCCGTCGTCGGCCTTGGCCACGAATGCGCCGCCGCGGCCGAGCGCCTCGGTGCCGTTGTCGGGGGTCTCGAAGCCGCCGGCCCGGGCATCGCGCCCATCGGTGAGCAGGACGGCGAGGGCGCCGCCGAGGAGCAGGAGTCGTCGCATTCGCGGACCATAACATGGCCGTGTTATCGTGCGCGATCGGATGGCGCTGGCGCCGGGAACCGTGATCGATGCGAAGTACCGCGTCGTGCGTACCCTCGCCGAGGGGAGCGCCGGGGCGGTCTATCTCGCCGAGCACACGCTGCAAAAGGACGTCTGCGCGCTCAAGCTGCTGACGGCGCAGGCGACGGCCGATCCCGAGCTGACGTCGCGCTTCGAACGCGAGGCGAGGCTGGCGGCGCGGATCGATCACGAGAACGTCGCGGCGGTGCTCGGCTTCGGCCGCACCGCGTACGGGGAGGCGTTCCTGGCGACGCGGTTCCACGAGGGGCGGTCGCTGGCCGAGGAGCTGGCGCACAAGCCGCGTCTCCTCCCGGACCGCGCGGTGGCGCTGGCACTCCAGGTACTGGCGGGCGTCGAGGCGGTGCACGAGCGGGGCGTGATTCACCGCTCGATCAAGCCGAGCAACGTCTTGCTGGTGAATCGCCCCGATGGTGGGGAGCAGGCCATGCTGCTCGACACGGGCCTTACGCGACTGGGTCCGGGTGGCCCTGCCCGCGTCACCGACCGCCGCCTGGACCTCCACGAAGTGGGGGCGCTCCTCTTCCAGATGATCGTCGGGCGGCCCGCCTTCGAGGGCAGCTCCACCGACGTGCCGCCGTACCTGCAGAGCACGCCGGTCCTGCAGAGCGTCGCGCCGGGGGTCGATCGCGGCCTCTCGGCGATCGTCGGCAAGATGCTGGCGGCCGACCCGGCGGCGCGCTTCCCGAGCGTGCGGCCCCTGCGCGAGCAGCTCGCCGAGTACCTCGCCACGCCGCGCGCGCTGCGCGATCGGATCGAGGACAAGCTCGGCGCCAGGGCGCGTCCCGCCGCCGCGGGCACCGGGGCGCCTCAGGCGACGCGGCCGGGAAACGCCGCCCCGCCGGCCACGCCATCGCCGCCGAACCGGGCCGCCCCGACCGCAGCCGCACCGCGCCGCACGCCGTCGCCTCCCGAGCCGACCGCGGAGGAGGCGCGGGCCGATGCGCACGCCCAGTCGCACAGCGCCAGCCGCGTGCGTCAGCTCGCTCCGGAGCTGCACAACGCGCCGCGCCGTCCGCGCGTCGAGCTGCGCTTCACCAGCTGGGAGATCTTCAAGCTCGTCTACGCGCGCGAGATCGGCAAGGGCACGCTCAGCTGCGAGCTCGGCGGCCTGCCCACCGTCGGTGCGCATCTGCTGGTGGCGCTTCTCCTGCCGGGCGGATTCGTGGTCGAGCTGGAGGCGCAGGTGCGCACGATCGGCGAGCCCCAGGGCAAGCCGCCGGCGGGCCAGCCGGCACGCACCCCGGTGGTCGTGACGCTGGAGCGGTTCGACGACGAGAAGCGCGCCCAGTTCGAGCGGATCATGGCGGGCGGGGTGATGGCCACCGTCAGCAATGCAGCGGCGGCCGCGCAGGATCGGGAAGCCGCTGGCGCATCTCCCGAGACTCCCTCGCCGCAGGGATCCGCGACGCCCGAGCCGCCCGCGGCGCCCGACGGGCTGCCATCCGACGCTGCCCGCGCGGAGGCCCCGCCGCAGGTCGATCCCGTCGGGGGCACCGATCTCGCGCGCATGGTGCACCGGGCGGAGCGGACCGTGGGAGTGGCGCCCGTGACCGGTCAGGGAGGTCGCCTGCGCGTGCGGCGCGTGGTCGTGGTGGCGGCCATCTTCGCGCTCTTCATGGGCGGGCTGTTTGCATGGGCCGTGACTCCCGCCCGCGACACCACCACCGACGTGAGCGACGTTGCGCCGATCCTCCAGCTCGCGGATGGCAAGCGCCAGCGCCGCACCCTCATCGCCCGCATCTCCGACCCCCGCTGGGGCGGCTGGAGCCGCGAGGAGCGCGAGAAGGTCGCCCGCTCCCTGTTCACTCGGGTGGCCGAAAAAGGGCTGAACGTCCTCCTGCTCACCGACGGCGCAGGCCACACCCTGGCCCTCGCCACCAACATCGACGGCGCGGCCCAGGTCCAGATCTTCTAGGAGTCAGTTGCGGTAGAGGACGCTGCGGCCGAACTCCTCGAAGTTCACGGTCATGCCGAGGCTGAGGTACTGGAGCGACGATTCGTAGCGCCCGTTCCCGACGGGGATGTTCGGGTCGGCGTCGGTCCAGCGGGTGCCATTGGTCGACGAGCCGGCGCGGATCGGCGTGGCGGTGACCACCCGGTCGGGCATCCACAGGCCGGCGTAGGCGAGGTCGAAGGTGAAGCCCTGGTACTTCAGGCCGACACCGACGGTGAAGGCCACCTTCTCGGTGGTGTAGCCGTCGAGGTGGGTGTCGTCGACCTTGGTGGTCGGCGAGTCGTAGTAGCCGCCCCAGCGCAGGATCACCCGCGAGGTCGACGAGACACGGTGGTTGTAGGCCCCGCCAAGCCGGATGCTGAAGGTGTCCTTGTAGTTGTGCGGGTTGTCGACCACCAGCTTGCCGTCGTCGTAGCCGCCGAAGCCGATGAACGCGTCCGAGCGCACCCGCGCCGCGTCCTCCACCGACCACCGCTCGAGCGTCCCGTCGAGCTCGACGTCGGCGCGCTCCGTACCGTCGCTGTAGCGGCTCACCGCGCGCACGCCCCAGCGCAGGATGTGCGGCAGCTTGATGCTGAAGGTGGCCGGGAAGTTGTTGAGCTGGGTGCCGCTGGCGATCGTCGGGTAGGGGTGGATGTAGCCCGAGCTGTCGAGGTTGATCTGGGGGCGCCAGGTGAGCCCCACGTCGAGCCAGTCGGCGGGGTGGGCGAGCGCCGAGAGGATGAATCCCACCGTCTGTACGGTCGTACGGATGTTGCCGTAGGAGTCACAGTTCGGGTAGTCGGGCGAGCCCACGCAGGTCGACTCGCCGAGCGGGCTCATGTTGGCCTTCATGAGATCGAAGCTCCCCACCACCCACTGGATCGCCGCGCCGACGTCGAGAAACTTCACCGGGTGGTAGGCCACCGCCAGCGTCGGGAAGAGGATGGTGAGGTTGGTCTCGGCGATGTCGTAGCGGGAGGGCGCGGGGGCGCGCACCGTCGGCTTTGTCGAGGTCCACTCCGAGCCGTCGTCGTTCTCCGGGAGGTCGACCTCGTAGCGCGGCGTTTCGCGATCGACCAGGCCGCCCTCCTCGGTCTTGCCCTTGACGGTCACCGTGCGCCGGACGCCGTACTGCCGCTTGCCGACGCCGGGGGGCGAGTAGACGCCGAGGCCGAAGGTCCAGCGCTCGAAGTAGCCACCGTCGGTGGTGATGCCGGCGAAGGGCTGGTAGCCGAAGCCCGCCGCGTTGTGGATGGTCGGGTAGGGCTTGCCCGCCCACGGCGTGCGCGGGTCGCCGGGCGTGCCCCTGTAGGAGCCCTCGCGGGTGAAGGCCATGTCGTGGAACACCAGGTTGGCGTTGATCAGCAGGCGGGTGCCGCGCTGCCGCGCCATCCCGGCGATGTTGTAGTAGAGCGCCAGCGGGCTGTCCGCCTTGGCGACGAACGCGCCGCCGCGCCCGAGCGCCTCGGTGCCCACGTCGGGGATATCGAAGCCGCCGGCCTGGGCCGCGCGCGGCAGGGTGACCACCACGGCGAAGAGAAGTCCGACGGTGCCGAGTCTCCGCATGACCTACCTTTCGTTTTCCGCCGGGGCGAGGCGACCGGCGCGGGCGTGGACGAGCAGGATCGAGACCGCGGCCGGGGTCATCCCGGAGATGCGCGCTGCCTGTCCGATCGAGCGCGGACGGAAGCGGTCGAGCTTCTCCTTGACCTCGCGCGAGAGGC
Source organism: Myxococcales bacterium (assembly GCA_009692555.1). GTDB lineage: Bacteria > Myxococcota_A > Polyangia > Palsa-1104 > SHYY01 > SHYY01. Next base: position 13,040 of record SHYY01000151.1, read on the forward strand.
CGGCGAGGCGGGTGTAGTCGGCGCCCTCGGGCAGCGCCTGGTCCTCGAGCCGCCGGAAGCGCTCCGCCTCCTCGGCCTGGCGCACGATGTAGCCCTCGTACTTGACTTGGATCTCCACCCGCTCGGCGATCTCCCGATCGGTCACGCCGCCGAACGCCTGCTGCAATGCAGCATAGGTGACCTCCGGGCGGCGTAGAAGCTCAAGCAGCGTGGTCGGCTTGCGCAGCGGCGCGGTGGCGAGGGCGGCCAGTCGATCGGCGGTCCCACCGTCGGGAACGAGGTGGGTTCCGGCCAGCCGCGCCAGCTCGCCGTCGACCGCGCTCCTGCGGGCGGAGAAGGCGCTCCAGGCCGCGTCGCCGAGCAGGCCGATGGCTCGCCCGCGCTCCGAGAGGCGGGTGTCGGCGTTGTCCTCGCGAAGCAGCAGGCGAAACTCGGCGCGCGAGGTGAACATCCGGTAGGGCTCGTCGGTGCCGCGGGTCACCAGGTCATCGACCAGCACGCCCGCGTAGGCCTGGTCGCGCCCCAGCACCAGCGGCTCGTCGCCCCGCTGTTGCAGCGCAGCATTGATCCCCGCCAGCAGCCCCTGCGCCGCCGCCTCCTCGTAGCCCGAGGTGCCGTTCAGCTGGCCCGCGTGGTAGAGGCCGCGCACGCGCCGCGTCTCGAGCGTCGGCTCGAGCTCGCGCGGATCGCAGAAGTCGTACTCGACGGCGTAGCCGGGGCGCATCATCTCCGCGCGCTCGAGGCCGGGGATGGTGGCGAGCAGCGCCAGCTGGACATCGATCGGCAGCGAGGTGGAGATCCCGTTCGGGTAGACCTCGACGGTATCCAGTCCCTCGGGCTCGAGGAAGATCTGGTGGCGCGTCTTGTCGGCGAAGCGCACCACCTTGTCCTCGATCGACGGGCAGTAACGCGGGCCGACGCCCTGGATCCGGCCGGCATACAGCGGTGAGCGGTGGAGGTTCTGGCGGATCAGCTCGTGGGTGCGCTCGCTGGTGTAGGTGATGTGGCAGCTTCGCTGCGCGAGCGGCGGCGGCGGGCCCCACAAGGAGAAGCGCGGGAGCGGCTCGTCGCCCGGCTGCGCCTCGAGGGCCGCCCAGTCGATCGTTCGCCCGTCGAGGCGGCAGGGGGTTCCCGTCTTCAGGCGCGCCAGCGGGAAGCCGAGCGATTCCAGCGACGCGGAGAGGCCGCGCGCGGGCGGCTCGCCGCTGCGCCCACCGTCGGTCTGCAGGTCGCCGATGTGGAGGCGGCCGCGCAGGAAGGTGCCGGTGGTGAGGATCACCCGCGGGGCGCGAAACGCCACGCCGAGGGTGGTGCCGACGCCGGTGACCCGCCGCCTTCCCCCGTCGCTCACGGTGAGGATGGCGTCGACCTCGCCCTGCTTCAAGTGAAGCAGCGGCTCGGCCTCGAGGGCGGCGCGCATGCGGGTGGAGTAGCGGCGCTTGTCGGCCTGGACGCGGGTGGCGCGCACCGCCGGACCCTTCGAGGTGTTGAGGCGGCGAAACTGGATCCCGGTGGCGTCGGTGGCGAGCGCCATCTCGCCGCCGAGGGCGTCGATCTCGCGCACCAGGTGCCCCTTGGCCACGCCGCCTACCGCGGGGTTGCACGGCATGTGGGCGATCGCGTCGAGGTTGCCGGTGAGGACCAGGGTGCGCGCCCCGAGGCGGGAGGCGGCCAGGGCGGCCTCGCAACCGGCGTGGCCCGCGCCGACGACGATCACATCGTAGGAGGCAGGGTGATCGACCAGCGGCGGCATCGCCGCCAGAGGTTCGCCGCGGCGGGAGGGGATGTCAACTCCTGGCCGAGGCCAGGGTGCTTAACGGAGAAGGGGGTCCCTCCGCTCACGTAGTCGTAGTCGTAGTCGTAGTCGTCATAGTCGATTCAGGGGCACTCGCGCGCGGGGGATCACCTCTCCGGCACAGGCGCGTGAGCATCTCCACGATGCGGGTCAGCAGCTCCATGGCCTGTCGCCGGGTGTCTTCCAAGGCGAGTTGCAGGACCGCAAAGGCATCCACGATCGCCTTGCACTCCATCGCGGAGCCCCGGGCGATGCTGTAGAAGCGGGCGCC
>SHYY01000012.1 GCA_009692555.1 Myxococcales bacterium
TGGAGGCGGTCATCCTCCTGCGGAAACCACGCGGAGTGAAGCGGACCGCCATGCCGTCGATCGGCGACGTAACGAGGTGGATCGCCGACCTGGGCGGCTACACAGGCAAGTCGTCGGGGGGGCCGCCCGGCGCGATTGTCATCGCGCGCGGCCTGCGCCGGATCGAACCCGTAGCGACCGTTCTCGACGGTGGAGCCGAGATGTGATCAATGGTCAGGAACAGCATCCGATCCCGGTCGAGGTCGTCACGGCCGCGCCCGGCAATGAAGCTCGCCGTATTCTCAGCCTCCTCGATCATGTCGAGAATCCGGACGCGATCCTCACGCCGCATAGTACACATCGGCCGTCTGGACCACCTCATCCCGGAAATGTCGACTGAGGTCTGCGGGGGTCCGCAGATCGACCTTGCGCCCCAGCATATCCGAGAGCTCGTTCTCCATTCCGGCCAGCCTGATGAGGCCGGGCGTGCAGCCCGCGTCGAACTCGACCAGGAGGTCCACGTCGCTGTCGGGGCGAGCGGTGCCCTTTTGCACGGAGCCGAAGAGCGACAGCTTGCGGATGTGGTGCGACCGGCAGAACCCCGCGAGTTGCTCCGGGTCAATTGGCAGCCGAGGCATCGGTCACTCCTTTTCGCCACGGTCGAACATCGAGGTCTGCTCGGTGCGTGGTCGGCGCGACGGGGAATTCCCCGCTCCAACGGGGAATTCCCCGCTGTGCCATGGCAGGGAGCCCGGTTCGGCCTCAAGACGGATCGACGATGTCTCCGTTGATGCACTTGATCGTCGCCGGCTCCTTGGGATCGATCTTCGCGCCGAAGGACTTGTTCAGCACGTAGGCCGATCCCTTGTACGCGGCATCCGACCAGCCGGAAAGATCGGTCCTCCAGGCGTCGCCAATCAGGTACACCTTCTCGCCGGGGAGGGGATTCAGCGACCAGGCAAAGAGGCTGTCATTGGTGGTCGCGGCGGCCAGGGCTCCCTGCTTGAGGTTGTACCAGGCGGGCTTGTGGACCGTGAACTGGGTCGCGAGGATCTTGGGCTCGGCGCTCAGGTTCCCGGTGAACACCTTGGGATAGATCAGGCGAGGCCTTTGCGACGCCGCCGTTGTTGAAGGAGGTCTGCGACAGGAAGGTGAGCTGCCCCGGCTGGCCGAGCGCCGCCAGCTCCTGCCCGAGCTTGTAGGTGTACTGATTGAAGTACATGCGGTAGCCGCCGGTGCCGGTCTGTCCGGAGTTCGCGACCGTGACGCCGTTCTTGACGAATGGCTTGCCGGCAAATCCCACCTTGAAGTTGTCGCCGATCCGACCGCCCAGGTGATCGTTCTTCTCGAACAGGCACACCGGCCCCGCGGTCAGGTGTTGCGTGGCCAGCTTGTAGGCGGTGTGGACTCCCCCGGGTCCACCTCCCACGATGGCCACGTCGCACGAGACGTTGGCGGCGTGGCTTTCTGCCGACCCGCACAGCGCGAAAACCGTCAACGCAAGCCCGGACGTGAGTGTACGCATGTTCCTGCCTCCTGTGCGCGGACCATACGCCGAACGCCGAACAACCGACCGTTCGCAAGGCACTTCGTCGATTCTCGTGGTAATCCGCCGTACCGGTGAACGGGATAGAAACGGGAACCTCTCAATCCGCCGCGCCCCCCGCCAGCGCCACCAGCGGGCACATCTGCTCGGAGAACGATCGGCGGCCCAGCTTCCCGAAGTCGCATTCGATCTCTCCGCCGTAGCCTGCGACGTTGCTCTCCGAGCTTGCTGCACGTCGGCTATTGCCGACGACCACGCCGCGGCCGTAGCGTGGGTGGCGCACCGGCTGTCCCACCGGCCAGGCACCGGCTTCGCTCTTCGCCGCCGCGGGAGTCTTGACAGGGACGGCAGGGAGCGCGGCCGCCGCCTCGGCCGGGGCGTCGGTCCACTCCACCAGCGACGCGGGCAGGGAGAGGAGGTAGGGGCTCGGGTCGGGCAGGGCGCGCACCTCGCCCGGCCGGGTGTGATAGGAGAGCTCGACCTGCTCGCGCGCCCGCGTGACCCCGACGTAGAGGAGCCGCCGCTCCTCGGCCTCGCCGCCCGCCTCGGCCTGCGCGCGGGCGAGCGGGATCAATCCGTCATTGACGCCGGAGATGAATACCTGCTGGAACTCGCGCCCCTTGGAGGCGTGGAGCGTCATCAGCCGCACCGCGTCGACCTGGGGATCGGCCTCCTCCTCGACGCCGGTGAGGCCACCGAGCGCGATCGCGTCGACCGCGCGCGGAATACCCAGGCTGGGCGGCTCGCCGTGGGCAGCGCACGAGGCTTCCAGCGCAGCGAGGAGGCGGCGGGCATGTTCGACGTGGCGGAGGTACGCGGGCGTGGTGGGCCGGAGCAGCGCGGCGAGATCGAGGTAGGTGAACAGAGCGCCGGCGAGACCGCCTTGGGGCTGGGTCGCGAGCCACGCACGGAGAGCGAGGATGCGATCGCACAGCCAGATCCCCGGCGCGCCCTCGGGGCGTCGCTTCTCGTCGAGGAACGCGCGCACGGCGGCCACTCCGGAAAGGCCGCGCCGCAGCTCGAAGCGCGCAAAGACGGCGTCGTTCCAGCGTCGGGCGGGCAGACAGCCGAAGGCCGGATCGGTCATCGCCCGCCTGGCGCCGTCGCTGTCCTCGGGGTTGACCCCGGCGCGAAGGACGCGGGAGAGCCAGTCGACCGCCGGCAGCTCGCGGAAGGTCGTCCGCGCCGATTCCACCACCGGCAGACCGCGCTCGCAAAACACCGCGCGCAGCGTATCGGCCTGGCGCCGCAGCCGGTAGAGCACCGCCACCTCGCGGAGCGGCACGCCCTCGGCGCGCAGACGGGCGATGCGCTCGGCGAGGTAGAGTGCCTCGCAAAATGGATCGTGGTGGCGCCGGATGATCATCTTCGCACCGCCCTCGCGCGCGCCCACCGGCCGATCGCTGCCGGTCGCCTGATCGCCGAGGAGGGCCCACGCACCCTCGAGGATGGTGCGCGTCGAGCGGTAGCTCACCGGCAGCGCGAGCGGCGCGCAGCCGAGCTCCTTTTCGGCGCGATCGAACAGGTCGGGCGCGCTGCCGCGCCAGCCGTAGATCACCTGATGGGGATCGCCGACCGCGAAGAAACCGGTCTCGGGACCGCGCAGGCGGGCGAGCAGCGCCAGCTCCCGCGGTTCGCAGTCCTGGAACTCGTCGACCAGCACGAAGCGCGGCGGCAGCGACGGGACGGGCCCTCCGAGCAGGGCGGCGGCGTGGACGAGGAGGTCGTCGAAGTCCATCACGTTGCGGCGCACCTTCTCGGCCCGCGCCAGCTCTTCGAGGCGGGCCAGCACGGCGCCCGCCTCCCCGTCAGGCGGGGCCGCGAGGGCGAACTCCTCCATCCGCCGCCCGAGGCCGCGGCGGGGAATCGCGAGCTTGTGCTCCGCTGCCAAGCGCTCCCACAGCGCCTCGCGCCCCGGGTCGTCGAGGATCGTGAAGCCGGGTCGGTAGCCGAGCTTCTCGACGGGGAGCGCCCGCGAAAGCAGCGCCCGCGCCACGCCGTGGAAGGTGCCCATCAGCCACAGATCGCCTCGCGACGGCGCGACGTCGCCCACCAGCGACTCGATGCGGGTGCGGATCTCGTCGGCCGCCTGATTGGTGAAGGTGAGCACCGCCAGTGACGAGAGCGGCAGCCCCACGACGAGGTGCAGGTAGAGCACCTTGTGGACCAGCACCGCGGTCTTGCCGCTCCCCACCTGCGCCCGCACCAGCGCCGCCCGGTCGGTGGAGAAGACCGCCGCAAGCTGCCAGGGATCGAGGCGAGCGAGGCTCTGGTGAAGACCCGGGTGACGTGCGCGCACCGCTTCGAGAAGTCCACCCTCACCCCTACCCTTTTCCCCGGAGGGCGCAAGCGGGAGAGGGAGACGGACGCCATGTTCGGCTGCGGTCCGGCTCACTTCTCCGCCCCCGGCTCCGGCAACACGTAGCCCCCGGCCAGCCTCTCGTTCGCCTCTCGTTCGCTCGCGGGCGCATCCGCCGTGAGGTCATCGTACCGTCGCTGGAGCTTGATCGACCGCTTGAGCGCCTCGTCCCGCTGATCCGCCAGCGCCTCGATCACCAGCCGGAATCCCGCCGGCACATCCACCAGCGAGGCGATCGCCCTCCCCACCCGCTCCGCCACCAATTCCGCCGCGAGCCAGGTCGCCATCCCCGGGCTCGCCATCGAGAGCACCAGCCGCTCGCCCTGCCGCTGCACCCGCGCCACCGTCGACAGCGCCTCCGCCCCGAACGCCCGCGCCGCGCGCAGCCGCTCCACCACCTCGCCAAAGCGCGACTCCACCTCCTCCCACGCCACCACCGTCCCGAGCGGTGCACGCGCCGCCGCCGGAGGAGCCCTGGCCCACGATGGCACCGCGATCGGCGAGAGCAGCCGCCCGAGCGCCCACCGGATCAGCCGCTTGTCGCGCAGCCAGCTTCCGACGCAGGCCGGGCAGCCGTGCCGGCAGGAGCACTCCGCCACCAGCGAGAGCGCGCTCCTGAGCACGTCCTCGATGTGCTCGTAGGCCTTCCCCGCGTAGCCGAGGCCGCCCGGATGGCTGTCGTGGCAGCACAGCGCCGTCGCCGTGCGCCCGCTCTCCTCGTCGGTGTAGCGAAAGGTGGTGGCGCGAAGATCGGAGTGCTCGGCCATCGTCTTCAAACGCGCGCACGCGGCAACCGCGTGGACCATCCCGGTCAACGCGTCCCTCGGCTCCCTGCCGAGCACCGCCAGCACCACCTCCGGCACCGCGATCCACACCGCCTCGGTATCGAGCTGCAGCCGGAGGTGCTCGTGCAGCGCCTCGTACCCGAGGTTCTGGTGATTGTGGAATTCGAGCATCTTGTAGCCGACCACCGTGTCGTCGACCCGCACGTCGCCGAACACCGCTCGCGTCTCACCGACGGCGCGCGCCTCTTGCGAGAGCAAAACGTCAATCGCCGTCCGCACATCGGGCTGGGTGTAGAAATTCTGCTCCACCTCCACCACCGTCGCCACGTGCGCCACCAGATCGAGCGCCTCCACCTGGTACTGCACCCCGTCGTGAAGATAGATCGCACGCGGGTGCGCCTCGCGGTAGACCTGCGGCCGATCCATCTCGGTGATCGTCGTACCCGTCAGGCGATGGACGATCTTGAAGCGATCCCGGTGCATGTTGCGCAGGCTGAACTCCCCCGCCGGGAAGGCGCCGCCGCTCCAGTGATAGCTCCCGAGCACGTCGCGCACCTCGCCCGCCCTCTCCAGCACCGCGACGATCTCCCCGAGGTCCGGGAACACCACCGCGTCGTCGGGGGTGAGCGGCAGCTCGGCCGCCGCCGAGCGGACATGGGCGAGCTGGATCGCCAGGTTGTCGCGATCGACCACCGCGTGCTCCGCCGGCTGCCCGACCAGCCAATCGGGATTCTCGGCGATGTATTGATCGGCCGGCGACACCGCGAGCACGACGATGGCGTGGGCCACTTCATTGCGCCGGCCCGCGCGCCCCATCTGCTGCCAGAAGCTCGCCCGCGTCCCCGGGAATCCGCCCTGCACCACCACCTCCAGCGCGCCGATATCGATCCCCAGCTCGAGCGCGTTGGTCGACACCACGCCGAGCAGCTTCCCGTCGCTGAGCGAGCGCTCGACCTGGCGCCGCTCCTCGGGCGTGTAGCCCGACCGATAACCCGCCAGGAGATAGGATTCGTCGTGCCCCGCGACATCGCGCAGCCGATCGCGCGACTCCTTGAGGACAATCTCGGTCTCCTTGCGCGACCGGCAGAATGCAATCGTCCGGTGGCGCGTCTCGATCAAATGCGGCACCAGGAGCGCCATCTCCTCGGTGACCGGCTTTCGCATGTCCCGGCCCTCTGAGGTGATGGCCGGCGGCTGCCAGAAGTGCACCACCTTCCCCGCCGACGGGGATCCATCGCGATCGATCAGCGTGAACGGACGATGGCAGAGCGTCTCGGCGTGCTCGCGCGCATTGGCGATCGTGGCTGAGCTGGCGAGGATCTGCGGCGCGCTCCCGTAGTGGCTGCAGACCCGGTGCAGCCGCCGCATCAGATTCGCGAAATGGGCCCCGAAGGCGCCGCGGTAGGTGTGCAGCTCGTCGAGGACGATGGTGCGGACATTCCGGAAGATGTGCGCGAAGCCCTGCCGCCCGTGATTGGGCAGCATCGCCGCATGGAGCATATCGGGATTGGTCAAGACCAGATTGGCGCGATCGCGAATGCGGGTGCGCTCGGCGGGAGGAGTATCCCCGTCGTAGACCCCCGCCTCGACGCGCCCGCGCGGCGCACCACCGTCGCTGGCGAGGTGATCGATCATCCGCAGCACGCCGCGGAGCTGATCCTGGGTGAGCGCCTTGGTCGGGAAGAGCAGGAGAGCGCGCGCCGACGGATCGTCGAGCACCGCCTGCACCACCGGCAGGAGATAGGCCAGCGACTTCCCGCTCGCGGTCCCGGTCGTGACCACCACGTTCTCCCCGCGCCGCGCCGCCTCGAACGCCTCCACCTGATGGGTGTAGAGCTGTTCGATTCCGAGCTGCCCGAGCGCCGCGCGCAGCGACGGGTGGCAGGTCTCCGGGATGGGCGCGTAGGCGGCGGGACGGGGCGGGATTTCGCGGGTGGCGACGATGCGATCCTGGAAGCGGCCGAGCTGGAGCATGGGCGCCAGGATCGCCCTTGGCTGGACGTTTGTCCAGTATATCCCTAACCCTAGAACTCGATCGCGGTCCCGAGCCCCGCCGAGGGGCCGCCGATGCGGAAGTCGCGCGTGGCGTAGCCGACCTGGGCGTTCAGCAGCATGTGGCGGAACACGCGGTACTCGACGGCGAACAGCACGCGACCGGCGATCGGGCCGTTGGCCGGCAGGTTGGTCATCTCCAGCGTCAGCGACATCGGCAGGCGCGGCACGGTGTTCCAGGCGAGGCGGAGGAAGGCGCGGGTGCCGATCGTGCTCAGCGCGTCGAAGCCGAGGGCGAAGTGCGTGCCCGGGTCGCGGCCAATCACGAGCTGCGCGCCCGCGCCGCCGTCGAAGTGTACCGGGCCGGCGCCGAGGGTGGCGCGGAGGTCCGCCCGCACCAGGCGCCCGAAGCGGAAGCGCAGCTCGGCGAATCCGTACTTCATGCCCACCTTGTCGACCTTCTGCAGCTCGGCTTCGCCCTCGGCGTTCCTCCCGGAGGCAAACGTGGCGGCGCCGAGGAAGCTGCCCAGCACGCCGCCGCCAATGCGGAGCTGATAGACCCAGCCGAGGAGGCGATAGGTGTAGTCGGCCTCGATGCGCACGTAGTAGTCCTGGAACTTGCTGCTCGGGAGGCGGATTCCGAAGTTGACGTACTCGGTCTGGAGCTGCATGCGCGAGCGGTTGCCGAGGTGGGCGGCGAGCAGCTCCTTCCGCCAGCGCGTTTCGGCGTCACCGACGAGGATCACCGGGTGGGGGGCGGCCGGCGAGGCGAATCGGAGATCCTCTTTCGACGCGGGCGCTCCACCGACAGCGCGTGTGGCGATGTAGTACTCGAGGACTCCCGGCGCGAGCTCCGCGGCCGGAACCGCCGCGACGAAGCCCTTCACGGCGCGACGGAACGGGGCCGCGCGAAACGAGCTCTCGCCGCGCCGGCGGTAGTGGAGCGTGATGTCGGCGAATGCGTGGGCAGCCTGCACCTCCGCCGTCACGAACAGATCGGTGTCGGCCGACGCGCTGGCGACCGGCATGTGATGGACTGCCGGAGCGCCCGACTCCATCGCTGGCGGCGGATCCTCGGCCGCCGTCGGGGTGGGCGCGCTCGCTCGCGCCGGGCGCGCCTTCACCACCGCATCGGGCGCCCCGTGCAGGCCCGGGTCGTCCTCGTCCTCTCCCTCGGCGTGCGCGCCGCCAGCGAGGGACAACAGCACCACCACGAGCCGCATCGTCTTGAAGTTTCGCATGGCGCTCTCCTACCAACCCATGACGAGGCCGAGCCCGACGCTCATGCCACCGTGGTCAATGTTTCGCGCCCCGTAGCCGATCCGCAGCGTCGGCTGGAGCCACGACTTCGCGCGATAGCCCACCTGATAGACCAGGCGCACCCCGATGTCCCCACCGGTCGGTCCCCCGCCCGCCGGCTGGTTGGTGACCATCACCGAGGCGCTCATCGGCCAGCCTTTGATCACGTCCCATTCCAGCTGGAGCAGCCCGAGCATGCCGATGTTGGAGAAGACCGACATGCCCGCGACCAGGTTGGTGCCGGTCTCCGAGCCGACACGCAGCCGCAGCTCGAGGCCGACCCCCTGCCCCTGGACGGTGTGCCCTGCAAGCAATCGAGTGGACGCTCCCACCAATCGCCCGAAGTGGAACTCACCCTCGATATAGCCGTAGTTGAATCCGACCTCGTGGCCGCAGGTCTTGTCCTCCGTGTCCTTTGCGTGGGGGCACACCGGGGCGTTGTCCGTCGGATCGAGGTCGGCCACCTTGCCGCCGCGGCCAGTGAGAATGCCGAACCCGGTGCGCACCGAATAGAGCCAGGGCCCGATGCGATACATGAAATCGGACTCGGTCAGGAGGTAGTAGTCATTGCCCCGGAAGCGATTGAAGTCGACGAACTCGAAGTAGCCACGCACCGCCGAGTGGCCGGGGCCGGGGGAGACGGGACCGCCGGCGAGAGCGTCGATCGGGAGCACCAGCGGTTTCTGCGCGGAGCCGGAGGTCACCGCCTTGCCGGCGCGGTCGACCACCTCGACGAACAGCTCGACGCCCGGCGGCTGGAGGAGATCGTCCGGCACCAGGGCGCGGAAGTAGCCATCGCCATCGGGCGCCAGCGGGATGCGGCGGTAGCTCGCCTCCTCGGGCCGCCGGAGTTAGACGAACGCCGCCTGCACCCGCGCCACCTCGCGCACCAGGATCGCCACCTCGAGCGGATCGCCGGCGTAGAGGCGCGGCGGGAGGGCGCCCTGGATCGTCACCGGGGCCGGGCCCTGCGGTGCCATCGCCTCGTACGGCTCCTCCACCCGCGGTCGCGCGGCGACGGTGAGGCGCTCCTCGAGGTCGCGGAAGACGACCATCTCCCGGCGCAGCCCGGGGACGTAGGGCGAATCGGGGTGGCGCGCGCAAAAGAGGCCGAGGAGCCGCACCCGCTCGCCGAGCGGCTTGCCGAGGGTGCTCAGCCACACCTCGACGGCGTCCAGCGCCGCGCTGGCCCCGGGGCCCGTCACCGACGGGGTCGGGAGATGGGGAGCGGGCGGCGGGCCGAGCCGGACGACATCGCCGACCTTCACCGTGCCGACGATCCCCTTGTCGACGCGCCCGTAGGAGAGCACCTTCCCGACCTCGATCACCCCGAGCGTGCCGAGCGGGAAGTGGTCGATCAGCGCCTCCCCGGTTACCGGGTGCTTGGCGGTGATCGTCCGGAGCACGCGCACCGTCGAGCCGACGCGCAGGCCGCGCGTCTCGCCGATGTCGAAGTAGGCGACGTCCCCCTCGAGCTGGACGATCGTCCCGTCGGCCCCCGCTGCGCCCGCGCTCCGGGCGGCGCACGAGAGCACGATCAGTAGCAGTAACCAGCATTTACGTTGCATGCGACCCCTCGTTTTCGTCGCGACCGCATCGCAACTCCGGTGCCAGCGCGGCGGGGTGAAGGGGGGCGCGGGGATCGGTGTGATCCACGTCAACTTCCGGACACGCCTTGCGCGATTCCGGACGGCCGTTGAACAGCCGATCGGGAAGGCGTACCGTTCAGCCTTCGGCGGCGCGAAGGATCGACGCGATCCATGTCTCGGGGAGACCCGCGCTCCTCGCGCCGCGGGCCAGCGCCGCGACGAAGCCCGCGCTCACCTCACCGTCGGTGCGTCGGCGATCGGGCCTTGTGACGAAGGCGACCGCCTGCACCTCCCGGCCGGCCGCGCGCACCCGCACCGTGCGCTCGATGCACATCCCGGTGATCGCGCCCTCCTTGTGCTGGATGATCGGCCAGTCGACCGCGGCGATTTCGATCAATCGCCCGAAGACGCTCGCGCCCTCGCGATCGGCCAGTCCGGCGACGCGCCCGCCCCAGAAGCGCGACGGAAAATCGAATACCAGATCGACTCCCGGAGCCTCGGCGAGCTCGCCCTCCGGCAATTGAAAAAATCCATAGGCGTGCTGGCCCTTCCATTCCTCGAATGCCGTGCGGTCGAGGATGGTGGAATAGGCGAAATAGAGCTTGGTGCCAGCGCCGGCCTGCGCGCGCGCCTTCATGACCTGGTCGTGATGCGAGTCCATTGTCAGGGCTTCTTTCCCTCGGTGATGCGCACCAGCTGCCGCTGGCTGCCGACGATCTCCGGCGCGGCGCGCGGGCCGATCGAGTTGGTCTCCTCGTAGTGGCTGTCGCCCGGCGGCTCCTGCAGGTAGGGGGCGACCGGATCGAGGTACCAGTTGTACTGCGGGACGATGTACCCGAGCATGTCGAGCGTCAGGCCGAAAACCATCCGGTGCGCGGGGTCGCCGCCCATCTCGTCGAACAGGTAGGGCGGCTTGGGCGCCAGCGAGACATCGGGCGGCCCGAGGTAATCGCCCTCGTTCCTCGATTTTCCCGGATCGCACCATTCGACCACCGGGCCGGTGTGAACGAACGGCTCCCACTTGCCAGCGCGCGACCCGTCGTAACCGCCGATGAACAGCTCCGGAAGCAGCTCCCCGGGCGCGGTGGCGATCGCGGCCGGACCGATCCGGAGGTAGGCGATCTCGGTGTCGACGAGCGGGGAGTTGTCGCCGTTCTCGTCGCGGATGAGCGGCCTCTTCGGGTCGAAGCCGTGGAACTCGCGCGGGATGAGATGGAGCGCGAAGGCGGTGTGGTAGCCGACATTCTCGATGTGCACCTCCAGGTGGGCCGCGGCGAAGGAGAGCTTCGGCGCAGCGACGGGGACGCGGGCGTCGAAGGCGCGGTTGGCGTAGCGCGCGATGTCGTGGGCCCAGGCCTCGATGAAGCGGAAGCTGCGCTCGTCGCACGGCACCTCCTTGCCGTCGGCGGCGACCGGGCGGAGGCGCCCCGGCCCGATCTGGCCCCCGAGAGCGCCGGAGACGTACACCACCGGGGAGCCGGCGTGCTTCTCGACGTCGAGGCGCAGGTCGTGCGGGAACTCCGACGAGATCAGGTGATTGCCGCGGCTGTTCGAGTCGGGGTGCGCGGTCCAGTTGAGCACGGTGACGATCGGCTTGCCGTCGTCGGCGCTGTCGAACTGGAGGAGGTGCATCACGTTGTCGATGATGACCGGGTCGCGCGTGTCGTCGATGATCCGCCTCATGTCGTGGCCCGCCTCCTCGGTGGCGAGCGAGGCGATCGACATCTTCGCCGGCCGGGCACTCTTCACCGCGTCGCCGACCGCGTCGGCCACCTTCTGCCGCACTTCGGCCATCCACTGCGGCCGGTAGCCGGTGAGGGTGTCGTCGGGGCCGAAGATCCCGACGGTGTCGGGCGCGGAGTGATTGTGGGTCGCCGAGGCGAGGAAATAGTCGACGCCCAGCGACGGATCGAGCAGCTTCCGGATCTGGAGCACCTCGTCGTACATGTAGCCACCGACATCGAGCGCGCAGTGGGCGAGGGTGGTCTCGTTCTGGCGGATCACCCAGCAGCGCGCCCAGATCGGGTCGTGCACGCCGGTGATGGGCTTGCCGGTGTTGAAGACGTAGTAGTCATCGAACTTGCCGTCGCCGTCGCGATCGGTGAAGGGCTCGTCGAAGTCGCGGCGCTGGTTGCCGTTCCTGTCCTCGAACGGTTCGAGCTGGGGCGTGATGTCTCGGACGCCGTAGCCGACATGGATCTGGCCGTCGCCGCGATCGGGGCACGACGGATCGCCGGGACAGCGGCTGGCCACCTGGACCGGGATCTCGTCGGGACCGAGGCCGGGCTCGGCGTCCTTGCAGGCGGGCAGGGAGGCGGTGAGCAGCAGCGCGAGGCGGAGCGCGTGAGGGAGGAGGCCTTTGAGCACCACGGGGCGAGCGTACGGCAGAACCGTCGTTCTGGACGACGAAATCGCCGGCCGCCATCAGTCGCGGATGGCGCGCTGGCACTCCAGCCAGAACGCCCGCACCTGCGCGGCGTCCGCCGCCTTGTCGACGCTGTAGTGCACCGCGAAGCGAAGCGGACCGCCCTTCCGCAGCGTCCCGGGCACCATCCGCGAGACGGTCCGGATCGGCGGCCCGTGCGGGAGCTGGAGTTGCAGCTCAAAGGCGCGCCCGCGCTCCCAGTCGGCGAGCGGCAACGCGGGAGCCTTGGTCGCGTTCGCGGAGAGCAGCATTCCCCCCGGCTGACCGTCGGTCACGATCGAGAGGTTCTCGACCTGAAAAATGACCGTGCGCGCTCCCCGCACGGTCGCGGTCGCCCGGTAGCCCACCAGCGGCTCCGCGCGAAAACAGCGCCGGCGATTGGCGCCGTCGTAGGGGGACGGCGAGTCCTTCCTGAGGGGCGCGAACGCCGCCGAGTCGAAGGCCGGCCTCGGACCGGTCATCCGGAGCGCGCGGCGAATCTTTCGCACCAGCACTTCTGGATTGAACGGCAGCGACAGGAAATCGGCCGCGCCGTCCTTCACCAGCTCGACCGCGACCTCGGGGTCGACCGCCCTCCCGAGCGGGATGATCGGCTTGCCGGGAAAGCGCCCGAGGCAGCGCGCGAACTCACGGATCCCGTCCTCGATCGGATCCGCCAGCACCAGCAGCAGGGCGTCCGAGTCGTCGCTGGCACTGCCGGCGGCATCGACCGCCGTGACCACTCCGTCGTCGCGCAGCGCCAGTACGCACACGCCGAGCAGCTCGGGCCCGGCTCCGATCAGGCCGATTCGGAGATGTCCCTTCACGAGCATGACTGGATCGCTCCGCGCATCATCTCAGCGACTCGCCGCTAGGCGCAAGCGGCGCACAGACGTCATCCGATGGGCGATCAGTCGATGGGCCCGGCCCAGCGCGGCCATCCACGCGGTATCGCGCTCCTCGATCGCCCGTCGCAGCGCCTCGGCCGCAGGATCCGATGCCAGCGATCCGGCGTTGCCGGCAACGGTGGACAGGAGGGCGGCGCGCTGCGACACCATCGCCTCTCCGAGCGCGAGGACCTCCCCGGGGTCCGCGTCCGCGGGTGGCGGAGGCGGGGTTGCGGCGAGCACCGCTCTTGAGGGCTTCGACCGCTTCGACCGCGGGCCGGCTCACGGCCGCTGGCCCGGCGCGGCGCCCAGGAAGGCCTCCCGCAGCAGCGCGAGCACGTTGCGCGCGGCGGCCAGCGGCTCGGCGTCGACGCGCAGGTTGGCGTCACCGAGGCGAAGCCGCACAAACCCATAGAGCCGCTGGAGATTGGCGCACAGGTCGGGGGCCGCTTCGTGGTTCAGCGCCAGCGCCAGCTCGTCGACCACGGCCATGGCATGCCCGAGGACGCGCCCCTTGCCGGCGAGGTCACCGCATCGGATGCGCTCCTCCGCCTGGTCGATGTCGAGCATCAGACGGCCGAGGAGCTCGTCGAGCACGCGCGTCGGCGAGGCCGACTCGAGGGCGACGCGGCGGTAGGTGTTGGCGGCGCGTGCGAGCATGGGGCACCTCGTCCTATCGGTAGAACAGCGCGTTGATGTAGGACATCTGCGACTGGAGCCGCGACATCGTCTGGTCGAGCGCGGTGAACTGCTTTTGCAGGCGGGCCCCGAGGTCGGCAGCGGACTTCTCCAGGCGCAGGATCTGATCGTCGAACGCCTTGACCTGCTTGCCAACCCCGATCTGCGCGGACACCGGCGAGGTTGTCGTTGTCGAGCGCGGTGGCGAGCTGATCGAGCAGCGCGAGCACGTCGATGCCTTTCGCCGTGGTGAGGAGCGTCCCTGGGGGCGTCACCGCCTGCTGCTGGCCGTCGGCGATCTCGATCTCCCGGGCCTGATCGTCACCGACGTAGACGCCGGCTCCGTTGAACGGCGCGACCCCGCCCTTGCCACCGGCAAGGAGGAACTCTCCGTCGGGGGCGCGGGAGTTGGCCGCGGCGAGCACCTGGGCGCGCAGGGCACGCACCTCGAGCGCGCCGTGCTTGCGGTCGGCGGCGTTCCACGATCCGTTGGCCATCTGCACCGCCAGCTCCGCGGCACGGCTGAGGCTCACGCCGAGGCTGTCGAGGGCGCCGTCGGTGGCGATCAGCCCATCGCGGGCCCGGGCGATGGAGGTGCCGCGAGCGGCGCTCTGGGTCATTCGGGCGTTCGCGCGGGCCCCGTCGGCCCATGCGGTCGGGTCGTCCGAAGGGACGGCGACGCGGAGCCCGCCCGCGGCTTGCTCGGCGGCGGCGGCGGCTCGATCGCGCCCCCGGGCGACCGCATCGCCGGCGAGCTCGATCATCCTGGTCTCGGTGACGCGCATGGTGCCTCCGTCGGTGGAGAGGGCCTGTTGCAGCCGCTCGATCAGGTTTCCCAGGAGATCGTTGACGGTGGAGAGAAAGAGCTGCGCGGCCTCGGAGGCGTGCTGGAAGGAGGCGAGGCGGGCCAGCTCCTCCTCGATGCTCACGCCGGAGAGCGAGTCGCGGGCGGAGCGGAGGATGTCGCTGCGCGCGCTGTCGAGATCGCTGGCAGCGATGGCGCTGCGGGTGGCGCCGCCGACGGCTCCGACGGTGCGGATCGCTTCGTCGACGAAGCTCCGGCTGTTGTTGCCAGCGAGCGGTCGGTCGCGCAGTGCGGCGAGCGCGAGAGCGGCGCGGTTGTCGCCCGGGCCGGCGCCCGGCAGCGCGGCGGCGAGCAGCCTTGGATCGGCGGCGATGGCGGGATCGACCGTCATCGCCGCGGCCGCCCCGCTGTTGCCTTTCGGCGGGACGAACAGATTGCGCCCGGCGATGCCATCGAGGCCAGCACCGGCGGCGTGGGCGGCATTCACCTGCGACGTGAAGGCCACCGCCAGCGCGTCGAGATCGGCCGATGCCTGCGCGGCCCCCCCATCGCGAAACTGGATCTCGCCGGCGATCCGACCGCCGTCGAGCGAGGCGGTGACGTCGATGCGGTGGACGCCGTCCACCACCTGGAGAGCGACGTCCGGCGGTCGGTTGGGATCGACCGCCGCCTGCAGCGTGGCCGCGCGATCGCCATCGACCAGCACGGCGCCGGATCCGATCACCACGCGCATCTTGCCATCGCCGTCGATGCGCGCCTGGCCACCGACGAGATCGGCGAGCTTGCGGGCGGCGAGATCGCGCTGGTCGGCCAGGACCGGGTCGGGGGAGACGGAGAGGGCCTGGTTGGCGGCGGCGATCCGCGCGGCGAGGCCGCTGGCCTCCTCGGCGAGCGAAACGATGTGGGAATTGGCGTCGCTGCGCGCCTGGGCAATCGCCGCGGCGGAGGCACGAAACGAGGCCGCGACCGCCTTTGCCGATCCGACCACCGACGCGCGGCGCGGCGCGTCCATCGGGGCGGAGGCGAAATCGGCCACGCCGCCAAAGAGGGCCGCGAGCGCCTGACCGACGTCGGTGGCCGGTGAGGTGAGGCCGCGCTCGAGGCTCCCGAGCGCCGCCGCGAGCGCCTGGGAGCGGCCGTGTGCGCCGGCCGCGACGCGCTCGCGGAGCGCCAGGATCGCGTCCTCGACGCGCGAGAAACCGGCGGCGCGGACGCCACCGATGAGCGGGGCGCCGCGCTCCGACTGGAGATCGACGTTCTGGCGGGAGTAGCCCTCGGTGTTGACGTTGGCCGCATTGCGCCCGGCGACCGATACGCCGGCGGTGTGTGCCGCGAGCGCACCTGCACCGAGATCGAGAAGGCCCATGAGTCCGCTCATCGCTGCTCCTTCAGAAGCGTCCCCGCGGTTCGGGTCCGCCGCTTCACTTCCTCATGCCCGCTTTCCGCAGAAGGCCCGCACGCGCGATTGCACGCGGGCACGGTGGTCATAGGTGCCGGAGTCCTGGCGCAGGCCGAGCGCCTCGCCGATCGCCGCTGTCGCGTCCTCGAGGAGCGCTGCGTTGGCCTCGGCGTGGACCCGGATGCGCAAGGCGGCGAGGCGCACCTCGCCCCGCAGCTTCACGATCGCCGCGTCCTCGGAGCGCACCTCGGCGGTCCCGGCTTCGCTGCGATCGGCCAGCGCGCGAAGCCGGTCGCACAGCGCCTGCTTCTTCTCGGTGAGCGCCGCCATCGCGTCCATGTCGAGAGCCTGAAGCGCGGCGCGCTCGCGGGTCAGCGCGCGCTCGAGGGCGAAGAGGATCTCGCTCACCTCGCACAGGTCCGAGTGGTCCTCGATCTTCTGCCAGGCGACCGAGCTCACCGGCGGGCTCCGCGCGCCAGCTCGTCGTCGGCGATCCGCTCGGCGAGCTTGCGGACATCGACGCGGTAGCCGCCGCTCTGGACGCGCGCCCGCACGTCGGCCACCCGCTCCGCCCGGGCCGCCTGCCGTTCGCCCGCGGCCGCCGAGAGCGCGGTAGCTTGCGTCGAGACGACCACCGCGTCCGACGGAATGGCGTGCTTGCCGGTGGCAGGCTGGCTCCTGGGACGCTCTACGGCAGCCTTGCCGATCTCTGGGACACCGGAACCGGGAACGCGCATCGCAACCTCCTTTCCCGTGCTTCGGCCGCTAGCGCCGGAACTTGAGGGAGGGTTCGATCCGGGCGGTCTCGGGGGCGATCGCGGGGAGGTCGGGCTCCTTCGCGAGCGACCCTTCGATGGTGCGGGCCAGCCCGACGCCCCCCGAGGAGGCCATCGCGTCCGCGAGCGCGCTGTCGAGCATCTCGCGGAACGTCCCGCCGGCGAACCCACCGTCGAGGGAGCCGCCCGCGGCACGCACCTCGGCGAGCACCTGGCGGAGAAAGTAGGCCTCCAGGGCCGACGCGGCGGTCTTGGTGTCGTCGCCGCCGTCGCGGGAGATGCTCTTCAGGTGCTCGAGGTCGACGCGCATCACAGCACCTGGATCTCGGCGTGGAGCGCGCCGGCCGCCTTGAGGGCCTGGAAGATCGCCACCAGATCGCGCGGCTTGACCCCGAGGGCGTTGAGCGCGGCGGCGATGTCCCCGACGGTGGTGGCCGGGCCAACGGCCTGGATCCGCCCCTCCTTCTCGACCACCTCGACGGTGCTCTCGGGGACCACCACGGTCTGACCGCCCTTCGAGAGCGGGTTCGGCTGCGACACCGCGGGGTGCTCGCTCACATGGACCGTCAGGCCGCCGTGGGCGATCGCCGCCACCCCGAGGACGACGTTGGCGCCGACGACGACGGTGCCGGTGCGCTCGTCGATGATCACCCGCGCGGGCACGAGGCGGCGAGGAGCAGGGCGCAGGGGAGCATCCGGTGGGTCATGGCATCTCTCCTCCGACGACGAGGGTGGTGCGATCGCTGAGGCGCCCGCGCACCAGGCGGCGGTCGCCGGGGATGCGCGCTCCGGCCAGTTCGCCGGGACGGGCCGGGCGCTCGAGCAGGCCGGCCAGGGTGATCACCGCACCGCCGCGACGGACGATCAGCTTCAGAGGCGTGCCCTGGGGCAGCGGCGCGGACAGGGCGATGGCGTCGGCGTCGACGACGGAGCCGGCGAGGATCGATCGGTTCAAGGTGGCGCCGGCGAGCGCCGCGGGATCGAGCGGGCGATCCGCGCCACCGCGCACCGCGCGATCCTCGACGGCGAGGTCACCGTTGGCGATGGCGGCGCCGGCGGTGAGGTCGCGGCGGGCCACCAGCACGCGCCGGAGCGGTGCCAGCTCGACGCGGGCGAAGCCCTTCGCCACCTCGCGCCCGCCGGTGCGGAGGGTCACGGTCACGCTCTGGGTGCCCGGGCGGGGCGCGGCGAGCCACGACACCGCCACCCCATCCGCGCGCATCCGGGCGAGGCGCTCCGGCAGCGTGATGTCGAGCAGCGCGATGCTCGCCGGGAGGCTCTCCGTGACGCGCTGCGCCGCGTTCGCGGTCGTTCCGGAGGCGCGCGTCGGCTCCACCGCCAGCGACGGGGAGGCAAGCAGCAGGAGCGCGCAGCAGAGGCGGCTCATCGCAGGTTCGCCGTCTGCTGGAGCATCTCGTCGGCGGCCTTGACCACGCGGGCGTTGACCTCGCAGGCGCGCTGGCCGGAGATGAGGTCGATCATCCCCTCGACCACCTTCACGTTCGACATCTCGAGCGTCCCCTGCGAGAGCGAGCCGATCCCGTTCTCGCCCGGCTTGCCGGTGATCGCCGTCCCCGACGCGGCGGTCTCGCGGAACAGGTTGCGGCCGGCGGCGGAGAGCCCGGCCGGGTTGGCGAAGGTGGCGAGCTCGATCTTGCCGGCGTCGGCGGGGGCGGCCTCGCCGGGGAGGATGACGCTGACCGTGCCATCGGCGCCGATCGAGACCGACTGCGCCTCGGCCGGGACAGTGATCTCCGAAGCCAGCGGGAAGCCGTCGGCGTTGACCAGCTTGCCCTCGTGGTCGAGCTTGAAGGCGCCGTCGCGGGTGTAGCCGGTCTGGCCGCCGGGAGCTTGATCGCGAAGAAGCCGTGGCCCTCGATGGCGACGTCGAGCGAGTTGCCGGTCTGGTGCAGATCGCCCTCGGTGTGCATGCGCTCGGTAGCCACGTTGCGCACGCCCATGCCGACCTGGGTGCCGGTGGGAGCGCGGGGGCCGTCGGCGGTGGCCACTCCGGGGGCCTTCAGCGTCTGGTACATGAGGTCCTGGAACTCGGCGCGGCTCTTCTTGAAGCCGGCGGTGGAGACGTTGGCGATGTTGTTGGCGGTGACGTCGAGGCGCGTCTGCTGCGCCTCCATGCCTGTCGCTGCCGTCGAGAGTGCGCGGATCATGGGTTCCTCCTTGGGCCTTCGGGTCAGCTGTTTCCGATGCGGGCGCCGCGCTCGTCGATCTCGCGGTAGCTGTCGATCATCCGGTGGAGCGCCTCGTAGGTGCGCGAGATGCGGACAAGATCCACCATGCCGCGGACGACGTTGAAGTTCCCGGATTCGAGCGCGCCCGAGCGCACCTGGGAGGGTTCGCCACCCTCGATGGGAGAGCCGCGGGCGATGAACAGCCCGGCGCCCTCGCGACGGAGATCGGCGGGGTGGAAGCGCGCCACCGCGATCTGCCCGACCCGGCCGCCGTCGGCGTGGAGCGTTCCGTCGGCGTCCACGGTGAGATCGCCCGCGCCGAGGGGCACCGCGATCGTCCCCCCGTCGGCGGCGCGCACCGGATGGCCGGAGGCGTTGACCAGGCGCTGATGCTCGTCGACGCGGAAGTCGCCGGCCCGGGTGTAGCGCACGCCGCGCGGGGTCTCGACCGCGAACAGGCCGTCGCCGACGATCGCCAGGTCGAGGGGATTGCCGGTCTCGACCATCGCACCGGGCGTGGGATCGGAGGCGGAGCCGGCGACCTGCACCGACGCGGCGTCCTTGCTGCGCGCGCCGGCGAGCGCCTGGCCGAAGCTGACCCGCTCGGCGCGGTAGCCGGTGGTACCGGCGTTGGCGACGTTGCCCGCGGTGACGTCGAGGGCGTTCGACTGGGCGACAGCGCCGGAGAGCGCGATGTAGATCCCGTTGGCCATCACGCCACCTCCGCGCCGGAGTCGAACTCGGCGCGCAGCCGGGTCAGCGCGCGGGCGTGCAGCTGGCAGACGCGCGACTCGCTCACCCCGAGGACGGCGCCGATCTCGGCGTAGCCGAACTCCTCGACGTAGTAGAGCGAGAGGACCGTTGCGTCGCGCTCGGCGAGCCGCGAGAGACATGTGTTGACCAGCCAGCGCTCGGGATTGACGTGCTCGGCGTGCCTCCGCTTTCGGCTCACGACGCGCTCCGGGCGGGCTGCGCGACGCCACTTCCCTCGGCCACTTCGCCCTTCTTCTCGTGGACGAACGCCCCGAGCTTGCGCTCGATCAGCCGCGGATTCTCGCCGGCTGCGAGGGCACACACACCCTCGATCATCAGCTCCATCATGACCACCTGCTCGCGCGCCCGCGCCTTCAGCTTGGCCGACATGGGCAGGAAAAAGAGGTTGGCGGTGCCGACGCCGTACACCGTCGCCACGAAGGCCACCGCGATGCCGCCGCCGAGCTTCGAGGGATCGGAGAGGTTCTCCATGACGTGGATCAGCCCGAGCACGGCGCCGAGGATGCCCACCGTCGGTGAGTAGCCACCCGCCGCCTCCAGCACCTTGGCCGGCCCCTCGCTCTGCTCCTCGAGGTGGGTGAGCTCGAGCTCCAGCGCGCCGCGGAGGTCCTTGGCCTAGGTGCCGTCGACCGCCAGTTCGAGCGCGCGCCGCAGGAAGGGATCCGCGACGTTGCCGGCCTCCTTCTCGATCGAGACGAGGCCCTCGCGGCGCGCCTCGTTGGCGAGGGAGAGAATGGTCTGCACCACCGCCACCGCGTCGAGGGGGAGCGGCTTGAACACCTGCTTCAGATCGCGCAGTGCGCGCTTCAGCACCGATCCGGGGAACTGCACGACGACGGCGCCGAGCGTGCCCCCGAGGACGATGATGATCGCGGTCGGCTGGGCCAGCGATCCGAGGTGCCCTCCCTCGAGGAGGGTGCCGCCCGCGATGGTGCCGAGGGCGATCACGATCCCGGCGATTGTTGCGACGTCCATGGTGTACCTCCGACTGCGGGGTTATCCCTGAGCCTGGGGGGCGCGAGCGAGGTCGCCGGCGTGGATGCGCCGGTGGAAGTCCAACGCCCGCTCGACCACCTCCTCGACCGGCTCCAGCACATGGATGCGGTCGCCGTTGAGGAGCGTGACCAGGGTGCCCGGATCGCTCTCGACGCACGCGATGGCGTGGGCGTTGATCATCACCGGCTGGCGGTTGAAGCGAGTGAGTTGAATCATTTGAAGGCTGCTTCGGCCGACGGGGACGGCAGTTGAGGGTGGATCCGGCGGGCGGCGATCATTTCACCCGGCGAGGAGCGCGGCGGCGAACGGGAGCTTGAGCGTCTCGCCGTTGCCGCCGGCCGACCAGAAGTCGAAGAGCTGGGTGGCGTGGCTGAACTGGAGCTCTACCATCTCGATCGCGCGGAGCAGCGTCCCCTGGTCCACCGGCGCCTCGCGGGAGGCGGCGTCGGCGACGGCGAAGAGGCGGATCAGCGCCTGGAGGCAGAGCACGGCGTGGAAGCCGGCGAGAACGCCAACGCGGAAGTACTCGGAGCTGTAGAAGAGCTTGTCGGCGATGTAGCTCACCCACAGCGGCTCGAGGTCGGCAGCCACGGGATCGAGGCGCGCCGCGCGGTCCTCGCCAAAGAGGGCGGCGCTGCCCGAGGCAGACTCGTCGGCGAAGCGGTAGCGATCCACCACCGTCTTCCACCAGCCCACCGACTCGGCCTTGAGGGGCCCCATCGCCAGGCGCCGGTGAAGGATCATCTGGAGCACGCGCATGGGGACGTTGGCGTCGGGGTGGAGCACCGCCGGGACGCACTCGCGGAGGGTCGCGCCGCCGTCGCTGAGTAGGGCGTCGAGGTTGGCGCGCACCTCCTGCGGGCCGAGCCAGGCGTCACCGCGCGCGAGGTCGCCGAGCCAGAGGCGGGCGGCCATCACCCGCGCCGCCACCGACGGGCCGGGGAGCGCCAGCACCTCGCGCAGGCCGAGCATCAGCGCATCGAATCCGCCGGCGGTGACGCCGCTCCGGCGCTCGGGATCGAAGGCCGTGAAGTCGCTCTCGCCGAGCCGGGTGGTGGCCTGGCCGGGCGTCCACTCCACCCCGGCCGGATCGCGCACCAGCGCCAGGTTGCCGGCGGTGCGCTTGAGGGCGCCGATCATCCCGCTGCAGCCGAAGCTCGGGGCGAGGTGGCGCCCGGCGGGGCTGGTGGTGGCGGCCTTGGACGGGAAGCTCCGGCAGCCGACCGGCTTGGCCTCCGCGCCGAAGTGCTTGTGGATGTAGCAGAGGCGGTCGTCGTCGAGGAAGACGCAGGCGCTGTCGACCTGGCGGAGCATGGCGTCCTCGAGATCGGTCGGGCGCTCGCGGACGGTCATCGTCGCCGCTGCGTCGAAGGGCTTCGGGTGATCGCGGCGCGCGAGCAGGTCGGCCAGCCGCTTCCAGGTGACCCGGTCGACGGCGATGCCCCAGCCGGCCGAGCAGCAGGCGCCGCAGGAGGTGCACTCGAAGGCGGCGCGCGACGCGGGGGCGAAGAGGGGCAGCTTGCGCACGGCTCGCTTCATGGCGTTCCTCCCGCGGCGGGTGTGGCGGTTCGTGCCCCTGGTTCGACCGCCCGCGGCAAAGCTTGAGGGGCTGGTGGGATTCGCCTATCTCCGCTTCTCAAATTCCGCCTGATCGCAGATAACTGTGCGCCGATGTTCACGCTCCTTCGCCACGCTGACGTCTTTGCGCCCGCGCCGCTCGGACGGTGCGATCTGCTCGTCGCTGCGGGCAAGATCCTGGCGATCGCGCCTGACCTCGCCGCGCCCGCGGGTCATCCCTGCGAGACGGTCGATCTCGGTGGCCGGCGGCTGTGCCCCGGGATGATCGACGCGCACGTCCATCTCACCGGGGGCGGAGGCGAGTCAGGACCGGCGTCGCGGGTTCCCCCGATCGGGCTCACCGCGTTGACGCGCGCCGGGATCACCAGCTGCGTCGGCGTGCTCGGCACCGACGGCACGACGCGGACGATCGCGTCGCTAGTGGCGCGCACGCTCGGGCTGCGCGAGGAGGGGCTCTCGGCGTGGTGCTACACCGGCTCCTACGAGCTGCCGCTCCGCACGCTGACCGGGTCGGTGCGCTCCGATATCGTCTTCGTCGATCCGATCCTGGGCGTCGGCGAGCTGGCGATCTCCGACCACCGCTCGTCGCAGCCGACCTTCGACGAGATCCTGCGGATCGCGTCGGACTGCCATGTCGCGGGGATCCTCTCCGGCAAGGCGGGGATCCTTCACCTGCATCTCGGCGACGGTGCGCGCGGTCTGGACCTGGTGCGGCGCGCGCTCGATACCAGCGAGATCCCGGCGCGAGTGTTCCAGCCCACCCACGTCAACCGGAGGCGCGCGCTGTTCGAGGAGGCGCTCGCGCTCGCGCCGCGTGGCTGCACGGTCGACGTCACCGCATTTCCCGCGGAAGGAGAGAGCCTGACCGCCGAGGAGGCGATCTCGCGCTACCTCCGGGCCGGGCTGCCGGTGGAGCGGATCACCTGCAGCTCCGACGGGGCGGGCTGCCTCCCCGTGTTCGACACCGAGGGTCGGCTGATCGCGATGGACATCGGTCGCCCCGACTCTCTCCAGGAGGCGCTGCGCGGCCTGCTCGCGCTCGGCCACTCGCTCGCCGAGGCGCTGCCCCCCTTCACGTCGAACGTCGCGGCGCTCCTCCGGCTACCGCAAAAGGGGCGGATTGCCGTCGGTGGCGACGCCGATCTCTTCGTCCTCAACGAGGCGTCCCGCGTGTGCGATGTGATGGCTCGCGGTCGCTGGATGCTCCGCGGCGGCGAACCCACCGTTCCCGATCGTTTCGGAAGGGCAGACGCAAAGTGAGTCCCGCCAGGATCGACGAAGGATGCGAGCGCGGCTACATCGTCCCCGTCGGTGGCGCGGAGGACAAGGTCGGGAGCGCCTCGATCCTGCGCCGCTTTGTCGAGGTCTCGGGCGGCGATGGCGCGCGCATCGCGATCATCCCCACCGCCTCCAGCCTCGACGACACTGGCGCGCGCTACCAGCGGATCTTCCTCGACCGCGGCGCCAGCGAGGCCAGCGTGCTCCCGTGGATCAACCGCGCCGACACGACGCGCCAGGACTGGCTCGCCATCCTCGACAACGCCACCGGCGTCTTCCTCACCGGCGGCAATCAGCTCCGCATCTCCAGCATCCTCGGCGGCACGCCCGTCGCAAAGGCGATCCGGCGCCTGAATGCGCGCGGGGTCACCGTCGGTGGCACCTCCGCCGGCGCCGCGGTCCTCTCCGAGCACATGATCGCCTACGGCGACGACGGCGGCACCCCGCGCGCCGGAGCGGCGACGCTCGCTCCGGGACTCGGAATGACCAATCGGGTGGTCATCGACCAGCACTTCCGCCAGCGCGATCGGCTCGGGCGGCTCCTCACCGCGCTCGCTTACAACCCCTTCGCGATCGGCCTCGGCCTCGACGAGGACGCCGCCGCCTTCATCGGCCCCGACGAGCGGATCACCGTGGTGGGGTCGGGCGCGATCACGGTGGTCGACGCCGCCGCCCTCGAGCACTCGTCGATCGCCTCCACCGAGGTCGGCCAGCCGGTGTGCATGACCGGGATCCGCGTCCACATCCTCGTCGCCGGCGCCTCCTTCGACCTCCATCGGCGAGAGGCGCGGCCCCCCGACGCCGCCCCGCAGCGGAAAGGCTAGTCCATTCATGAAGATCCTCGAGCGACGCGTCTATCGCGGCCCCAGCCTCTACGCGCACTTCCCGGTGATGCGCCTGACCGTCGACATGGAGGCGCTGGAGGCGTGGCCGAGCGGGAAGATCCCCGGCTTCAACGATCGCCTGCTGGCGGCGCTGCCGTCGCTGGCGGAGCACAGCTGCTCCTTCGGCGTGGCGGGCGGCTTCGTGCGGCGTCTGCGCGAGGAGGAGGGCACCTGGCTCGGCCACGTCCTCGAGCACGTCGCGATCGAGCTGCAGCAGCTCGGCGGCGCGCAGGTGAGCTTCGGGAAGACGCGCGGCGCGGGCGTGGACGGGCAGTACCATGTGGTCTTCGAGTACGAGGAGGAGCGCGTCGGCGAGGCGGCCGCGGAGCTCGGCATGAAGCTCCTCCATCACCTGCTCCCCGACGAGCTGCGGCGCGATCTGGTGGCTCCCGATGCCGAGCCATTCGACTTCGCGAAGGAGCTCGAGGGGCTGATCTCGTTCGCGCAGGGGCGGCAGCTCGGCCCGTCGACGCACGCGCTGGTGCGGGCGGCCGAGGCGCGCGACATCCCGTGGATGCGCCTGAACGACTACTCGCTGGTGCAGTTCGGGCACGGCAAGTACCAGAAGCGGATCCAGGCGACGGTCACGTCGCAGACCAGCCACATCGCCGTCGAGCTGGCGTCGGACAAGGACGAGACCAACAAGATCTTTCGCGCGCTCGGGCTCCCGGTGCCGGAGCAGCGCCTCGCCCGCACCCCCGACGAGGCGGTGCGCGCGGCGAGCCGGCTCGGCTATCCGGTGGTGGTGAAGCCGCTCAACGCCAATCACGGGCGCGGCGTGTCGCTCGATCTGCGGGACGCCGAGCAGGTGCGGGTGGCCTTCGCCGGCGCGCGCGAGCACGCCCGGACGGTCATCGTCGAGACCTACATCACCGGCGAGGATCACCGGATGCTGGTGGTCAACGGGGAGCTGATCGCGGTCGCCAAGCGCGTGCCCGGCCACGTGGTGGGCGACGGAGAGCGAACGATCGCCGCGCTGGTCGAGATCGTGAACAGCGATCCCCGCCGCGGCATCGGCCACGAAAAGATGCTCACCCGGATCGAGTTCGATCCGCAGGCGGATCGCCTGATGGCCGAGAAGGGGGTGACGAAGGAGACCGTGCTCCCCGCCGGCCAGCGCTTCTACCTCCGCTCCACCGGCAACCTCTCGACGGGCGGGACGGCGATCGACCTCACCGACGCGGTCCACCCCGACAACCGCGAGATGGCGGTGCGCGCCGCCAAGGCGATCGGCCTCGACGTCGCCGGGATCGACTTCATCACCGCCGACGTGACGCGCTCGTACCGCGAGGTGGGCGGCGGGATCTGCGAGGTCAACGCCGCGCCCGGCTTCCGGATGCACGTCGCACCGACGGAGGGCAAGCCGCGCAACGTGGCCGAGCCGGTGATCGACATGCTGTTTCCGCGCGGCACGCCGAGCCGGATCCCGATCGCCTCGATCACCGGCACCAACGGCAAGACCACCACCGCGCGCATGCTCGCCCACATCGCCAAGATGAGCGGGAGCGTGGTCGGCCTCGCCACCACCGATGGCGTCTACGTCGACGGTGAGCGCACCGTGGCGGGCGACTACACCGGCCCGCAGGCGGCGCAGATGGTGCTCCGCGACCCGTCGGTGGACATGGCGGTGCTGGAGACGGCGCGCGGAGGATTGCTGCGCGCCGGGATGGGCTACCGCCACTGCAACGTCGGCGCGGTGCTGAACATCGCCGCCGATCACCTCAGCCTGCGCGGGATCGACACCCTCGATCAGCTGGCCGCGGTGAAGCGGATCGTGGTGGAGGTGGCGCGCGATTGCGCGGTGCTGAACGCCGACGACGTGCGCTGCCTGAAGATGGCCGATCACACGCGGGCGGCGCGGATCGCCTACGTGACGATGAACGCGCGCCACGATCTGGTGCGGCAGCACATCCGCGCCGGCGGCCTCGCCTGCGTGCTCGAGGAGGGGATCAACGGGCAGATGATCACCCTGTTCGATCGCGGCGCGCACCTGCCGCTCCTGTGGACCCATTTGATCCCCGCCACCCTCGAGGGGAAGGCGCTCCACAACGTGCAGAACGCGATGTTCGCGGCCACGCTCGGCTTCGCGCTCGGAGTGAAGACCGAGAACATCCGCCAGGGACTGCGCACCTTCGATACGACCTATTTCCAGGCGCCGGGTCGTTTGAACGTCTTCGACGGCCACCCGTTCAAGGTGATCCTCGACTACGGCCACAACCCGGCGGCGGTGCAGGCGATGGCCGATCTCGCGCTGCGCCTGGAGGTGCCGGGCCGCCGCCTCGCGGTGCTAGCCGGTCCGGGCGATCGCCGCGACGAGGATTTACGCGAGATCGCGCGCATCGCCGGTCGCACCTTCGATCACCTGATCCTCCGTCGCGACGACGATCGGCGGGGCCGCAGCAGCGAGGAGGTGCCACGGATGATGGAGGCGGAGCTGCTGGCGAGCGGGTTCCCGGCGGCGCGGATGCAGGTCATCCCCGACGAGCAGGAGGCGATCGAGGCGGGGCTGAGGATGGCGCGGCGCGGCGATCTGCTGCTGGTGTTCGCGGACCACATCTCGCGCAGCTGGAAGCAGGTGATCTACTTCAAGAGCGAGGGCGGCGAGGAGCGCGCGGTGGCCGCCGCACCCTCGGTGGCGCGGGTGGTGGAGACGGACGAGAGCTTCCGCGCCGCGCTCGGCGACGGAACGGCGGTGATCCAGGACGAACGCGGCGTGCGTCTGGCGCGCGAGACCGACGACTAGTGAACCCGCTCGGAGCGCGACGGTGAAGCTCAGCGACTCGCGCCGGCTCACCGGGCCGAACCTGCTCACCCGCGGCCCGGCGGCGCTGGTCGAGGTGGTGCTCGATCCCGGCGAATCATCGGATGCTGCCGTCGCTGCGTGGCGCACCGAGGTGGAGCGCTTGCATGGCGCGCTCGGCCTCCCGGTCCCCGCGATCGCGATCCGCATCTGGCCGGGCGGCGCCGCGTGCGCCCTCCCCGGCGCGATCGACGAGCTGCTCGCGCTCACGCTGGTCAACGACTTCGCGATCGAGAGCGCCGTCGAGATCCTCGCCGGCCGCCCTCCCCTTCCCCTCGACGCCGCGCGCACCGCGATCGCCCTCGAGCTGGCCCGGAGCCGGAACCCGTCCCTGCTCGCGCTGCAGGCCGAGGCGAGCCGCCGCGGGCTCCCGTTCCTGTGGGACGACGAACTTGTCTCCGTCGGTGCGGGCCAGTTTTCGCGCGATTGGCCGATCCGCGAGATCCCGCCGTGCGAGGCGATTCCGTGGGCGGAGCTCGGCACGATCCCGATCGCGCTGATCACCGGCACCAACGGCAAGACCACCTCCTCGCGCCTGCTCGCGCGCATCGTGCGCTCCGCCGGCCTCGTCGCCGGGAGCACCTCCACCGAAGGGGTGACGATCGGCGACCGGGTGATCGAGGCGGGCGACTGGACCGGGCCCGACGCCGCCCGCCTCGTGCTGCGCCGCCCCGACGTGGAGGTCGCCGTGCTCGAGACCGCGCGCGGCGGCATCCTCCGTCGCGGGCTCGCCGTGGACGCCTGCGACGGAGCGCTGATCACCAACGTCGGGAGCGATCACTTCGGCCCCTACGGCGTGGGCGATCTCGCGACGATGGCGCGCACCAAGGCGGTGATCGGATCGGTCGTCCGCCCCGGCGGGCGCGTGGTGCTGAACGGCGACGACGCGATCCTGGTGGCGCTCGCCAGGACATTCCAGGCGGAGGTGGTGCTCTTCTCGACCGATGCGGCCTCCCCGTCGGTGGTGGCCCATCGCGGGCGCGGCGGCGAGGCCTGGATCGTGCGCGATGGAGCCTTGGTCCAGGCGCGCGGCGAGGTCGAGTTGGCGCTCCTCCCGGTCGTCGAGATCCCGATCACATTCGGCGGCGCGGCGCGCTACAACGTCGAGAACGCGCTTGGCGTGGCGGCCCTCGCCACCGGCCTCGGGCTTCCTCGCGCGGCGATCGCAGCGGGCCTCCGTTCGTTCGCCTCCGGAGCCACCGACAATCCCGGGCGCGGCAACCTGTTCGACGTCGCCGGCGTGCGCGTGCTGGTCGATTTCGGCCACAACCGGGAGGCGGTGCGGGGCGTGCTCGCGCTGGTGGATCGCCTGCGCGAAGGGCGCGGCCGTCTGACCGTGGTCACCGGCGCCGCCGGCGACCGCAGCGACGAGGACTTCCGTGACGTCGCCCGCGAGATCCACGCCCACGCCCCACACCGCGTGCTGCTCCGCGACCTCCCCGACTACCTGCGCGGCCGCGAGCCTGGCGTGGTCCCCGCGATCTTCCGCGCCGAGCTCCTGCGCCTCGGAATGGCAGCCTCCGCGATCGCGATCGCGGTGAGCGAGGCCGAGGCGCTGGGCCGCGCCCTCGACGAAGCCGAGCCCGACGACTTCATCGCGCTCCTGGTCCACCTCGACACCGACGCTGTGGCCGCCCTCCTCTCGGCCCGCGGCGCCCGCCCGCGGTGAAGGAATTGCTCCAGTCTCAAACCAGCTGGACGGCGCAGTCGACTCCGGCGTGCCCGCCCATGACCGGCATCGCGTAGTTCGTCCAGTTGGGGTTCTGGCTCAGCGACGTGATCCCGTTCATCGTCTCGACCTTGGTGTCGTAGTAGTAGATCGCCTGCTGGTCCGCCGTGCCACCGACGTCGTAGCTCATCCCCGCCTGGAGCAGGTAGGCCGGAAACGGGTCCGATTTCATCCACCCCGAACCGGACGCGAACTGCTTGGGGGGCGAAAAGTAGACGAGGACGTGGGCGGGGTGGGTCCAGATCATGAACTTGATGTTGGTCGGGAGGGTGATGTTCACATTGATCGCGATCGCGACGACATTGGCGTTCTGGTTGGCGGTGAGCAGCGTCCCGCACGGGCTGCCCGCGCCGCGGCTGGTCGATCCGGTCTGGAGCGGCATGCTGTCGAAGAACGGCGTCGCCGGTACGTCGGTGCAGGCCCCGTTGACGCAGTTCATCTTGTTCATCGGGCAGGCGATCCCGCGGCCGTTGCAGTTCTTGGCGTCGCTGGTGGGCTTGGTCTCGCAGCCGTCCTGCGCGTTGCCGTTGCAGTCGCCGAAGCCCTGCAGGCAGGCGTCGAGCATGCACAGGTTGCTGACGCAGGAGGATTTCGCGTTCGGGAACATGCACTGCTGGCACGTGCAGCCGCCGTTGATGCACACCAGACCCTGCGCGCACGCCTTCCCGCAGGCGCCGCAGTTGGCCACGTCGGCGGAGAGCGGCCGCTCGCAGCCGTTGGCGGGCTGGCCGTCGCAGTCGCCGAAGCCCTGCACGCAGGCGCGGAGCGCGCACAGGTTGTTCACGCACGCCGATAGCGCGTTCGGGAAGTTGCAGGGCGGGCAGGTGCAGGCGCCGTCGATGCACACCTGGTTTTGCGCGCAGGATTTGCCGCAGCCGCCGCGGTGGGCCTTGTCGGTGGCGATCGACACCTCGCAGCCGTCCTTGACCGTGGCGTTGCAGTCGGCGTAGCCGGCGTCGCACTGGGTCAGCGGGCAGGCGGCGAGCACGCGCTGGTTCTTGCCGTGGAGGACCGCCGCGCACACCTTCCCGCAGGCGCCGCAGTTCTTGAGATCGTCGAGGACGCTGACCTCGCATCCGTCCTTCGCGTCGCCGTTGCAGTCGTCCCAGCCGAACTCGCACGCCGCCATGTAGCAGCCGTCGGCGCAGGCGGCCACCGCGCAGGGAATAGCGCACACCATGCCGCAGCCGGCGCAGTGGGCGATGTCGACGTGCAGGTTGGCCTCGCAGCCATCGGCACCGTTCTTGTTGCAGTCGCCCCACCCCGCGTGGCAGGCGCCGATCACGCAGCGGCCGTCGCTGCAGGTAGCGCTGGCGTGGTTGCCCGAGCATGCGGTGCCGCACTTGCCGCAGTTCTGCGGGTCGCTGACCGTGTCGGCGCACGTCCCCTGGCAGCACCGGCCTGCTCCGCCCCCACAGCGCGCGTCGTCGCTGCAGCCGGGGACGCAGGCCGCGCCGTTGTCCCCTTGCCCCCCTTGCCCCCCCTTGCTAAGGCGCGATTCCGCGCTGGCGAGGTTCAGCCGCCCGGGGGTGCGCCGTCGAGAGCGGATCCATCCGCGGTGGACGCATCCCCCGCACCGGCATCGGTCGCTGCGTCGTCCTTCGCCGGTGCGGCATCCGAGGCGGCGGCGCCGTCGGTGAGCGCCGGTCCGTCGGCGAGGCCGCTGGCGTCGAATTGCGGTGGGGCGCTCGTTGCGATCGCGGGCGGGGGGCTGTACTGCGCGAAGTCGCAGGCGCCCGGCGCGAGCGCAAGAGCCACGGCGGCGACCACGACCAGCAGGCGGGCAGTCCTCATCGGCTCTCCTCGGCCCATCCCAGGAGTCGCGTGTGGGCGCCGGCGGGCTTTGACTGGCGGTGCCCTTCGCGGGAGGGAAAGGAACCCTCTCAGGGTTCCTTTCATAGCAGGAACAGCGTGTAGCCCAGCGCCGCGGCCAGGCTGGCGGTGTTGTCGTCGCCGGTGATCAGGTGGTGGACCGGCGTGTATTCGTACTGCAGCTCGATCACCACTGCCCCCGGCCCGAGGCGCAGCCCCCCGCCGAGGCGGAGCAGCAGCCCGAGGCGTGTCGAGTCCTCGCTGTTCTCGCCGAGGTCGGCGCCGCCCGAGGTGGCTGTGACAATGTGCCTCGTGAGATGCACCTTCGCCCCCACGCCGCCGTAGAGGAGGATCCACTGCCCGATCGGCTGCTGGAACTTCGCCCCGACGGTGAGCCCGAGATCGCGCTCGGTGAGCTGCCACGAGGCCATCCCGGAGGCGAGGCGCGGATCGCTCCGCGTCCCCGACGCGCCCGGCTGGGTGTAGCTGACCTCTCCGAAGATCCCCAGGCGGCGCCCGAGGAAGGGGAGCTGCCAGCCGAGCTCGAGCTCGACGAGGAAGGTGCTCCCGAGCTTGTTGAACGCGCCCGGGAACGATCCGCCGACGCGCGCCCCGACGACGAGCGGCCCGAGCGGTTTCGGTGGGGCCGGCTTCACCACCTCCGGCTCGGCGAACGCCGGCGCGCCGCCGAAGAGGAGAGCGAGAGTGAGCAGTCGGGTCGCGCAGCGCATCGTGTCTCCTACCAGATCGTGGATTCGGTCTTGACGCTCGCCGCTTCGCCCGGCACCTGCCCGCCGACGATGAAGAGGAAGCCGCTCACCACCACCCCGGCGGTGAGGTAGCGCGCGGTCGCCAGCGAGGTCGAGTTGGGCCAGTTCTTCACCTGGGGCGGAATGTCGAGCTGCCCCTGGATCGCGCTCGCGTCGGGCATCGCGCCGCCGCCGCCCAGCGCGAACAGGAAGCCGTTCACCGCCACCGCCGCGTAGCCGGCGCGGTTCCCCATCTGCTTGCCGAGCACGGTGAAGTTCGAGAGCGCGCCGTTCGCCATCACCTGCGCGCCGTCGATGTTGGGGTTCGCGCCGCCCCCCGCCAGGCCCGAGCCCGCCCACACCCAGCTCTGGTTGCCGACGGGGAGCGAGAAGCCGCCGGTCTGCCAGCGCGCCGTCCCGATCCCGCCACCCGGCTGCGTCCACGTCGAGAGCGCGTGCGTGCCATCGTTCTGCTCGGTCACCTTCAGGTACTCGTAGCTCGCCACCAGCGACGGATTGGCGCTGCTCCCCGAGTTCCCGGAAATAGCGTAGATGTAGGTAACGTTGGATTGCGCAAGATCGGCCGCGCTGGTCACCGCCGCACCCATGCGCGCCGTGCTAAGCGACGCCACCGCGACCCACACCCCGGTCGAGCCCGGCGGCAGCGGCGGGACGGTCGCGTTCCCGAGCAGGATCGGCGTCGCACCCGCATCGGTGAAGGCGAGCGCGTTGGCCGGGATGTTCTCCGCGATCAGGACCTCGCTCCCCGAGGCCTGGTTCGGCAGCGCGCTGCGGTAGACGCGGTAGGTCGCGGCGCCAGCGACGGGGGTCCAGGTGAGGGTGACCTGCGCCAGCTCGACGAGGACCGGGAGCTGGATCACGAACTCGTCGGAGGCGAGCCCCTCGCCGCCGGGATTGAACGGATCGTTTTGCGCCATCACCGGCGCGATGCGGTAGTACCACCCGCCCCCGCCCAGCCCCTTGCCGCCGCCCGGGACGATGTCCACGTCGGCGATCACCGGGACGTTGAGCGGGTCGAGGACGAACGCGCGCTCGACGGTGGTCTTCGCGCCCGCGCCGTCGGAGCCGCCAACCACGTAGAGCGCCCGACCGACCGCCGCCGCCCCGGTGAAGGTGTGCGGCTTGGCGAGCTTGTAGGGGAGCGTGACCCACGGGCTCAGCTTGCCGAACACGTCGACCGGCGCCGCCTCGACCGTGCTGAGCGCGCTCGCCTCGCTCCCCTTGTCGCCGCCCAGGGCGTAGAGGAAGCGCGCGGTGGGGGTGGCCTGCACCGACGCCACCGCCAGCGCCCGCCGCCCGGTGACGAGCAGCGCCCCGTCCTGGAAATTGCCGAGCTTCAGGGACGGGTTGCTCACCACCAGCGAGGAGAAATCGAAGAAGGCGCTGTCCGGGTTGGTGACGCGCACGACGCACGCGCCGCTGCCCGCGAAGGTGGTGGTGATCGGGATGCACTGCGGGCCCGGGTTGCAGTTGCCGAGCGCGCCCGCCATCAGCGCGGGCGAGTTCACCGGCGTCCCCACCTGATCGACGCAGCGGAGGGTGACCACCGCGCCGTTGGCGAAGTTCTTCCCCGACACGTTGAAGGTCACCGGCTGGGAGGTCTGCACCGCCCCGGGAAGCACGTTCAGTACCACCGGCGTCGCGCTCCCGGTGACGGTGAAGGCGGCCTGCGCCACCCCGACCGTGCCGTCGGGGTTGACCACGATCAGGTCGTACTTGCCGGGGGTGAGCTCGGGGCTGAGCTGCGGCACCACCCCGGTCAGGGTGCTCGGCCCGAGGTAGGCCACCGACGCGAGCGCGGTCGCCGGGTTGTTCCCGCCGCCCACCGGATTGAGGTAGGCGCGCGGCGTGGCCAAGAAAGCGCCGGCGCCCGGCGATGAGATGGTCACCGCGGTGCTCGCCTTGTTGTAGCCGAAGGGCGGCGCCACCGTCGGTGCGAAGGCGATCTTGCTGACCACCTTCAGCCCCTTGCCGAGGATCGCCGGGCAGGTGGTCTGATCGCGCACGACGACGTCGTAGGCCCCCTCGGGGATGCCCTTCGGGACCACCGCAGTCGCGCGATTCACGTTTTTCTGCGAAACCACGAAATTCAGCGGAACCGTGTTATTTCCCAGGACCAGCGAAACCGTCTTCATCGGCGGGACGATGTTGGCAGCGTAGACGGTGACCGTCGTGCCGATCCCGTTCCACACCACCGGCGGGTCGACGAAGAACACCACCGGGCCGGGGGTGACCGTGACCGCCTTGGCGAGCGTCGAGCTGCAGCCGTTGGAGACGGTGAGGTCGTAGGGGCCGCCCGGCTTCAGGCCCGCCTCGAAGGTGGCCTTGAGGGTGCCCGGATCGGGCGATTCCACCTTGGTCGCGGCCACCCCGCCGAGGGTGACGGTGTTGCCGGGAGAGAATCCGCTCCCGGCAAGGGTCAGCGTGTCGCCGCCCGCGCAGATCTTCTTCGGATTGACGTCGGCGATGGTCGGCGGCCCGGTGCCGGTGACCGTGACCTTGTCCATGGACGTGCAGGCGGCGGGAGCGGGGTTCAGCACCGTCGCCGTGTAGACCGCGCCGTCGGCGAAGCTGCCCTTGGGCACGGGCACGGTGAGAGTGGCGCAGAGCTGGGCCATCTCGACCACGCCGACCAGCGGCTGGCAGTTCGAGGCAGCGATGCCGTTCTGGATCACCAGCGCCTTACCGTTGCCGTCGGTGAAGGTGACCGATGGCACGCCGTTCCCGACGGTGAGGAAGCTGGAGCCGCTGACGATCAGGGTGACGTCGCTTTGCAGGGTGCAGACCAGCGACGGCTTCACCGCGTCGACCTTCGGCGGCGGGATCGCCAGCATGTTGATCGGCCCGCTGGCGCAGCCGACGGTGAGCGGGTTCTGCACCGCCGCCTGGAGCAGCCCCGCGGGCAGGGTGCCCTTGGCGAAGGTCACCTTCAGCGACGTGCAGCTCTGCACCATCTCGAGGGCGCCGGTGAGCGCCGCGCAGCCCGCCAGCACCCCCTTGCCCGACGCGACCATCATCCCGTTCTGGAGCACCTGCACCGTCGGCACCTGCTGGTCGAGGCCGATGAAGTTCGTGCCGGCGAGGGTGAATGTCGTGTCGCCCTGCGTGTTGCACACCAGGTCGGCGACCACCGCGGTCAGCGTCGGTGGCGGGACCACCAGCAGGTTCACCGGCGGGGTCGAAACGCAGCCGGCGGGCGCGGGGTTTTTCACGGTGGCCGGCTGGAGCCCGGCGGCGACCATCCCCTTCGGAAGCACCACCTTCAGCGTCGTGCAGCGCTGCGCCATCTCGGTCGGGCCGGGGAGCGGCACGCAGCCGCCCGGATCGCTGGTCGGCAGCACCACCCCGCCGAAGGCCACCGTCGGGAGCACGCCGTCTATGGTCAGGAGATCGGCGCCCGTGAGAAGCAGCGACGTGTCGCCCTGGGCGGTGCACACCACGTCGGGCACGACCGCCTTCAGCGATGGGCGCGACACCACCGTGAGGTCGACCTTCTGGCGGCTCGGGCAGTCGGCGGGGACCGGGTTCTTGACCACCACGTTGTAGTTGCCGACGGGGAGCGCTCCCTTGTCGAGGCGGAAGGTGAGCGTGGTGCAGCTCTGGACCACCTCCCTGGGACCCGCGACTGGCGCGCAGCCATCGAGCGCGAGCGGCACCAGGACGTGCTGAGGACCGTTATCAAGGAGGATCACCTGGGGCAGCTTCCCGTCGACGGAGAGGAAGCCGGTGCCGCTGACCGTGACCACCTGCTCGTGATCGTCGAGGCAGATCAGATCGGGCGCGACCTTGATCACCGTCGGCTCGGGGACGAAGGTGAGGGTGTGGCGCTCGACGGAACGGCAGCCGACCGGAGTCGGGCCGCTGACCGTCACCTCGACGATGCCGCTCGGGAAGGTCTGCGCGGGGATGACCACCGTCGCCACCTTGCACGCCTCGAGCTTCAGCGGCGCGCCCTGCCGCGGCGACGCGAGCGGGCGGCACTCGCTCATCTCCTTCGGCGCGAACGGCTTGCCGCCGATGGTGACGGTCGAGGGCTGCCCGTCGACGCGCAGGAAGAAGTCGCCCTTCAGCGTGACCAGGTTCTCGGCATCGTGGCAGAGGAGATCGGGGGTCACCGATTCGAGGTGCGGGAGGGGGACCACGGCGACCGCGCCGTCGAGGGTGGCGCTCTTCTGGTTGCGGTTGGTGACGGTGAGCGCGTAGAGGCCGGGGGCGAGCGCGTAGTCGGTGGCGGGAGGCGTCGCCTGCGAGCAGGTGCCGGGCGGGCAGAGGGTGAGCTGCATGCTCTTCGGATCGATCCACTTCTCGTCGGCGAGGTCGGCGTGCGCGGGATCGTTCGGCACCAGCACCGCCGGTTCGCCGGTGATCGCGGCGCCTTCGATGTCCTTCTGCCGGGTGAAGGCGAGCAGCGGCAGCTCCAGCTGATCCATCCCGAGAAGCACATCGTGGAGCGGCGAGAAGCCGTCGCCGCTCAGCATCATCACCGTCGAGACCTGTGCGTTGCAGGCAGCGGCGGGGGCGATCGCCGAAGCGGTGGGCGCCGGTCCTTCGAGCTTGTGGGTGCAGCCTGCGGAGAGCAGGAGCAGCGCGAGCGCACAGGAGCGACGGACAGCGGGCATGGAGATCTCCGGGAGCGAGCAGCGATTGGAAAATCAGTCCGCCTTGCATGGACCGCACCCAGGTCGGCTGGCTGCTTCCGTCCGGCGAGCGGCGCAGGCTGGTTCCTTTCGTGAGTGGACCGATCGGTACACCAGCGGCCCAGGCGGTTCAGCTTCCCGGGCCAACCCCGTGCGTGTGCGCGACCCGTGGTGCGCTAGCAGGGGTGGCCCGCCGGGTGCACGCGCGCGCAACTGGATGGGACTAGAATCCGTCCACAGGCGCTGCGAGCCGGAGAAA
Organism: Myxococcales bacterium; assembly: GCA_009692555.1. Taxonomy (GTDB): domain Bacteria; phylum Myxococcota_A; class Polyangia; order Palsa-1104; family SHYY01; genus SHYY01. Next base: position 36,205 of record SHYY01000012.1, read on the forward strand.
TCGATGCGATTCCAGGGAGCGTTCGGTACGGCGCTGGTGCTGCTCGGGCTCTCCGCCCCGGGCTGCGGCGACAGCGCGCCGGCCGGCGGCGAGGACGCCGAGATGGGCGCGCCGGCTCCCGATGGAGCCACCGTCAGCGACGGAGGGGGCGATGACCGGCTCGCCTTCGACGCCTTCCCAGACGGCACGAACGACGCCGCGATCGAGCTGGACGGTGGCGCGGTCGACGGTAGCGAGCAGGGCGACGGCGGTTGCGATCCCGCCACCTGCCCCGCCGGCTGCTGCGCCGGTGGCCTGTGCACCAACCCGTCGCCGGCAGCCTGCGGAAAGAGCGGCGCCGCGTGCATCGCCTGCGACGGGAAGCGGGCGGATGGATGCATCGCGGGGGCGTGCAGCTGCGGCGTCGGCGCGGCATGCGCGATGGATCAGGAGTGCGTCGGCGGCCAGTGCGCGTGCACCCCGGGCTCCTGCCCGGCCGGCTGCTGCGCCGGCGCAAAGTGCACGTCGCCCTCGACCACCGCCTGCGGCCTGCAGGGCGCCTCGTGCGTCGCCTGCGACGGAGCGCGAGCCGACGGGTGCGTGGCCGGCGTCTGCGCCTGCGGCAAGGGCCCGGACTGCGCCCCCGGCCAGCGCTGCGCGAATGGCGCCTGTTTGTGCGACGCAGCATCGTGCCCGGCGGGTTGCTGCAAGGGATCGAGCTGCGAGCCGCTGACGGCGAGCGCGTGCGCCAAGCCGGGTACAGCCTGCGCCGCCTGCGACCCGCTTTTGGCCGACGCGTGCGGCGGTGGCGCGTGCAGCTGCGGCAACGGCGCGCCCTGCGTGGCCGGCCAGGAGTGCGCCCTGGGAGCCTGCGTGTGCAGCGGCAAGTCCTGCCCCGCCGGCTGCTGCAAGGGAGCGGTCTGCACCGTACCGTCGGCGATGGCCTGCGGGATCCAGGGCGCCGCCTGCGCGCCGTGCAACCAGGGCGACCTCTGCAACAACGGCGCGTGCGCGAGCTGCGCCGGGTGTGCCGGCTGCTGCAGCGGTGCGAAGTGCACCGATCCGGTGAGCGCGCTGGCGTGCGGCGGTCCCGGGAAGGCCTGCACCGCGTGCAACGGAGCGCGAGCCGACGGCTGCGTGAAGGGCGGCTGCGCGTGCGGCGCAGGCGTGGCGTGCGCGGCCGGCCAGCACTGCCAGGCGGGGCTGTGTGTGTGCAATGCAGCATCGTGCCCCGCGGGCTGCTGCAGCGGCGCGTCCTGCCTCGCCGCGTCGCTGAAGTCGTGCGGCGTCCTGGGCGGTGGCTGCGCCACCTGCGATCCGCTCCTCGCCGACGCCTGCGACGGTGACTGCCGGTGCGGCGCCTCGCCCTCGTGCGACCCCGGCCAGCGCTGCGTGGGCGGTGTGTGTGTGTGCAATGCAGCATCCTGCCCCGCCGGTTGCTGCGCCGGCGACAGCTGCAACGCCCCATCGCTGGCCACCTGCGGCGGGAAGGGCGCCGCCTGCGCGGCCTGCGACCCGAAGAAGGCCGACGGCTGCGTCGCCGGCGCGTGCACCTGCGGCAATCTCCCGGCGTGCGGAGACGGGCTCGCCTGCGCGGCCGGCAAGTGTGTGTGCAATGCGGTGGGCTGCCCGAGCGGGTGCTGCCAGAACGGCGCCTGCCTGCCCGGCAACACCGGCGCGGCGTGCGGCGCAGGCGGGATCGCCTGCGACGTCTGCAACAACGGAGGCGTTTGCTCCAACGGAGTCTGCCAGGCGTGCGCGCTGTCCTGCGCCGGCTGCTGCTCCGGCGACACCTGCAACCCGCCGTCGCTGGCCACGTGCGGCGTCAAGGGCGCCGCCTGCGCCGCCTGCCACCCGAAGACCTCCGACAGCTGCGCGGCGGGCGCGTGCTCGTGCGGCGGCGGCAAGCCTTGCCTCAACGGCCAGGCGTGCGTGAACGGCGCGTGCGTCTGCAGCGTGCAGTCGTGCCTCAACGGCTGCTGCTTCGGCGCGAGCTGCTTCGTCGGTGTGAGCTGCGTCAACTGCAAGAGCTACCACCAGGCGTGCCTGAAGAACACCGACTGCTGCTCGAACAACTGCATCGCCGGCAAGTGCGACGTCCCCGCCGCGGCCTGCAAGCTCGGGGGCGCGCTGTGCGCCGCCGACAACGACTGCTGCACCAAGCACTGCGACCTCAACGTCGATCAGATCAAGCGCTGCACCGGCCCGAACCAGTGCAAGTCGCTCGGCGCCGCGTGCGCCCAGGCCGCCGACTGCTGTGCGCTCTACTGCGACCCGCTCGCCAAGCTGTGCTCCGCCGCCAAGATCTGCGCTCCCGTCGGCACGGCGTGCGCGGCGAACATCGAGTGCTGCTCGAACCAGTGCCTTGGCGGCAAGTGCGTGAACCTCGGCAAGTGCGCCAACCTCGGCGAGCTGTGCGCCGGCGGCGGCTCCTGCTGCTCGCAGCTCTGCCTCGGCGGGCGCTGCTCCTTCTTCAACTTCTGCCACGCCGGCGGCGACCTCTGCAACGGCAACGTCGACTGCTGCAACAACGTCTGCGACCCGAACCTGAAGCGCTGTGACGCTCCCTCGCAGTGCGCCCTCACCAACGAGCCGTGCGGCGGCCTGCGCTCCTGCTGCAACACGCTGTGTCTCGACAACGGCGTCGGCTCGTTCTGCTTCGCCATCGGCGGCTGCAGGACCCAAAACGACGTCTGCACCCTCGACAAGCAGTGCTGCTCCCTCAAGTGCGGGCCGCCCGATAACCTGGGCCTCCGTCGCTGCGCCAAGGTCGGCAACTGCCTCCCCGACGGCGAGGTGTGCGGCGGCCTCGGCGCCTCGGAGAACTGCTGCACCGGCGGCAAGATGGGCTGCCACAAGACCGCCAACGGGGTCTCGCGCTGCTTCCCGAACTTCGGCGGGATGTGCTTCTCGAACGGCCACAGCTGCAACTTCGGCGACGAGTGCTGCGGCAAGATCTGCCTCCCCGACGCGCTCTCGCCGACCGGCTTCACCTGCGGCGACAAGTGCATCCCCGACGGTGGCGCGAACTGCACCCAGGACGCCGACTGCTGCCCGGGCAACGTCTGTCAGAACGGTTTCTGCAAGCAGAGCGGCCAGAAGTGCCACCCGATCGGCACCGGCTGCGCGCAGAGCGTGGAGTGCTGCCTCGGGTCGTGCATCGACGGCACCTGCCAGTGGGGCTCGTGACGCTTGAGAACGTGAGCGCCAGCGACGAGCCGTGGCCGGCTGGGCCGGGGATCTCGACGCGGGGCGTGAGGCGGGTCAGCCAAACTGCACCGACCTCCGCGTGAACGCGCCGTCCATCCACCAGCCCGTGATCGGAAACGTCGTGGTCGGCCGCTCGTCGGCCACCGCACCCGCGCTCACGAGCACCGGAGCGTAGTGCTCCCAGGTGGGAAGCGCCGTCGCCGCCGCCGGCGCGCGTGTCCGGAAATCCTTGAGCGCGTCGACGTCGTGGTGCGACAGCGCGTCGGCCACCCAGGCATCGAACTCACGCGCCCAGGAGGGAATCCCGGGGCGGAACGCGTGGCGCATGTTGTGCGTGAGGAACCCGCTCCCGACGATGAGCACTCCCTCGTCGCGGAGCGGTGCGAACGCCTGGCCCATGCGGAACAGCTCGTCGGGAACGAGCCCCGGCATCGACACCTGGAGCACGGGCACGTCGGCGCGAGGGTACATCGCCACCAAGGGGACGTAGGCCCCGTGATCGAGACCGCGATCCGGATCGTCGGCCCACGCGATGTTCTTCTGCGACAGGAGTTCGCGCGCCCGGGCGGCGAGGTCGGGAGCGCCGGGCGATGGGTACTGCGTCTGGTAGTACCGCTCGGGGAATCCGTGGAAGTCGTAGAGGAGCGGCACCGCTCGCGTGGCGCCCAGTGTCGTCGGTCGCTGCTCCCAGTGCGCTGACACCATCAAGATGCTGGTCGGCTTCGGCATGGCCTGCGCCCACGAAGCGAGCTCCGCCATCCATCCCGCGTCGTCGAGCAGCACCGGCGCCCCGTGCGCCGCGAAGATCACCGGCATCCGTCCGCTCGCCTGCTTCCGCCTGGTGTCTGTCTGCGTCGTCATGGCTTTTCGCTCCCGCCGCGCGCACGCCGTCGCCAAGAACGGCAACGCTCCGAGCGCGTGAAGTACGTCTCGTCGGTTCACGATCGACTTGTCCTTCCTGGCGGACAAACCACGGAGTGTGCCGCCCGTCCGTCGTTCCAGCCATCCCGAAACGATAGCCTGAATCTCATCTTGAGAACGAGCGGCGGCGGCCGGGCGCGGTGGGGCTGCGGGAAGGTGTGCAGCGACAAGGGTCGGGCGCAGGCGCCCCTACCGGCTCGCGCAGTGTCCCTTCAGCCACGGGGCGGGGTCGATCGCGGCGAAGCCGGTCCAGGCGGGATGGATCGCGAAGTGGAGGTGCGGCGGGGTGCGGGCGGCGTTGCCGGTGGTGCCGACGTAGCCGAGCAGATCGCCGCGCGCCACGTCGTCACCGCGGTGGAGGCCGTCGCGGAAGCGATCGAGGTGGGCGTAGTAGTAGATCTGCGCGCCCTCGCCGGCGATCCAGACGACGTTGCCGCCGAGGCGGTTCTGCCCGACCCGGATGACCTGGCCGGCGACGGTGGCGACCACCGGCGTGCCGCGGCGCGCGAAGATGTCGATGCCCTTGTGGCGCCGGTGCTCGGAGCGCGGCTCGCCGAAGCTCCCGGAGAGCGAGCGCGGCGCCACGCCCAGGACCGGCACCACGGCGGCGTCGGGTGGGCGCGCGAACCGGGAGAGCGCGCGGGCGGTGGGGCTGGCGAGGATCGCCGCCAGGGCGACCACCGCAGCGATGAGGACAGCGACAGCGAGGAGCAGTCGGCGCATGCACGTCCTCCTACGGAGCGCCGGTCACGCGCCTCCCTCGTCGACTCTCAGCGCGCGAAGCGGATGCCGTCGAAGTCGGCGCCGCGGAGGGGGAGATCGAGGCGCGGCAGGCGCGGGTGCGCGTCGGCGTAGAGCGGCGGGCGCACGGCGAAGCGCGTCGGGTAGTAGTTCAGCGCGAACATCGTCTGGAAGAAGCGGTGGCGCGTCGATCCGATCGCCGCCAGCTGGTCGCGGAGCGCGGGATCACGGCAGCTGGCGATGGCGCGCGCCACCGCTGGATCGTCGCTCTTGTCCTCGGTCAGCTCGTCGTCGGGCGCGTTCGCGCTGGCGGGGACGGGCTCGTTTCGGCCGCGCCAGATCGCGGTCTCACCGTCGGCGGCGAAGGGATCGATCGGGACGCCGTCGAGCCATACGTTGTAGTGGATGTGCGGGACCGACCACGGGAAGAGGAGAAAGCCGTCGATCCCGGAGTAGCCCGAGAGCGCGATCGGCTGGGCGCGCGCGACAAGCTGCCCCTCGCCGCAGAGCGTGGTCGCGAGGTGATTGGAGGTGGTCACCAGGCCGCGCCCGTGATCGATCATCACCTTCAGCCCGCCGCGGTGGAACTCGGACGAGACGCGCACCACGCGCCCGGCCGCCGCCGCGACGACGACGGTGCCGACGGGGACGGCGAGGTCGGTCCCGTTGTGGCTGTCGTAGGTGAGCGTGCCTCCGCGGAAGTCGCGCACCTGCGTGACGCGCACGCTCCACCCCAGCTCGATCGCCGTCTGCGTGCGGTTGAAGAGGTTGACGATCGGCGCGCGGCGTGTCCGGTGCCCGAGCCAGGTGGCCACGCTCAGCGACGGGTGGAGGGCCTTCAGGCTGGTGTGATCGAAGCGCGAGCGCGGCGTGTAGGGGTCGCCGCCCAGGGCGATGCGCGCTTCGCGCAGGGCCTTGCCGACGGGGCGCAATCCGAATACGTCGAGGAGATTCATGGGTGCAAGAGCCTCAATCGAACGCGGAGAGGCCGGTGATGTCCTGCCCGAGGATCAGGGTGTGGATGTGATCGGTGCCCTCGTAGGTGAACACCGACTCGAGGTTGCACATGTGGCGGCCCGCCTGGTACTCGTCGGTGACGCCGTTGGCGCCGAGCAGGTCGCGCGCATTCCGCGCCGCATGGAGCGCGATCCGCACGTTGTGGCGCTTGGCCATCGACACCTGCTGCGCCCGCGCCTTGCCCGCTTCCTTCAGCCGCCCGAGGCGCCACGCCAGGAGCTGCGCGTTGGTGATGTCCTCGAGCATGTCGACCAGCTTGAGCTGCACCAGCTGGTAGCCGGCGATCGGGCGCGCGAACTGGACGCGGTCGCGGGTGTAGCGGAGCGCCTCGTCGTAGCAGGCCATCGCCGCGCCGATGGCGCCCCAGGCGATCCCGTAGCGCGCCTGATTCAGGCACGAGAGCGGCGACTTGAGGCCGCCCGAGCCGGGAAGGAGCGCGCTTTGCGGCACCTCGCAGTCCTCGAAGATCAGCTCCGAGGTCACCGAGGCGCGCAGCGAGAACTTGCCCTCGATGTCGCGGGTGGTGAAGCCCTTCGTCCCGCGCTCGACGAGGAAGCCGCGGATGGGCGCCTCCGGCTCGTCGGTGCGCGCCCACACCACCGCCACGTCGGCCAGGCCGCCCGAGGTGATCCAGCGCTTCTCGCCGCTGATCACGTAGCCCGAGCCGGTGCGCTTCGCGACGGTGCGCATCCCGGACGGGTTGGAGCCGAAGTCGGGCTCGGTGAGGCCGAAGCAGCCGATCGCACGGCCGGCCGCCATCTCGGGCAGCCAGCGCTGCTTCTGCTCCTCGGAGCCGAAGGCGTGGATCGGGTACATCACCAGCGAGCCCTGCACCGACGCGAAGGAGCGGAAGCCGGAGTCGCAGCGCTCGAGCTCCTGCATGATCAGGCCGTAGGCGACCGGGCCGAGGCCGGCGCAGCCGTAGCCGTGGAGCGACGCGCCGAGCGCACCGAGGGCGCCGAGGCGGCCCGGCAGCTCGCGGGGGAAGGTGCCGTGGCGGAAGTGGCCGGCGACGATCGGCATCAGCTCCTCGTCGACGAAGCGGCGGAAGGTGTCGCGGACGAGGCGCTCCTCCTCGGTGAGCAGCTCGTCGAGCGCGTAGTAGTCGACTCCGTGGAATGCCATGCACGATCGATAACACAGTCCCCGGCCCCAGGGGACGCCTTGGTGCCGCCTGCGGCGGGTCGATGAGGCTCAGTCCCCGCGACGTGGGGGTGATCCTGGTCAAGGCGGGCGCTGAAGCGATGGGGCCGCAAACTGGCGGGGTGGGCGCCGCTTTGTATACTTCCCCGCGGATGCGCTTCGTCCTGGTGGGGCTCCTGCTGCTGGCTTCCGTCGCCTCGTCGGCGGCGAAGGCCCCCAGGGCACGGCACGCGCCGTCGGTGAGGAGGCTCCTCAAGGCCACCCGGGGAGCGCCGGGGGCGAGCGCGGCCGAGGTGGCGCGGCTCGGGCGCGGCTACCGGTTGTTCGTCGGCGCCGACTATGCTGCAGCGCAAGAAGAGCTGACGCCGCTGGCCGCGTCGAAGCTCCGCAACCGCGACCTCGCGCTCTACCTCCTCGCCGAGAGCGAGGCGCTCACCGGGGCAACCGCTGCGGGGCTGGGCCACTTCCTTCAGGTTGCTGCGATGCAGCAGAGCCGGATGGCCGCGCCGGCGAAGGCGCGCGCCGCCGACCTGGCGTTCGATCTCGGGCGCTATCGCGAGGCGAAGGCGGGGTACACCGCGGCGCAGAAGAGCGTCGGACCGTCGGTGGATGCGGCGGTGATCCACTTCCGCCTCGCCCGGATCGAGGAGCTGACCGCGCGCGCGCCGACGGCGGCGACGAAGCGGAGGCTCGCCGAGCTGTACAAAAGAGTGTACATCGAGTACCCGGCCCACCCGCTCGCCGAGCGCGCCCTCGGGCGGATGAAGGAGGTCGATCCGTCGCTGGCGATCGCCGACCGCGACCGGGTGACTCGGGCGCGCCTCCTCACCGCGGCGCGGCAGTGGCAGCGCGCGCTCGACGAGCTGGCCCGGGTGCCGGCGGACGCGCCGCCCGAGGTGCGCGACGAGGCGGACTACTGGATCGGCACGACGCACTTCAAGATGCGCCACGGCTACGACGTCGCGGCTGCGATGCTGCTGGCGGTGGCGCCGCGGCTCTCCGGCGACCGCAAGCTGGAGGCGCTGTTCCACGGTGCGCGGGCCTTCAGCCGCGACGACCAGGACGATCGGGCGGTGGCCGGCTACCGCGATCTGGTGGCGCGCTTTCCGCACGCCAGGCAGGCGCCGGAGGCGTCGTTCCTCGTCGGGTGGCTCGACTACAACCGCGGCCGCTACCAGGAGGCGCAGCCCTCCTTCGAGGAGACGCTCAAGCGCTACGGCAGCTCGGCGTTTGGCGACGACGCGCGCTGGTACCTCGGCCTGTCGCGCTGGTTCGCCGGCGACGTGCCGGGGGCGCTCCTCGACTTCTCGCGATGCGCGCTCCGCGGTGGGGCGCTCGACGGGGGCAAGGGGCGCTACTGGAAAGGCCGGGCGCTCGACAGACTGGGGCGCGCGCCCGAGGCGGTCACCGTCTGGCGGCAGCTGGTGACCGATTTTCCGCTCACCTACTACGCGCTCCTGGCGCGGACGCGGCTGCGCGAGCGCGGGGTGGAGGTGGGCGCGATGGGGGACGCCGAGAAGCGCCCGGTGAGCGCGCTCGGTGCGGTGGACGAGGCGCTGGCAGAAGACCCGGCGATCGCCGCCGCCGATGAGCTCCTGGCCGCCGGCCTGGGGGTCGAGGCGGGCGTGGTGCTCGACGCTGGCGACGGCGCGCTGATCCAGAAATACGGGGCGGCCCGGGCGGTGCCGATCCTGCTCGACCGCTACATTCGCGCCGAGAATTTTCATCGCGTCCACCGCCTCGCCGAGGCCCACTCGGGCGGCGCGCTGCAGCGGGACCCCCACACCCAGCCCGCCGCCCTCGGCTGGTGGAAGCACGTCTACCCGCTCGCCTGGCGCGCGCTGGTCGAGAAGCACGGGCCATCGGGCAGCAACCCGCCGTACTATCTCTACACGATCATGCAAAAGGAGTCGGCCTACAACCCGCACGACGTCAGCTACGCCGACGCGATCGGGCTCCTGCAGATGATCCCACCGACGAGCCGGAGGGTGGCGGAGCGGATCGGCCGCACCTACACCGACGACCTGCTCTACGACCCCGACGGCAACATCCAGTTCGGCGCCTGGTACATCGGGCACCTGCTGGAGAAGTTCAAGGGGCAGATCCCGATCGGCGCGGGGAGCTACAACGCGGGTCCGAAGGCGATGATGCGCTGGCTGAAGAAGAGCGGCGACCGCCCCCTGGACGAGTTCATCGAGCTGTGCGCCTATACGCAGACGCGCGAGTACATGAAGAAGGCGCTCGACATCTACGCGCGCTACCTCTACCTCTACGGGCAGCAGGATTTTTTCCCCGCGGCGGCAGTGGACGCGAAGTACCTTGAGAACGATCTCGACTACTGAGTGAGGGAGACGACATGAGGATCAAAGGCAAGGTGGAACGCTCGGATCTCGAAGGCGGGTACTTCACGTTCAGCGACGGGAAGGAGACCTACAAGCTGGAGGGCGGAGGCAAGGACCTGCTGGCGGTGGGGGTCGCGGCGGAGGTGGAGGGCAAGGTGAAGAAGGACGGGATGGGGATCGGCTTCGGGATGCCGGTGCTGAAGGTGAAGTCGTACAAGATCCTCGCCGGCTCGAACTGATTCCAGAAACGAGCTACTCGACGGAGGCCTTCTGGCCCTCCTTGAGCTGCTCGGTGGGGTTCTGGACGACCTGATCGCCGGCGCGGACGCCGAGGCTGACGAACGCGTCGGTGGCGCTGCGCTCGAGGACCGTCACCGGGCGCGCGCGGAGCACCCCGCCCTCGAGCACAAACACCTGCACCTCGCCCTCGGGCGTCGTCATCACCGAGCCGAGCGGCAGCATGATCACGTTCGGCACCTTGGCGCGCACCAGCAGCACGGCGTCGCCGGCCTTGATCGTCCCGCCGGCGTCGTCGAGCAGCTCCACCTTGACCGTGCTCCCGTTGACGTCGAGCACCTTGGCGGTCGCCGACGCGGAGCCGCCGGTCTCGGGGACCACCGCCGCGGCGCTGCCGGCCTTGATCCCGGCCGCGTCGGTCGCGATGAGATTGAAGTCGACGGTGGTGCGCTTGTCGGCGAGCTTGACCGCCGCATCGCCCGCGTTCACCGCGCTGCCGGCGGTGACCATCACCTCGGCGATCGTGCCCGGGCCGGTCGCCACCAGACGCACCTTCGTCGCCCGCGCCTCGAGGTCGGCGATCCGCTTGCGCTTTTCGGCCAGCTTCTCCTCGTTCTTCTTGACCTCGGCGAGGTTGTTCTTCGCCTGCGCCGCCTTGAGCTGGGCGGCGTAGAAGCTCTCGCGCTCGTGGGTGTCGGCCAGCTCCTTCTCGATCGCCGCCGCGCCGTCGAGCCTTGCGACGGTGGTGCCCTCCTTGACCTCGTTGCCGGCGACCATCACGTCGGCCACCTTGCCGGCCTCGCCGAACGAGAGCACCAGCCCCTCCGCTTTCCCGACGGTGGCCTTGCCATCGTAGGTCTTCACGAACTCCTTCGCCGCGGGAGCCGCCGAGACCTTGACCCTGGCCGCCTCCATGCCCGGGGCGATCAGGAAGTCGTAGACCAGGTAGCCGCCGGCGCCGAGGAGGAACAGCAGCAGCACCCACACCACGCCGCTCGACCGCTTCTCGGTGCCGCCATCGATCGGGGCCACCGGTACCGTCGGTGAGATGAGCTGCACGGCGGGCCGCTGCGCCTCCACATCGGGCTCAATCTGCATCGTCGAGGCAGCGGGGCGGTCCGGCTCGCGCGGTCCATCGGTCAGCACCAGCGACGGGTGGAGCGGCGTCGGGGCGGGAAGCGGCACCTCGGCGGTGATTGGCCGCGCGATCGGCGGCGGCGCGATGGGGGCGGTGGGCGGTTCGGGCGCTACGGGGCCGGAATCGAGCTCGATCGCGTCCATGTCGAGCTGCATCGTCGGCTCGGGGGTCGAGACCCTCGCGGCTGGTGACGGCGGAGGTGGCGCGACCGCGGCCATCGGTTCGGTGGGACGGACCGCCACCCCGCGCCCGAAGGCGGCGCTGTCATGGGTCTCGACGAAGCCCAGCTTGTCGAGCTTGCCGGCGAACGCGATCAGGTCGTGGGCCGAGGTGGTGAAGCCGAAGCGCTGGTGGGCCCAGGTGGCCACCTCCGACGGGGAAGACCCCGCCAGGCGCTCCGCGATCAGCCACTCGAAGTCATAGAGCCGCATCGACTCGCCGGAGCGGGGATCGCTCACGTCCACGTAGGAAACCCCCGCCTCTTCCACCGGCGTCGCCTTCAGCTCCTTCCGGATCCGCAGAGTCGTCACGTTTCACCCGCCTCGCTTGAGTTCCGTCAGCACGAGCTTCGCCACCGCCTTCAGCGTGTCGAACACCCCGATCCCCGTCGTCGCCACTGCCTCGTACTCCGGCACGTTGGTCGGGTTCAAGAGCTTCTTCAGCTCCGGCAGGGGGCTGACGTTGGGCAGGTCCCGCTTGTTGTACTGAACCACGTACGCGATCTTGTCCAGGTTGTAGCCCTGGTCCGCCAGGTTGGTCCTCAGGTTGTCCAGCGACTCGATGTTCGCCTCGATGCGCTCCACCTGCGAGTCGGCGCAGAAGACCACGCCGTCGACCCCCTTCAGGATCAGCTTCCGGCTGGCGTCGTAGAACACCTGGCCGGGGACGGTGTAGAGGTGGAACCGCGTCTTGAAGCCGCGGATCTCGCCGAGGCTGAGCGGCAGGAAGTCGAAGAAGAGCGTCCGCTCGGTCTCGGTGGCGAGGGAGATCATCTTCCCCTTCGCCTCGGGGTTGGTCTTGTTGTAGATGTACTGGAGGTTGGTCGTCTTGCCGCACAGACCAGGCCCGTAGTACACGATTTTGCAGTTGATTTCGCGCGAGCTGTAGTTGATGAAGCTCATCGGCAGGCCTCTCCCGGGGGGCCCTTAATCATTGAAGAGGTTGTCGATGTCGTCATCGGTGATCTCGCCGAATACCTGGGACTTGCCGCCGGAGTTCATCTTGCGGACCAGCGTCTCGAACACCACGGTCAACGCCTCGGCCGCCTTGCGCACGCGGAGGCGCACCAGGCCGAGCGACGAGCGCTGGTCGAAGAGCACCACCAGGATCGCCCGCTGCGCCACCAGCGAGATGTGGACGCTGGTCTTCTCCCCCTCGTGGAACTGCCCCGAGAACTCCTTCTCCGCGAGCAGCTTGGCGATGCCCCCGGTGGCGGCCACGTTGCCCGCGAACAGCGACGAGAGCGAGGTGATGTCGAGGTGCTCGGTCTGGCCCGAGCGCACGATCTCCTGGCCATTCTTGTCGATGACCAGGACCGCGAGGGCGTTCGAGGCACGCTGGAGCAGCTCGCAGGCCGCCTGGATCTGCTGCTGCTCCTCCTCGAACATCACCATCTGATTCCCACTCATGCCAGGTTACTCCTTCGACACGCGACGACTGGAAGCGGCGGCTCCGGCAGACCCTAAGATCCACCCCGAATATCAGATCCCGCGCGGGGTTTCAAGTTGCTCGCGCTACCTAGGGCAGCACCCGCCCGAGGGGATCGCGGTGCTGGATGCGCAGGGCAGGCTCGATGGCCTGGCGGTCGCCCACGAGGAGGATCGTCGCCTCCTCCGGGTGGAAATGGGTGGCGATCGCCCGCTGCACCTTCTCGGGGGTGAGCGCGGCCAGCGCGAGGGCGAAGCGGCGGTAGTGGTCGAGCGGGAGGCCGAGGACGAAGAGATCCCCGATCGCCCGCGCGGCGTCGCGCTGGGTCTCGAAAGCGCCGGTGACGGAGTGGATGAGCTGCTCGCGGGCGAGGGCCACCTCGTCCTCGGTCGGGGGCTCGGCGACCAGGCGGCGCAGCTCGTTCTTGAGCTCGCCCAGCGACGGGAAGGTGACGTCGGACCGGACCGCGGCGCCGCCGAACCAGCCGCTTGGCCCGCGGCGCTCCGCGATCCAGGTGCCGGCGCCGTAGGTGTAGCCATGGGCTTCGCGGAGGTTCAGGTTGAGCCGGCTGGAAAACGTCGCGCCGAGGCAGGCGTTGGCCAGCAAGAGGGCGATGTGATCGGGGTGATCGGGCGCCACCGTCGGCAGGGCGAAGCCGACCTGGGTCTGCGCGGCGGCGGGCCGATCGACGAGGACGATCCCGCCCGGCTGTTTCGCCGCAGGGGGGACGAGGATCGGTGGCGCGGCGGTCCGCGGCCACGACGATCCGAAGGCGCTCTTTTCGACCAGCGCGCGCGCCTCGGCGGCGTTGAGGTCGCCGACCAGCACCAGGGCCGCGCCGGTCGGGCGGTAGCGGGCGGCGTGAAAGGCCACGACGTCGTCCCGGGTGAGCTTCTCGAGCGACTCCTTCGTACCGAGAGGCGGCACGCCGTAGGGGTGGCGCTCGCCGAACGCGACCGCCGCCAGAACATCCCGCAGCACCCGCGCCGGATCGTCGCTGCGCTCGAGGATTTCCGACTGCTGGCGCACCCTGGCGCGCGAGAGATCGCCCTCCCGCAGGGCGGGATGGACCACCACCTCGGCGAGCAGGGCGAGCGCCTCGGGGAGCGTGGCCTTCAGCGCGCCGAGGCCGACCCGGGCCGCGTCGGCGTCGACGGTGGCGTCGAGGTGGGCGCCCAGGGTCGCGAGGTCGTCGGCGAGCTGCAGCGCGTCACGCCGCGCGGTGCCGGACTGCAGCATCTCGACGGTGAACGCGGCCAGCCCGTCCTTGCCGGCCGGCTGAGCGGAGTGGCCCGCCGGGAGCACCGCGTCGATCACGACGTAGGGGAGATCGTGGCGCTCGTGGAGCAGGAGGGCGAGGCCGTTCGGGAGATCGATGCGCTCGATCCGCGGGGTCGGTGCGGGACGCTCGGGTCCCGGCGGTGGCGGAGTGGCCCGCCAGTCCGAACGCGGCCTGCGGGGATCGGCGCGCACCGACGAGAAAGTGCACAGCGCGACCAGCAACGGCAGCACTCGCCCGTGCGCGGTCAGGGTCATGGGCGAGCCCTTCGGCAGGGCTCAGGACAGGCCTGCTTGCGCGGGACGGTGACGACGGTCATCCGGTGGGCGTCGGCGAGGCCCGCCTGCACCGCCTTCTGGAGGGCGTCCGGGGTCACCGCGCGGTAGCGGGCGAAGTCGGTGGCGAGGTGATCGGGATCGTCGAGGTAGTGCTGGTAGAGCTGCAGGACGTCGCTCTTGCCGCCGAAGCCGCCGAGCTGCTCGAGCTGGCTGATCGCGTGGGCGAACAGGCCGTTCCGCGCGCGGTCGATCTCCTCCTTTTCCACCTTCTGCCCCCGGAGCGCGTCGAGCTCGTCCGAGAGCGCGCGCTCGACCTCCTCGATCCGCCGGCCCGGCGCCGCGGTGGCGAAGCAGGTGAAGATCGAGCCGAGGGCGAGCGGCTGGCGATGGCAGTCCACGTCGGAGGCGACCTGCTTGCGGTGGACGAGCTGCTTGTAGAGGCGGCTCGAACGGCCGTGGCCAAGCAGCGACGCCGCGAGATCGAGCTCCGCGTCACCCGGGGTGAAGGCGGGCGCGGTCACCCAGCCGAAGGCGACCCGTGGCAGCGTCACCGCGTCCTCGATCACCCGCCTTTGCGCCGCGAGCAGCGGTGGCGCCGCGGTGCGTAGCGGCTGCCGCTTGCCGCCCTTCAGCGGACCGAAGTAGCGGGCCACCAGGGCGCGCGCGGCGGCCGGATCGAAGTCGCCCGCCAGCACCAGCGTCGCGTTGGCAGGCGAGTAGAAGTCGCGATGGAAGCGGGCCACGTCGGCCACCGTGGCTCTGGCGAGATCCTCGTGCGAGCCGATCACGTTGCCGTGGTAGGGGTGGCTCTCCGGGAAGAGCAGCTGCACCAGCGCCTCCTCCGATGAGCCGTAGGGCGTCTCCTCCACCGACTGGCGGCGCTCGTTACGCACCACCTCGCGCTGGTTGTCGAGCTTGGCGCGGGTGAGCGTGGCGACGAGGAAGCCCATCCGATCCGACTCCATCCACAGCCCGAGCTCGAGGCGGTTGGCGGGCAGGGTCTCGAAGTAGTTGGTGCGATCGAAGTCGGTGGTGCCGTTGTAGAGGGTGACCCCGTTCTGCTCGAGCAGCTTGATGTGCTGGTCGTCGCCGACGTGCTGCGAGCCCTGGAACATCATGTGTTCGAAGAGGTGGGCGAAGCCGGAGCGGCCGGCGGGCTCGTTGGCCGGGCTGGCGGCGTACCAGAGGTTCAGCGAGACCAGCGGCAGGCGGTGGTCCTCGGCGAGGAGCACGGTCAGGCCGTTCGCGAGGCGGTATTTCGTGTGCGGGATCTTCGGGTCGGGCGCCTGCGCGACGGCGCGGCCCGCGAGGCCGAGCGCCCCGAGGAGGATGGTCCACAGGGCGAGCCGGACGAAGGGGGCGCCCGGCATCACATCTCGCGCCGGCCGTCGAGGGCGCGGCTGATCGTCACGCCGTCGGCGTACTCGAGCTCGCCCCCGATCGGCACGCCCGAGGCGATGCGCGTCACCCGCACGCCGAGGGGCTTGAGGATGCGCGCGAGGTAGAGCGCGGTGGCCTCCCCCTCGACGTTCGGGCTGGTGGCGAGGATCACCTCGCCGAACGCTGCGCCGTTCTGGCCGCCGATGCGGCCGAGCAGCTCGCGCACACGCAGGTCGTCGGGGCCGATCGCGTCGAGCGGCGAGAGCACGCCGTGCAGTACGTGGTAGTGGCCGCGGAAGCCGCCGGTGCGCTCGATCGCGATCAGATCGGTCGGGTGGGCCACCACGCACAGGATGGTGGCGTCGCGCCGCCCGTCGCTGCACAGCCCGCACGGGTCGCGCTCAGTGAGGTTCATGCAGGTCGAACAGAGGCGGATCTTCTCCTTGACGTCGATCAGCGCGGCGGCGAGGTCGCGCGCGTAGGCGTCGGGCGCGCGCAGGACGTGGAAGGCGAGCCGCGTGGCGGTCTTCTCGCCGATCCCGGGGAGCTTCCCAAGCTGCTGGATCAGCCGCGCGATCGGATCGGCCGCCATGGGCGGGATGACGGTACCGCGGGGGCGCGGCTTGTCAAAAGGTTTGTGGGTGGGTGCGGACGCTTCAGTACGGGTCCTGCGGCAGCTTTCCGATCGACGATGGGGCGACCGGTGGCTCGACCCTCTTCGCAGGGGCCTCGGGGCGCTTCGCCTCCGGGGGTGCTCCGGGCTTCGATTCCTTCGCTGCCGCCGGACGGGCGGCGGGCGCGCTGGCGACGGGCGGCGATGCGCCGATCGTCTCCAGCTCCTGCTGCGGCTTCTCGACGGTGACCTCGATGCCCGGGGCGCCGAGATGGACATCGACCGCGGTGCGCACGCCGAACTCACCGGGGAAGTAGACGCCGGGAGCGATCGAATAGGCGGTCCGCAAGAGCAGGACACGGTCGTCGTGCGTCTCGCGGTCGTCGAGGTCGGGCCCGTCGCCGTGGAGGTGCTCGCCGAGCGAGTGGCCGCCGGCATGGAGGCGCTGCCCGCCCGCCTTGGCCAGCGCCGGGCCCATCACCGCGTCCACCTCGAACCCGCGCACCGCGAGCCGCTTCTCCCGTCGCTCACGCAGGAGCGCAACCGCCTGATCGCGCGCGCTCCGGACCGCCACCCACGCCGCCTGCAGCCGCTCCGGCACGCGATCACCGACCACGCCGGTCCAGATCCCCTCGGCGTAGACCGCCCCCGGCACCGCCGCCTGGCGCGCCACGATCGTCACCCGCACCACGTCGCCGGCGCGGATCTCGGCGCTCGACGCGGCGGTTGCGCGGTAGGTCGGATCGGCGGTGTGGACCCCGGCAGCGACGGCAGGCGGACTCTCGGTCTCGAGTCCGCGGGCCGCCAGTCCGTCGCTCAGCCGCTGCTGGAGGTCGTGCTCGGTGAGCCGCGTCCGCGCCTTGGCGGCCTCGGCGATCCGGCGGAACGCGTCGATCTTCAGGGCCTCGATCTGCCGGATCGCGAAGTAGTGCGCCGCGCGCTGCGGCTCGCTCCAGCGGGCGCGCGTGAGGGTCAGGAGATCGCCCGCCGGCACCGCCTGCACTCCCGCGGCGCGCACCCTCTCCATCACCCCCGCGTCGACCCGCGACAGCGACGGCACCGCGCCCCGCGGCGAGTAGTTCATCGCCACCCGCTTGCGCCCGCGAAGGAGGGCCCGCAGCGCGCCGTCGAGGTCGCCCCACGACGCGTAGGTCAGCTTCCCGCCGGGCACGAGATCGAACGCCGCCGCCTCGGCCTGGAAGGCGAGGGTGATCGGTGGCCCCGCGGCCGGGATGAGCTGGAACCAGCGTCGCGACGGGGCGCCTTGCGGGTGCACGAGATCGAGCGCCGCCTCGTCCTGCGCACGCCAGTCGGTGAGCAGCCAGCCGTCGACCCGGTCAGCGATGATCTGGGCCTGCACCTCGTCGAGGCGCGTGTGGCCATCGCCGAGCAGCGCCGGCCCCCGCGGCGCATCCGGCGGCGGCCGCTGCGGGATCCCTGCCGGCGGGTGAGCGAGAACCGGGGCCGCGGCGAGGAGAGCAACGACGGAGAGCGCGCGCATCGCGCGAAGGGTAACCGCGGGGAGCGCGCTTTCCAAGGTACGCGATCAGGGTTCCCGCACCGGCGGTTGGGCGGCCGAGGGCAGCGGCAGCGTTGCCAGCGTCGCCAGCATCGCCGCGTGCAGCCTGCCATTCGAGGCCACCACCGCGCCGCGGTCGATCGCCAGCGCCTCCCCGGACCACCCGCTGACGGTGCCGCCCGCCTCGACCACCAGGAGCGCGCCCGCCGCCACGTCCCACGGCTTGAGCTTCATCTCCCAGAAGCCGTCGTAGGTCCCGCGCGCGACGAGGGCGAGGTCGAGCGCCGCCGACCCCAGCCGCCGGACGCCCTGCGCCCGCCGCTGAAAGGCGATGAACTGAGCGAAGTTGTTCTCGTCGCTGGTCTGGCGATCGGTCGGGAAGCCGGTGGCGAGCAGAGCCGCCGCGAGGTGGTCGCAGTCGCTGACGCGGATCGGCGCGCCGTTGCAGGTCGCCCCGTCGCCGCGGCGGGCGGCGAAGGTGAGCCCGAGGGCGGGCGCGTGGACGACGCCGACCTCCACCACGCCCGCCACCTCACGCGCGATCGAGACCGCAAAGAGCGGCAAGCCGTGCGCGAAGTTGGTCGTGCCATCGAGCGGATCGACCACCCAGCGCGCGCCGCTGGCCGTCCCCGACAGGCCGCTCTCCTCGGCCAGAATCCGGTCGCCCGGAAAGGCGGCCCGCAGGCGCGCCAAGATCAGCTCCTCGGCGCGCCGATCGTACTCGGTCACGAGGTCGAACGGGGAGCTCTTCACCGTCGCTGCGTGGCGCCGGCCCTGGCCCTCCGCGAGCAGCGCGCCGGCCTCCCTGGCGATCGCGATCGCGGCGGCGAGCGGATCCACCGGCGGCTATAGATCGATCTTCATCAGGGCGCCGCGCGCGGTGCGGAACTGGCTCGAGGTGAGCATCGAGCGCGACAGCGCGGTGCGATCGCAGGTCTTGAAGCCGAACTTCTCGGCGAAGAAGTCGGTGGCATGTTCGGTTGTGAGGAACACGCCGCGGCAGCCGCGCTGGCGGGCTCGCTCGAGGGCCGCGTCGGCGAGCATCCAGCCGAGCCCCTCGCCGCGCCGCTCCGGGATCACCGCCAGCGCGCGCAGCAGCCCCGTCTCCTCGTAGAGCTCCATCGCCACGCACCCGATCACGTCCCCACCATCGCGCAGCACGAGCAGCTCGCCGAGGTGCGCCTCCATGTCCGGGTAGGGCAGGCTGACCCGCTCGAGCACCGCCTTGACCTTCGGCCCGTCGTCGCCCTGCGCCGCGGTCACCGCCAGGCCGAGCCGCTCCAGGATCCGATCGTGCACGCCGCCGAAGCCGCCCGACGACATCACCACCACCGTATCGCCCGGCGCCGCGCGCGCCGCGATCTGCTCGGCGATCTGCTCCACCGACGCGACGAAGCGCGCCGCGACGCCCCGCGAGCGCAGGTCGGCGGCGAGCTGCTCGGGGTCGAAGCGGTCGCCCTCGGGGGCCTTCTCCGGCGCGTTGACCGCGCCGATGATCACCTCGTCGACGGCGCCGAACGCCTCGGCGTAGTCCTTCTGGAAGAGGGCGCGACGCGAGGTGGCGCTGCGCGGCTCGAACACCGCGAAGATGCGCCCGCCGCCGAAGCGCCCGCGGAGCCCGCCGAGAGTGTTCCGCACCGCCGTCGGATGGTGGGCGAAGTCGTCGACCACCGTGACACCCTGGGCGACGCCGCGCACCTCCTGCCGCCTGCGCACGCCGGCGAAGCGCCGCACGCCGCGCGCGATGTCCACCGCCGGGACGCCGAGGTCGGCCACCGCCGCGATCACCGCCAGCGCGTTGCCGAGGTTGTAGGCGCCCGCCATCCCGGTCTCGAAGTCGCCGAAGCTCTCCCCGCGCCGCTCGACCTTGAACAGGGTGCGACCGCCGGGGCGCGTCCCGGTCGCGCGCGCCCGCCACTCCGATGGGGCGTCACCGAGGCTGTAGCGCTCCACGCGGCAGCGCGCCCCGGCCGCGCACTCGAGCGCCCCGGGGTCGTCGGCGGAGACCACCAGCAGCCCCTCCTCGGGGATCAGCGCGACGAACTTGCGGAACGACTCCTTGACCGCCTCGAGCGAGTCGAAGATATCGATGTGATCGAGCTCCACCGAGGTCAGGATCGCGGTGCGCGGGCGGTAGTGGAAGAACTTCGATCCCTTGTCGAAGAACGCCGTGTCGTACTCGTCCCCCTCGACGACGAACGGCCCGCCCTCGGCCCCCGCGTGGAAGCTCTGCGGGAGCCCGAAGGGGACGCCGCCGATGAGGTAGCCCGGGTTCCTCCCCGCCTCGCTCAGCACCGAC
The DNA here is from genome assembly GCA_009692555.1 of Myxococcales bacterium. Classification (GTDB taxonomy): domain Bacteria; phylum Myxococcota_A; class Polyangia; order Palsa-1104; family SHYY01; genus SHYY01. The sequence continues at coordinate 55,948 of SHYY01000012.1, forward strand.
GCCGCGAGCGCCGAGGTGGTGGTCTTCCCGTGGGTGCCGGCGACCACCAGCGAGTGACTCTTCGCGAGGAAGTGCTCCTCCAGCACCGCCGGGAAGGAGGTGAGCTGGAGGCCGCGCGCCTGCGCCGCCAGCACCTCGACGTGATCGCGCCGGCAGACGTTGCCCACCACCACCGCGTCGGGCGCCCAGTCGAGGTTCTCGGGGCGGAAACCGTCGCACACCGGGATCTCCTGCGCGGCGAGCTGGGTCGACATCGGCGGGTAGACATGCTCGTCGGAGCCGCGCACCTCGTGGCCAGCCTCCTTGAGCAGGCCGGCGAGGGAACCCATCCCGGTTCCGCAGACCCCGATCAGGTGGAGTTTCACGCGAGGGGTGGTATCAGCGCCCCCTTCGGGTGTCAATTCGATGCCCATTGACTAGAGCATCGACCAGTCTACCGCTCCCGTCGCCGGCCGGTCCCATTTCGCGCCCAGCTTCGGGGGGCTTGCCCCCCTATCGGTAGACTTGAGGGGAAGCTCGTCGGGCACAGGCCGCCAGCCTGCTTCCTCCTCGCGCCTCGCCGGGCACAAAATGGGCATCGGCGGGCTCGGTCCGGGTCAACTGCTCGACGCTCTACCATTGACTTCCGGGCGCCGGTTTCCGACGATCCCGCCATGGCCCACCCGAAGCGAGACGGAGGCCGTCACTTCCGTGGTGTGGCGCGCCCCGGACGCCGCGCCGAGGTGCGCTACCGGTCCGTGGATGCCCACGGAAGTGGGCCCGAGCAGGTCGCCGAGACCCACAACATCGGCATCGGCGGCGCGTTCGTCGTCACCCCGGACCCCGAGCCGCCGGGGACGATCCTGGCGGTGGTGATCACGGTGCCGTTCTCGGGCCGCTCGATCTCCGTGCGCGGCGAGGTGCGCTGGATCGCCGACGGCGACGACGATCCGCTCCACGGGATGGGCGTGCGCTTCCTCGGGCTCCAGCCCGACGAGGTGCTCGCCCTCAACGACTACTTCGCGTCGCTGACCGAGACCCTCGACCACGACGGGGTGGACTGATGCCCATGGCACGCCCGATCCTGCTGGCGATCGAGGACGACCAGCCGATCGTCGAGCTGTTCGCCGCGCTCGCCGCGCCGATCGGGATGAAGCTGGTCTCCGCGGGCAGCGGGCGCGAGGCGCTGAACATGCTCCGCCACCTGCGCCCGGCGATCACCACCCTCGATCTGGTGCTCCCCGACATCGACGGCTTCGCGGTGCTGGAGCAGATCCGCCAAAGGCGGGAGCTCGACGACATGCCGGTGATCGTGATCTCGGCGATCAGCGACAGCACGGCGGTCAAGGGCGCCTACGCCCTCGGCGCGTCGGACTTCGTCTCCAAGCCATTCAACGTCGACCTGCTCGACGCCAAGCTGCGCGTCTTCTCGCGCATGCGGCGGCTGGCGGAGGAGGTGCGCGAGCGGGAGCGCTTCCTCGACGAGGTGATCGAGCACGTCTCGACCGGGCTCCTGGTGTGCGACGCGGACGGGAAGGTGCTGCGGGTGAACAGCGCCGGGGCGGCCCAGCTCGGGCTGCGCGATCCCTGGTCAGCGACGGGGCGGCTGCTCGCCGAGGTGGCGCCGGGGGCCGAGGCGTTCCTCAACGTCGAGCCGGGATCGACCCAGCGGCGGGCACTCATCCGCACCGCGGCCGGCGAGACCGCGCTCGGCTTCACCAGCACCGCGCTCGACGGTGGGGGCGTGGTGGTGGTGTTCCGCGAGCTGGCGGCGGCCGAGGTGGCGCGGCGCGAGGCCGAGGAGCGGGTGCGGCTGCAGGCCCTGGCGCGGGCGGCGCGCAGCTTCGCCCACGAGGTGCGAAATCCCGTCGCTGCGATCGCCGCGGCGGCGCAGGTGGTGGCGCGCGAGGAGGCCGATCCGGCGATGCGCAAGCGGCTGGCGCTGGCGGTGGAGGGGGAGGCGCGGCGGATCGCCGGGCTGGTGGTCGAGTACGTCGACCGGCAGACCCCGCCGCCGCCGACCGGCTCGGTCGATCTGCGGGCGCTGCTCGACGAGGTGATGGAGGTGAACCTCCTCGGCGCCGGGCCGCGCGGACGGGTGGTCCTGGAGTGCGCGCCGCAGCTCCCGAAGGTGCGCGGCGATCGAGCGCGCCTGAAGCAGGTGGTGCTCAACCTGCTCCTCAACGCCATCGCAGCGACGGAGCAGAGCGGGGCGATCCGCCTCGGCGCGGTGGGCGATGGCTCCGGCGCCGGGGTGATCTTCACCGTTCACGACAGCGGGCACGGGATCAAGCCGGCCGATCTGCCGCGGATCTTCGAGGAGCTGTTCACCACCCGCGCCGGGGGCGACGGCCTTGGCCTGCCGATCGCGCGGCGGATCGTCGAGGAGCACGGCGGGCGCCTGGAGGTCGAGGCGGAGGCGGGGCGGCGCACGGTGTTCACCGTCTGGCTGCCGGCCGATTGATGGAGGGGGCGCTGGCGGTGGTCCGGGAGCTGTGGGTCTACCCGATCAAGTCGGCGCGCGGGATCTCCTTGCCGCGAGCGCGGCTTGCTTCGCGCGGCTTCGAGCATGATCGGCGGTGGATGGTGGTCGACGGGGCGGGCCGCTTTCTCACCCAGCGGACGTTGCCGCGGATGGCGCTGATCGAGGTGGCGATCGAGCCGGGCGGGCTGCGGGTGGTGGCGCCGGGGATGCCGCCTTTGAGGGTGCCGTTCTCCGTCGCCGGGCCGGCGCGGGAGGTGGAGGTGTTTGCCGACCGCTGCGCGGCGATCTCGACGGGGGAGGAGGCGGCGGGGTGGATGACGCGGTTTCTTGGGGCGGCGTGCGATCTGGTGTGGATGCCGGAGGAGAGTGTGCGGCTGGTGGATCGGGATTACTCGGCAACGGCAACGGGGGTCGGCGATCAAGTGAGCTTTGTCGATGGCTTTCCGCTGCTGCTGGTGTCGCAGGCCTCGCTCGACGATCTCAATCGCCGACTCGCCGCGCCGGTGGAGATGGCTCGCTTCCGCCCCAACATCGTCGTCGATGGCTGTGCTCCCTTCGCCGAGGACAGCTGGACCGCCCTGCGGATCGGCGAGGTGCCGATGCGCGGCGTGAAGCGCTGCGCGCGCTGCCCCATTCCGTCGGTGGACCCCGCCACCGGGGAGCGCGGGGAGGAGCCGATCGCCACCCTCGGTGGGTATCGGCGGGTCGGCGGTCAGGTGCTGTTCGGGCAGAACGTGATCCACTCCGGACTCGGCGAGCTGGCGATCGGGGACGTGGTGGGGTGCTTAACGGAGAAGGGGGTCCCTCCGCTCACGTAGTCGTAGTCGTAGTCGTAGTCGTAGTCGTCCCGTCCGCAGCGACGGCAATCGAACTTCCTCCCGCAACAAATTCCTCCTGCCAACCGCCCCCCCTGGCCACACAGGAGGATGCCCCTGCTGGCCGACCAGAAGCTCGACGTCTATCGCCGCGCCATCGAGCTCCTCGCCCTTGCGTCGCAGATCGCGACGAGCGCCCCAGGGGGAACTCGTTTCTC
>SHYY01000152.1 GCA_009692555.1 Myxococcales bacterium
CCACGCGATCTCCTCGACGGAAACGTCCTCGTTCTCCAGCAAGCGGAACGCTCCTTCCCGAGCGGCACCCTCGGAGAATACATCCGTCACCTTGCCACCCGGTGTGCTCGCCGCTTGTCCGGCCACACCGATGAGACGCGCCGTCCGGCCGGCATCCCCCAGCCGTGCCGATCCAAACTCCTGCTCAGCCCGGAACGCGCATGGTGGGGTGTTCATCCACACCTTAGATCACGTCCTACCGTCGCTGGCCAGAAATGTGGCTAGTGCTCGGATGCTGTTCCACGCCCTGGTGCGCGCCATCGAGATCCTCGGCGAGGCAGCCAGCAAAGTTTCTCCCGAGGTGCGCGCGGCGACGCCGCAGGTTCCGTGGAGGGATATCGTCTCGATGCGCAACCGGCTGATCCACGGATATTCGACGGTCGATCCGGAGGCGGTGTGGAAGACGGCGACGGAGGACATCCCGACGGTCCTCCCGCTCCTTCGCGCACTCAACGCCACGGAAGACCGAGGGGTCGATGGACTGTGGAGCAGTCAATTCCCCGTTCGCGCGGGGAATTCCCCGTTCGCTAGGCCGGTAGCTTCGCGATCGCCGGGAGTTTGGCCAGAGGCCCGCGCGCTCGAAAGGTCGACGTCGTATATAGTCGCGGTCATGTCCCTGACAGCCCGCGCTCTCCTTCTCCTTGCGCTCGTGACGGCCGCGGCGAGGGCGCACGCCACGCCGTTCGTTCCCCGCGACCAGCTCGCCTTGTTCCACCACCCGCCGGCTCGCCTTGCGGAGGGCACGCGCCGCGCGCAGACCGCCGGCACCGACTGGGCAACCCACCTCGGGCTCCTCGCCGCCTTCCAGAAGAAGATGCAATCGACCGCGCCCAACACCGTCGGTGGGATCATCGAGGTGGAGTCGTCTCCCGGCAACCGCATCGTTCAGAGCGACAACACGCAGGAGGCGATCTGGGACTGGAGCTTTCAGCGCACCACCTCCGGGGAAGCGGCGTTCGTCGAGGAGACCGCGCGCGCCTTCGCCTACCTCGACAAGAATCCGGGCTGGCTGGAGTGGAAGGACGGCGGCGCGGTCCCCAACTATTACAGCCTCTACAACTGCGGCTGGGGGGTGCGCGCGGTCCTCGAATACGAGGCTGCGACGGGCGACACCGCGCACCACGCCTACGGCGAGATGTGCGCCCAGCACATCGTCGACCACGCGCCCGGGGTGAGCCAGGCCGGCACCGAGCTGATCGACCAGGCGACGGTCGCGTGGGCCGCGTCGGGGCTGTGGCTGTGGGGCGAGGCCACGAAGAGCGCGGCGGACCGGGACGCCGCGGCGGCGATCGGCGCATCCGTGAAAGCCTGGCTCGACGCGGACCCCGCGCGGCCGGCCTCATCGACCTGGGCGGCGACGGGCGGCGCGGTGTTCCATGGCGTCCTCGGGTCGTACATGAAGCAGCACCCCGCCGAGCTCGTCCCCTGGGTCAAGACCACCGCGCCCCGGCTCGGTGGATGGATCGACGAGTCGATGGTGACGAGCCCCGACTGGCGCGACTGGCGCAACGCGTGGAACGCCTGGAACATGCTGGCCCATTTCAGCGCCGCTGCGGCCCTCGAGGGCGCGGAGCGCGACCTCCACCGCAATGCAGCGCTCGATATCTACGATCGCCTGGTCGCCCAGGACCGCGAGCCCGACGGGGGCATCCCCGGCAGCGAGCAGCGCCCCGGCACCGAGGACCAGTCGTGGATCTCGTCCTACCTCGGGTATTTCGGGCTGCGCGAGGCGATGCTCCTCGAACAGGCCGCTTCCATCCCTCCGGCGATGGAGGCGAGCGGCTGCGCCATCGGTGGTCACCCTCGCGGCCGAGCCGGTGCCGCGCGATCTGCGCTGCTCGCCGGGCTTGTCCTGTGCGCGCTCTCCCGGCGCCGCCGCAAGCGCAATTCGGTGGGATGTCGGGCCCCTGAGCCCAGCATGGGAAAACAGCGAGTGACCGTGGATGGTTGGAGAGGGTTGGTGGAGGAGAGTCTACCCATGTACGTTCGCCGGTCCGCGTTCCTGCTCGCGCTCCTCCTGCACGGCCTCGCCGGCTGCCGCGCGAGTGCGCCCCAGGCGCTGATCAGCCTGAGCGCCCCGGCCCGCGTGGAGCACTACGATCTCTACGTGCGTGACGACACGAGCCGCGCGCTGCTGCTCCACACCGGCTGGTCCGACGCCACCCTCGCCGGCACCCGGGATCTCTCGACCGCCCCTTTCAAGATCGGCCTCCGCCTGACCGCCGCCGGCCACTACACCGCGGTCGTCGTCGGTGCGATCGGCCCGCTCGCAGGCACGCGCCCCGACGTAGCGAAGGGCGCGCGGCAGTTTTTCTGGGCGGCCACCTTCGAGGTCAAGGGCGAGCGCACCATCGCTGCACGCCTCGTCGAGGTCCCCCCGGGCGACGACGACGACGGCGACATCTTCCCTGACGGCGCCGTCTGGCCCGCGCACACCCCGGAGGCGGCCACCTTCCCCCTCGCGCTCCTCGACTGCGCCGACAAGCCCATGCCCGGGATCGCCGCCGCGCTGATCAACCCCTTCGCCCGCGAGGTGTGCGGCAACGCTCTCGACGACGACTGCGACGGCGCCGACGCCCCGTGCGAGGACGCGGACGGCGACGGTGATCCCGACGCCACCGACTGCGCCCCCGCGGATCCGGCGATCCATCACGCGACCTCCGCCGACCCCTTCCCCGAGTCGGCGAACTGCTGCGGCTACTCGCTTGGCAAAGGCGGCACCCCCGACGGTGCGAAGTCGTTCGCCTCCGACAAGACCTGCCACGCCGCCACCTGCGGCGACGGCATCGACCAGGACTGCGACCACCTCGATCTGCCCTGCAAGCGCGACCAGGACTGCGACTCCTACGGGGCCGGAACGCAACCCCCGGGCTGCATGGCCCCGCAAGGAGCGCCCGCGGACCCCGACTGCAACGACTGCGATCCGCTGATCGGCCCGCTCGCCGCCGAGGTGTGCGACGGCAAGGACAACAACTGCAACGGCCGCGTCGACGAGACCTGCGTGGTCTGCGACCTCGACGGCGACGGGTACCAGCGCAGCGACGGGAAGAACGGCTGCCCCGACGCGGCCTATCTGAAGACCGGCAAGGCGGTCGACTGCAACGATGAGGACTCCGGCGTCTACCCCGGATCGACGGTGAAGACCGCGGGGATGGAGGGTGGCACCGCGCTCGGCGCCATGCGCGGGCTGTGCCGTCGCGAGGCGGTCGACGGCACCCCGCAGGACGCCGATTGCGACGGCAAGATCACTGGCTGCCTGGACGCCTTCTGCGACGCCGACCGCGACGGATTCATCGACGAGGCGAAGGCGGCGCAGTGCGACCCGGGCGCGAAGTATGCCCACGACTGCAACGACGCCGACCCTCAGATTTTCCCCGGAGCGCCGGAGCTGTGCGGCGATCTGGTAGCCCAGAACTGCGTCCAGGACGCCGCCTGCGCGATCGACGCCGACGGCGACAAGTACGACAAGTCGGTCGACTGCAACGACGGCGACAAGGCGATCCACCCGTGGGCGATCGAGCGCTGCAACGGCGTCGACGACGACTGCGACGGGCTGGTCGACGAGGGCAACCCCGACGCCGCCGGCAAGCCGCTCACCGACGGAGGCCACGTTCTCCGGTGCAGCGACTCCGACGTCGGCGCGTGCGCCGCTCCCCTCGGTGACTGCGTGTGCAGCGCCGCCTCGATCGCGTCGGCGAACTTCGATCAGGCGAAGCGGCACGCCTGCCCCGGCGAGACCGCCGAGGTCGACACCGGCGCGAAGGCGACCCAGGCGGCGGCGCGCTGCTACTTCGCCGCGCAGCCCACGCCCGAGGTGTGCAATGCCGTCGACGACGACTGCAACCCCGCCAGCCCCGACGGGAAGTCGGACTGTCCCGGGGGTGCGATGCTGGCGCCGCTGTGCTGCGCCGCCCTCGGTTGCAAGGCGGTGGTCGCCGATGTGGCCCACTGTGGCGGCTGCGGGGTGGTCTGCAAGGTCGCCAACGCGACCGCGTCGTGCAGCGGCGGCCTGTGCGCGGTGAAGCAGTGCAACGGCGGCTTTGGCGATTGCAACGGGATGGCCAGCGACGGGTGCGAGACCAGCGTCGCCGCCGATATCGAGAACTGCGGCGCCTGCGGCGCGAAGTGCGTCGGGATGGGCAACCAGGCGGCGAGCTGCTCCTCCGGCGTGTGCGGCGTCGGTTCGTGCGACGCGCCCTTCAAGGACTGCAACGGCAAGCCCGCCGACGGCTGCGAGGTGAACACCGCCAGCGACCTCAAGCACTGCGGCGCGTGCATGGCGCCCTGCGCGATGGTTCCGAACGGGAGCCCCGCCTGCGTCGCCGGCGCGTGCGGGATCAGCATCTGCACCGAAACCTTCCGCGACTGCGATCACACGCTCGCCACAGGCTGCGAGGCCAACATCAGCAGCGATCTCAAGCACTGCGGTGGTTGCGACCAGCCCTGCCCGGCGCCGCCCAACACCACCGCGGCGTGCATGATGGGCAAGTGCGCCCCCGGCATGTGCGTGGGCGCCTTCAAGGATTGCAACGCCAACCTCGCCGACGGGTGCGAGATCGATTCCTCGTCGAGCCCGGCCCACTGCGGCGCCTGCAACAAGCCCTGCGCGGTCGCCAACGGGACGCCCGGCTGCGCGGTCGGAAAGTGCACCGTCAGCGTCTGCAACCTCGGCTTCGGCGACTGCGACAAGATGGCGCCGAACGGCTGCGAGGTGAACACGTTCACCGAGGCGAAGCACTGCGGCGTGTGCGGCAACGATTGCGGCCAGAGCCCCGCGGGCAAGCTGTGCCTCGCCGGCATCTGCGGCTGCAAGGTCGCCAAGGACGACTGCAACCCGATGCTCGCGAACGGGTGCACGATGGGCGCCTGCACCTGCGGCGCCGCGGCGCCGTGCAATCCGGCGACCCTGCAATGCACCGGCGGCAAGTGCCTGCTGAAGAAGGATCAACCCTGCAAGCTGGACACCGACTGCGCGAGCGGGAAGTGCATCCCGGGGACGCTGATCTGCGCCAAGTAAGGGCTACTTGAACTGGTTCAGCAGCACCGTGACGCTGTTGCTCCCGCGGTTGGCCACCGCCAGGTCGGGCCGGTTGTCGCCGTCGAGGTCGCCCACCACGATCGCGATCGGGTTCGACCCGACGGCGTAGGGCGCCACCTGGAAGGCGCTGTTCCCGAGGTTCAGCACCACGCTGACCGCCGCCCCCGTGTAGCTGGTCACCGCGAGGTCCACCTTCCCGTCGGCGTTGAAGTCGCCCACGCCGATCCCGCGCGGGCCGGCGCTGACCGGGAACGCGAACGGCGCGTTGAACGTCCCGTTGCCCTTGTTGACGTAGATCGCGACGCTGGCGGCGCTGTACTGCGAGACCGCCAGGTCGGGCTTCCCATCGCCGCTGAAGTCGCCGATCGTGAGGTCGATCGGCCCGGAGCCGGTGGGGTAGGTGGCGGGCGCGCCGAAGGTGCCGTCGCCCTTGCCGAGCAGCACCGCGACGGTGTTGCCGCCGTTGTAGTTCGAGGCCGCGATATCGACGATGCCGTCGCCGGAGAGATCGCCGAGCGCCAGCCCGAGGGTGCCCTCGCCGGTGCCGTAGTTGGTCGCCGCGGGGAAGGTGCCGTCACCCTTGCCGAGCAGCACGCTGGTCACGCCCACGGCCAGGTAGCCGGTGGTGACGAGATCGAGCTTCCCGTCGCCGGAGAGCTCCGCCGCGCCGATCTTCCACGGGTTCACCGCGGTGCCAAACAAGACCGCGGGGGCGAACGCGAGGTTGCCCTGGCCGAGCAGGACGCTCACCTTCCCGGCGCCGTAGTTGGTGGCCGCGAGGTCGATCTTCTGGTCGCCGTTCCAGTCGCCGAGCGCGACGCTCTGCGGGTTCGCGCTGGTCAGCTTCACCGCGGCGCCGAACGTGCCGGGGCCCTGATTGGCGAAGATCTGGAGCTGCCCCGCGCCGTACGCAGCGACGGTGAGGTCGGGTTTTCCGTCGCTGTTCAGGTCGCCGAGCGCGATCCCCGAGGGCAGCGCGCCGGTGGCGTAGTTGGTGCCGCCGGCCGGGAACAGAAGGGCGCACTGGCCCGCGTTGCACCAGCCGCTCGCGCAGTCGTTGCTCACCAGGCACACCCGGTTGACCCCCTGGCAGCGCGGGCAGCTGCCGCCGCAATCGACGTCGCTCTCGCTGCCGTTCTTGACCGTGTCGACGCAGGTCGCCGCGACGCACTTGCTCTTGGTGCACACGCCGCTCTCGCAGTCCTTCGCCGCCGCGCACGCCTTTCCCGTCGTGCAGGCCGCGCAGCCGGGGCCGCAGTCGATGTCCGTCTCGACCCCGTTCTTCACCAGATCCATACAGGTCGGCGGGATGCACAGACCGCCCTTGCACACCCCGCTCTTGCAGTCCTTGGCCACCCCGCACACGTCGCCGTCGTCGCAGCCCGCGCAGAGCCCGCCGCAGTCCACGTCGCTCTCGCCGCCGTTCAGGATCTTGTCCATGCACGACGGCGCGGAGCACTTGCCGCCGGTGCAGACATTGCTGGTGCAGTCCTTGGCGATCGTGCAGGCGCGGCCGTTGGCGCACGCGGGACACGTCCCGCCGCAGTCGATGTCGGTCTCGGTGCCGTTCTTCAGCTTGTCGGCGCACCCGGCCGCGGCGCACTTCCCGGCGGTGCAGACCCCGCTCAGGCAGTCCTTGCCCGCCGCGCACGCCTTCCCGTTCGCGCACACCGGGCACGATCCGCCGCAATCGATGTCCGTCTCGGTGCCGTTCTTCAGCTTGTCCACGCACCCGGGCGCGGCGCACTTCCCGGCGCTGCACACGCCGCTCTGGCAGTCCTTGGCGATGACGCACTTCTTCGCCGCGGCGCACGGCGGGCAGGCGCTCCCGCAGTCGATGTCGGTCTCGCTGCCGTTTTGCACCGTGTCGTCGCACGCCGCGGCGGCGCACGCTCCGCTCTTGCAGACGCCGCTCTTGCAGTCGCTGGCGCCGTTGCAGGCCTTGCCGTCCGCGCAGGCGCCGCAGGTCAGCCCGCCGCAGTCGAGGTCGGTCTCGTCGCCGTTCTTCGCCAGGTCGATGCAGGAGGCGACCGCGCACAGGCCGCCGGTGCAGACCCCGCTCTGACAGTCCTTGGCGACGGCGCAGGCCTTCCCGCTCGGGCAGCCCGCGCAGCTCCCGCCGCCGCAGTCGATGTCGGTCTCCTGGCCGTTCTTCTTCAGATCGGCGCAGCTCACCGCCGCGCACACCCCGCTCTGGCACTGGCCGTTCTGGCAGTCCTTGGCGACCGCGCAGGCCTTCCCATCGGCGCAGCCCGGGCACATCCCGCCGCAGTCGACGTCGGTCTCGCCGCCGTTCTTCGACTGGTCCATGCACGAAGGAGTGGAACACATTCCGTTTTTGCAGAGTCCGCTCGCGCAGTCCTTGGCGACCCCGCAGGTCTTGCCCTCCGGGCACTCCGGGCAGGGTCCGCCGCAATCGACGTCGCTCTCGCCACCGTTCTTGACCAGGTCCATGCACGATGCAGCGGAACACATTCCGCCCGAGCAGACGCCGCTGGTGCAGTCGCCCGGAGCTCCGCACCCTTTGCCGGCGTCGCACTTGGGACACGCCTTGATGCCCTGGCCGCCGCAGTCCACGTCGGTCTCCGCGCCGTTCTTGACCAGATCGATGCACGTCGCCGCGCCGCACATTCCGTTGGCGCACGCGCCGTTCTTGCAGTCGTTGGGGGCGCCGCACGCCTTGCCGTCGTCGCACGGGGCGCAGCCGCCGCCGCCGCAGTCGGTGTCGCTCTCGGTCCCGTTCTTCACGCCGTCTGAGCACGACGGCGCGAGGTCGCTCTCAGGCACCAGGTCAGGCGACGAGGACAGGTCGGCCTCCTCGGCCAGGTCGGACGATCCGGACAGGTCGTCCGCGGTCGCCGCGTCCTTGCCGGCGAGGTCGCGCGCGATCGCCGCGTCGACGGTGGCGGCGGCGTCCTCCGGGGGCGAGACGGGATCCCCCCCGCACCCGCTGGCGGCAACGGAGACGAGGAGGGCGGACAGGAGCAGGCCAGGCGTTCGCATGTTCAGGCTCCTTGCGGGAATATGGCTTGACGATACTCCGTCGACGGTCGCTACAGGTAGATGTTCGGCGGCAGACCGAGGCGCTCCCACAGCGCGGTCCCGGCGAGGAAGCCGAGGAGCTGCGCCGTCCCGAGATGGGTGAGGAGGATGCAGTCGAACGAGGTGAGGCCGCGCCGGAAGCGTGGGCGGTAGAAGGCAAGCTGGGTCGCGGGAGCGACGACGAGCAGCCCCTCGCGAAGGCCGATGGTGCGGGTGAGGAGCCCCGCGGCGAGCACCAGCGCGGCGGCGAGGAGCAGCGCGTCGATGATCCGCCGGGCGCGCGCCGGGCCGTGCACCACCGGGTAGGTCGGGATGTTTTCGGCGCGATCACCCGGGAGGTCGCGCAGGTCGTAGAGGATCTCGTAGGTGAGCTCGAAGGGGATGAAGAACAGCGCGAGGCAGGCGATCGCCGGCCAGGAGAGGGCGCGTGCGCCCGGGTCGGCGGCGAGGGGATAGGCGAAGCAGGTGAGGACGAACAGCACCGCCGATCCGAAATTCTTGAGGAAGTAGATCTCCTTGAAGCGGGACCAGCCGCGCCCGGTCGGGACGAGCCGGTAGTTGTAGCCGAGACCGATCGCCTGGACCGCGAGCCGCCAGGGCGTGAGCGCGGGCCAGACGAGGTGGGTGACCGCGAACGAGCCGAAAAGGAGAAGCCCCGCAGCGACGGTGAGCAGGCGCCGCCTCTCTGCCACGCGGGCGGTGCCCGGGATGCCGTTTCGCAGATCCTCGTCGAGATCGGTGATCCGGTTCATGAGGTTGATCAGGAACCAGTCGAACCCGCAGAGCGCGGCGATCGCCCACGGCCGGTGGCCGGTGATCAGCCACCCGAACACCAGCGTTCCGGCCGCCGCGACGAGCACGATGTGGTAGCGCGCGATCGCCAGCGCGTCGGCGAGCACGCTGCCATCGGTGGCGGAGGGGGCGGATGCGGCGTGAACCATCCGATCAGACGTTCCAGCCGGGGGAAGCGGCGATCGTCTCGGCGTAGCTCATCACGAGGTACATCACGGCTTCGGCAGGGCCGGCGTTGCGGTAGGCGTGCGGCACGTCGGCCTGGAACTGCAGCGCGTCGCCCGGGCCGAGCTCGTGGGCCACACCGTCGACCCGGATCTCGACGGTCCCGCGGTTGACCACCAGGTTCTCGGTCGTTCCCGGCGGGTGCGGCTCGGCCTCCTCGATCCCGCGCGGCGCGAGGCGCAGCTCGTAGAACTCGACGCGGCGCGGGCGGTCGGGCGGAAACAGCGCGCGCGAGCTGAAGCGCCCGTCGTGGCTGGTCAGTCGCCGCGCCCGATCGCCCCGGAGGAGGCAGGTGGGGTCCTGCGCCGGCCCGCCTGCCAGGAGCGCCGAGAAGGGCAGCTCGAAGGCGCGGGCGATCTTCCACAGCACCTTGATCGTCGGCGTGGAGTGGCCGAGCTCCACCTGGCTCAGCATCGCCCGGCTGACCCCCGAGGCGCGGGCCAGCGCGTCCAGCGACATCGCCCGCGCGAGGCGCACCCGCCGCAGGTTCGCCCCCACCTCGGGCGCACCGCCTTCGGCGGCCTGCTCGTCGGGCGACGCCGGAGCCGGCTGAGCCTCATCGACCCGCCGAAGGCGGCTCCCCAGCGTCCCCTGGGTCTTCGGGGACTCCTCAGGGAGCGGGGGCTGCTTGCGCTCCGCTCCGGTCACGCGCTTCCGCTTCTTCTCTCGGGGTCGATCCATGGGGCTCCGTTATTGCGTCAAAAGATCCATTATGTTGGACTACCCGCTGCTGCGCCCGATCAGCTCGTCGATCAGCGGCGTGGTGGCGTAGCGCTCCCCGCTATCGCACACCATCGCCACCACCAGCTTGCCCTCCGACTCCCGCCGCGCCGCCACCTGGAGCGCCGCCGCCAGCACCGCCCCCGAGGAGATCCCGGCCAGGATCCCCTCCTCCCGCGCCAGCCGCCGCGCGCCGCCGAACGCCTCGTCCTCCTCCGCGGCGAACACCTCGTCGATCACCGCCCGGTTGAGCACCGACGGCAGGAAGCCCGCGCCGATGCCCTGGATGAGGTGGTTGCCGGCGCGCCCGCCCGAGAGCAGCGCGGCGTTCCTCGGCTCCACCGCCACCACCCGCACCGACGGCTTCCGCGCCTTCAGCACCTCGCCCACTCCGGTGATCGTCCCGCCCGTTCCCACCCCGGCGACGAACACGTCGATCGCGCCGGCGGTGTCCTCCCAGATCTCGACGGCCGTGGTGCGGCGGTGCGCCTCCGGGTTGGCCGGGTTGTCGAACTGCTGGAGCGTCACCGCGCCCGGCGTGGCGGCGCAAAGCTCGCGCGCGCGCTCGACCGCGCCCCGCATCAGGGTCCCGGGCGTCAGCACGACCTCGGCTCCAAGATAACGGAGGAGCGCCACGCGCTCGCGCGACATCCGCTCCGGCATGGTCAGGATCAGGTGGTAGCCGCGCGCCGCCGCCACCACCGCGAGGGCGATCCCGGTGTTGCCGCTGGTCGGCTCGATCAGCGTGGCCCCCGGGGAGAGCACCCCGCGTCGCTCGGCGTCGTCGATCATCGCCGCGCCGATGCGGTCCTTGACGCTCCCGCCGGGGTTGAGCGACTCGAGCTTGACCGCGATCCGGCCGGGCAGCCCTCTTGCGATGCGCGTCAGCTCGACCATCGGGGTGTGGCCGATCACCTCGGATACGGATGCGCGGATCATATCGAATAGTCCTCCACGAACACCTTGGCAGCCAGCAGATCCACCAGCACCCGGTCGCCCTCCGCAACGCCGAGCGCGTCGAGCTCCGTCTTCGCCATCTGCACCGTCATCGCCTCCCCCGACGGCAGCCGCAGCTCCACCTTCACGAAGCCGCCGACCCGCACCAGCTTCTCGATCTTCCCGAGCGACACCGCGGACTGATCGGTCGCGCGCGCGATCCGGACATCGTGCGGGCGCACGAACGCCTGCAGCCCCGCACCCTCGAGCGCGCCGTCGGGCGCCGCCACCGAGAGCGGACCGATCGCCGCCCGCGTCCCCTCGACCCGCCCGCGCAGCACCGTCGCCCCGCCGATGAACGACGCGACGAACGGCGTGCTCGGGTGATCGTACAGATCGTGCGGCGTACCGACCTGCTCGATCCGGCCGGCGCGCATCAGCACCACGTGCTGCGAGAGCTCGAGCGCCTCCTCCTGATCGTGGGTTACCAGCAGCGTGGTGACGTGGGTCTGCGCGTGCAGCCGCTGGAGCCACGATCGCAGCTCCACCCGCACCTGCGCGTCGAGGGCGCCAAACGGCTCGTCGAGGAGCAGGACGCGCGGCCGGGTGGCGAGCGCGCGCGCGAAGGCCACCCGCTGCTGCTGCCCGCCCGAGAGCTGCTTCGGGTAGCGCGCGCCGAGCCCCTCGAGCTGCACCAGCGATAGCAGCTCGTCGACGCGCTCGGCGATCTCCTTGCGCGGCATCTTGCGCACCTGGAGGCCGAAGGCGATGTTGTCGCGCACCGACATGTGGGCGAACAGCGCGTAGCCCTGGAAGACAAAGCCGACGCCGCGGCGACGGGCCGGGATCGCCGTGCAGTCCACGCCGTCGAGGAGGATCGTGCCGCTGTCGGGCTGCTCGAGGCCGGCGATGGCGCGCAGCACGGTGGTCTTGCCCGAGCCCGACGGGCCAAGGAGAGTGGTGATCGCCCCGTCGGGGGCCTCGAAGGAGGCGTCCGCCACCGCCGGTGCACGGGGGCTGCCCGCGCTGGCGGTGAAGCGCTTGGTGAGGTTCCTGACCGTGACGCTCATCGGGCTTCCTGCGAGGCGCCCGGTTGGCCCTGACCGCCGTGGCTGCCGTCGCCGAGGAGCCGCTTGGCGAGCAGCGTGGCCAGGGCCAGGAGCGCCAGCAGCGACGCGACCGCGAAGGCACCGACGAAGTTGTATTCGTTGTAGAGGATCTCGACGTGGAGCGGCATGGTGTTGGTCTCGCCGCGGATGTGGCCCGACACCACCGACACCGCGCCGAACTCCCCCATCGCGCGGGCGTTGCAGAGGATCACGCCGTAGAGGAGGCCCCACTTGATCCGCGGCAGCGTCACCCGGAAGAAGACGGTCAGGCCGCTCGCGCCGAGGGTGACCGCTGCCTCCTCCTGGTCGCTGCCCTGCGACTCGAGGATCGGCAGCACCTCGCGGACCACGAACGGGAAGGTGACGAAGGTGGTGGCGAGGACGATCCCGGGGACGGCGAAGATCACCCTCACCTCGTGGCGCGAGAGCAGCGGGCCGAGCAGGCCGTGGGCGCCGAAGAGCAGCACGAAGATCAGTCCGGCGATCACCGGGGACACCGCGAACGGGAGATCGATCAGCGTCAGCAGCACACCGCGCCCGGCGAAGTCGTACTTCGCGATCAGCCAGGCCGCGGTCACTCCGAAGACGGTGTTGAGCGGCACCGAGAGCGCCGCGGCGACCAGCGTCAGGCGGATCGCCGAGAGCGCCTCGGGGTCGGTCAGCGCTGCGAGGTAGGCGCCGGGCCCGTGCTCGAACGCCTGGAGGAACACCGACGCCACCGGCAGGGCGACGAACAGGGCGAGGAAGGCGACGGCGAAGGCGGTCAGCGTCCACCGGATCGCTCCCGGTTCCGCGATAGCGGAATGGGTCCTCATTTGCGAACCGCCCGCGCCGCCCGGGTGCGCGTCTGGAGGAGGTTGATCGCCAGCAGCAGGAGGAAGGAGAGGAGCAGCATCACCGCGGCGATCGCCGTGGCGCCGGCGTAGTCGTACTGCTCCAGCTTGGTGACGATCAGCAGCGGGACGATCTCGGTCTTCCCGGGCAGGTTGCCGGAGATGAAGACGATCGATCCGTACTCGCCGAGGGCGCGCGCGAACGCGAGGGCGAAGCCGGTCAGCAGCGACGGGAAGATCGCCGGGAGGAGCACCCGGAGGAAGGTCTGGAGGCGGGACGCGCCGAGCACCGCCGCCGCCTCCTCGAGCGCCGGGTCGAGCTCCAGGAGAACCGGCTGCACGGTCCGCACCACGAACGGCAAGCCGACGAAGGTCAGCGCGATCACCACGCCGGGCCGGGCGAAGGCGATCTGGATCCCGACCGCGTCGAACAGCCGGCCAATCAGGCCGTTCGGAGCCAGCAGGGAGGTCAGCGCGATCCCCGCCACCGCCGTCGGCAGGGCGAAGGGCACGTCGACCAGCGCGTCGCACAGCGCCTTGCCCGGGAAGCGGTAGCGCGCCAGCACCCAGGCGACCAGCAGCCCGAAGAGCGCGTTGAGGAGCGCGGCGGTGAGCGACGCGCCGAAGCTGAAGCGGTAGGCGGCCAGAGCGCGCGGCTCGCTGACGATCCCCCAGATCTGCGATGGGGAGAGCTGCGCCGCCTTGAGGAGCAGCACCGCCAGCGGAAAGAGCACGATCAGCCCGAGGTAGAAGAGGGTGAAGCCGAAGGTGAAGGAGAACCCCGGGAGGAGCCCGCTCCGCCGCAGCCTCCACGATTGTGGAGGGGCCTCCGTTCTTGCGGCATCGCGGGGGAGCGCGCTCATCGGCCTGCAGCGTAGATCCGATCGAAGGTCCCGCCGTCCGCAAAATGCGTCGCCTGCGCCGCCTTCCAGCCGCCGAAGGTGTCGTCGACGGTGAACAGGCTGATCTGCGGGAACCGGTCCCCATACCTCTCCGCCACCGCGGCGAGGCGGGGGCGGAAGTGATGCCGGGCGACGATCTCCTGCCCCTCCTTGCTGTAGAGGTGCTCGAGGTAGGCGGTGGCCAGCGCGCGGGTGCCGTGCCGGTCGACGTACGTGTCCACGACCACGACGGACGGCTCGGCGAGGATGCTCCGCGAGGGGATGACGGTCTCGAAGCGGTCGGCGCCGAGCCGCTCGACGAGGAGGTGCGCCTCGTTCTCCCAGGTGATCAGCACATCGCCGATGCCGCGCTGCCCGAAGGTGGTGGTGGCGCCGCGCGCGCCCGAGTCGAGCACCGGGACGTTCCGGTAGAGGTCGGTGACGAACTGCCTCGCCATCGCCTCGTCGCCGCCGGGGCGCTTCAGGGCGTAGCCCCAGGCGGCGAGGTAGTTCCAGCGGGCGCCCCCCGAAGTCTTCGGGTTCGCGGTGACCACGACGATGCCCGGCTTGACCAGGTCGTCCCAGTCCTTGATGCCGCGCGGGTTGCCCCGGCGAACCACGAAGACGATCGTCGAGGTGTAGGGGGCGCTGTGGTCCGGCAGGCGGCCCTGCCAGCCCGCGGGGACGAGGTGTGCCCTGTCGTGGAGCGCATCGATGTCGAAGGCGAGCGCCAGCGTGGCCACGTCCGCCTCGAGGCCATCGATGATCCCGCGGGCCTGCTTGCCCGAGCCCCCGTGGGACTGGGCGATGGTCGGGCGCTGGCCGGCCCTCGCCTCCCGGTGCGCGGCGAACGCGGCGTTGTACTCCCGATAGAGCTCGCCCGTGGCGTCGTAGGAGACATTCAGCAGCCGAAGCGGCTCGCCGTCCGTGATAGCGGAAGGACGCCGGAGCGCCCGGTAGGCGCCGGCGAGGATCCCCGCGGCGAGGAGCGCGATGAGGGCGTTGCGCATGACGCGCCATCCTGTATAACGGACACCATTCCGCACTGTCAACCCGCCCTCGATCCCGGGGTGCTTAACAGCAGAGGGGGCCCTCTTGCTGGCTCTTGCTCGTCACGTAGTCGTAGTCGTAGTCGTAGTCGTCCCGTCCGCAGCGACGGCAATCGAACTTCCTCCCGCAACAAATTCCTCCTGCCAACCGACCACCCTGGCCACCCAGGAGGATGCCCCCTACATCGCCGAGGGAGCGGGCCGGTTCGGAGCGCCGGATGGCGCCCGCTTCTACAGCATCGCCCGGGGCTCCGCGATGGAGTGCAAGGCGATCGTGGAT
>SHYY01000013.1 GCA_009692555.1 Myxococcales bacterium
GCGGTTGCACCGATCGCAATGGCACGATGGGGATCCAGACCTCCAGCGACGTCAATGGCGACGGCGTAATCGACACCGACTGCAATCGCAACATGGTGCCCGACGACCTCGCCGACGTGGCCAAGAAGGCCTGCGTCAATGGCAAGGCGCAGGAGTTCTACGGCCTCGACGACGAGTGCGTGCTGTTCACGACCAACGTCAATGTGCCCAACATGGTCGGGCGGCCGATCGCTCTCGGCAAGGGCACCGAGGATGGCACGCCGTCGGACGCCTGGGCGGGCTGCTACAACGACGCCAAGTTCTTCCGGATCGACGGCGCCACCGGGCTCACCAAGGCGCAGGCGGTGCTCCCCAACCCGCCGATGGGTCAGGCGGGGCCGAAGTCGAACCCCTACGGCGCGGTGATCGACGCCAAGGGCATCCTGTGGGCGACCAACCTCGGCGGCGGGCTGCGCTACTTCGACACCAACCAGCCGGCGATGGCGGGCGCGGCGCGCGATCCGAAAGGCTACGCGCTCGGCGGCTACGGGATCACGCTCGATCGCGATCAGAACGTCTGGGTGGCCGGCTACAGCGGCGGCGTGAATGCCACGCCCAATGACGCCTATCGCTACACCCCCGATCGCACCAAGCCGTTCGCCACGCTCGGGGATGGCTTCTGGACCCGGGTCAATGCGCCGGGCGCCGGGTCGGGAGCGCCGGCCAGCTCGTCGCGCGGCATCGCCAGCGATTCCCGCACCGACAAGATCTATTTCGTGTGGATGGCGCTCACCGCCGGGTGGGTGCTCCGCATCGACGCCTCGACCATCGCGGCGCCGAACGGGATCGACAAGACCGTCGACGGCACCAACATGCCGGCGATGAAGATCGCGGGCGATGGGACAATCGGCGCCGGCGTCGACGCGGACCAGAACGTGTGGGGCGTCAGCCGGACCGGCTCCGTCGCCACCCGGATCAAGGTCGATATCAATGGCAAGATGACCCCGCCGGATATCCTGGCGGGCATCTCGGGGATGGGCTGCCCGGTCGGCAATGGCGATCGCTGCTCGCTGGTGCTGAACGGGACGATGAGCGATCCGCAGCCCTACACCTACTCCGATTTCACCGGATTCGGCCTCAAGAACTTCACCCTCCCGAAGGGGTCCTACCAGTACACCCTCAAGGGTTGCGCGATGGGCAAGACCACCTGGGGCAAGATCATCTACGATGTCACGCTGCCGCCGGGGACGAAGGTGACCGTGCGCGCGCGCAGCGGCGCTACGGCGGTGCCGGACAACACCTGGGGCGCCTTCACCGGCGAGTACCTCGCCTCCCCGGCGGACCTCGCGCAGAAGCCCGGCCCGCTGGTTGCCAACCCTGCGCCCTACCTCCAGGTCGAGTTCAACCTCAGCACCCTCGACCAGGCGGTGAGCCCGAAGCTGAAGAGCTTCGAGGCGACGTACTCCTGCCTGTAGGCGGCCCCTTCCTCCCATGTGCGGCCGGATGACCCTCACCAGCGACGACCTCGACGCGATCGCGGCGAGCTTCGACGCGGAGGTCGACCCCGAGGACGCGGCCCGCTACCGGCCGCACTACAACATCGCACCGACGGCGCTGCACTGGATTGCGGTGGCTGGAGGAGGTCGGCGGCGGCTGATCCCGGCGGCGTGGGGGATCGCCGGCGGGCCGCGCCTGCCGCTGGTGATCAACGCCCGCGCGGAGACGGTCGCCGAGAAGCCGCTCTTCCGCGACGCCTTCCGGCGCCGTCGCTGCGTGGTCCCCGCCGACGGATTCTTCGAATGGATCGGCCCGCCGAAGGATCGCCGTCCGATCTGGTTCCACGCGCAAGGCGGCGGGCTGCTGCTGTTCGCGGGTCTCTACGACGAGACGGAGGCGGGGGCGCGCACGTTTGCGGTGATCACCACCGACGCCAACGCGATCGTCGCTCCGGTGCACAATCGGATGCCGGCGCTGCTCGATCGCGAGGAGGTGCGTGAGTGGCTGACCCTGCCGGCGCGCGAGCTGCTCGTGCCTGCGCCCCCGGAGCGCCTGATCGGCCGGGAGGTCTCGCGCCGCGTCAACAGCGCGGAAAACGACGATCCCGCCTGTCTCGCGCCCCCCGAGGCTCCGGTGCCCGAACGGCAGCTCCGCCTGCTGTGACGAATCAGTCGCTCCACGTCGGGCCGATCGAGGACCACCGTCTCCCACGCTGTCCTCTTTCCGGTCACCCTCCCGCCCGACCCGAACTCGGCAC
Organism: Myxococcales bacterium; assembly: GCA_009692555.1. Lineage (GTDB taxonomy): Bacteria > Myxococcota_A > Polyangia > Palsa-1104 > SHYY01 > SHYY01. The sequence continues at coordinate 2,234 of SHYY01000013.1, forward strand.
GCGCGCCGCAACCTGCTGATCCTATATGTGAATCCACCCTGCGTCCAGGGATCGGACACCCGCTGTCCAGTGCTCCGACGGTAGGGTAAGGAGCTGGATCTCCAAGCACTTTCTCCTCCCGCCGTGCGGATCTGGCGCGCTGTTAATCGGCTAACGCCCGGCCACCGTCGGCCCGGTCGCGCAACCCCGCGTCGCCACTGGGCGAAAAACCTGATGACACCCTGGCAGGGATCTTGTACAAGCGCTCCGCGCCCGATACCCCCCGGAAGGAGTTCCATCGTGAGCAGGCACCTCCCATTTCTCTTCCTCCTCGCACTCGTCGCCGTGGCGCGGCCGGCCGCTGCGCAGAACGCCCCGGCCGGCTCCGGTCCCGTCGGCGCCGATGCGTCGGCGCTGCGCTTCTACGGCTTCGGCGCCGACCTCTACTCGTGGGACTCGAACTCGCTGAACCGGTACAGCTACAGCAACCAGCTCTCGATGGGCATCACCCCCCGCTGGAGCGTCGGCCGCCTGATCGCGCCGAAGAGCCGCTTCGGCTCCTTCACCATCTCCGCCCGCTTCATCATGAACCGCAGCTTCGCCGGCTACGACCCGTCGCAGTTCCACGCCAACAGCGACCAGGGTCCGGCTGTCCCCTGCTCCGACCTCACCCCCTCGGCCCAGGGCGGCAAGATCGATCCGAACCAGGTCCAGCGCTGCCAGACCGGGCACGATCAGTCGAGCTACCGCTGGGACTTCTCCGACATCTGGCTCACCTTCTCCAACCCGCGCCTCATCACCATCCCGGTCCTCAAGATCAACATCAACCCGAACGCCCTGATGATCCTCCCCTCCTCGAAGCAGAGCCAGTACGAGGGGCTCAAGCTCGGACTGATCGGAACGATCGGCACGAACCGGGTCTTCCTCGAGGGCAAGATCGTGCTCGGCTACTCGTTCGGCGTCCGCAAGAACTTCCACGACTCGACCCGCCCGCTCGCCGATACGGGCTACTCCGGCCCGACCGCCGAGAACCTCCAGATCGTGCAGGGGAGCCGCCAGTTCAGCCCGCAGGACCTGAGCGACAACACCTTCACCCTGAACGGCCTCGGCGGGAACAGCCAGAACTACCAGCTTCGCCACTTCTTCTCCGTCGGCGGCGGCTGGAAGGCGCTCTCCTACTCGGTGCTCTACATCATCACCAACGCGACCCAGTACGACATCAGCTGCGAGTCCACGGTCAACGGCCAGGGCCACAACCTGTGCGACGCGGGGAACGCCGTCGGGGGCTACTCGGGCAGCGGGGTCACCACCGCCGGCAAGCGCGACAACCACATCTTCTGGGTCAACCTCGGCTACGACGTCACCGACTGGTTGAACCTGAACCTCTCCTACGTCAACGCGTCGCCGATGCGGAAGGCGGACAACTCGCTCCGCCAGCCCTTCATCTCCACCAACTACGACGCCTTCACCTCGATCAGCGTGGGCTTCAACATCTCGATCGACACGGTCGCCGAGAAGCTCTCGCCGCTCCCGGTTCCGAAGAAAGTCGCTTCGCGCTAGCCCAAAGGCCCCCTGCGGCTTGCGCGGCCCCACACAAGCTGATATCTAGTTCCGCGATGCGGATAGGCTGGACGGCGATCAAGATCGCCAGCACCCTGATGGCGCTCCTGCTGGCATTCACCAGCATGCGTCTGGCTGCGTCCGCGATCGCCCTCGGCACCAGCTCGGAGAAGGAGCGCGAGGAGGATCCCGAGTCGAGCGAGGGCGGCTCGAAGATCGAGCTCAAGGCCGAGTTCGTCCGGGTCCGCCACCGCCTTCATTCCCATCCTCCCGGTCCATCCGACCACCCTCTCGACTTCGCCTTCGCAGAGCCGCCACCGCCTCCGCCCCGTCGCTATCTCCCCGCCCCGCTGAAGGTCTCGCCGCGCCGGCAGACCTGATTTCCCGCCCCCCTCGTCTCCCATAATCGCCGTTATTCCGCCACTCGCTCGCCCGAGGGACGTGCCGCGCATGATGCTCCAGAAGCTGAAGCACTTCATCAATCCGTTCGATGGTCGTTACGAGGATTTACGCAAAGGAAACATCGCCCTGAACGTGCTCCGCGACTTCACCGCGGGGCTGGTGGTGGCGATGGTGGCCATCCCGCTCGCGATGGGCTTCGCGATGGCGTCGGGCCTTCGGCCGGAGCAGGGGATCGTCGGTGGCGCCGTCGCGGGCGCCGTCGGCGCGCTGTGGGGCGGCTCGAAGTACCAGGTCTACGGGCCCACCGCCGCCTTCATCCCGGTGATCGCCGGGATCATGGCCACCCACGATCACCGCTTCCTGGTGCTGGTGTCGGTGGTCGCCGCGCTGATCCTGATCGCGATGGCCTTCACCGGGGCGGGGAAGATCGTCGCCCTCGTCCCCCACTCGATCGTCGTCGGCTTCACCATCGGCATCGCGGTGACGATCGCGCTCTCGCAGGTCGGCGAGGTGCTCGGGATCCACGCCAAGCTGAGCTACAACCTGATCGAGAAGGTCAAGGGCGTCTACAAGCACATCGGCGAGTTCAACGTGTGGGCGGTGGTGCTCGCGCTGGGCACGCTGGTGCTCACCCGCAAGCTGCTGAAGACGTCGGTGTTCATCCCGGCGCCGCTGATCGCCCTCGCGATCGGCGCGCTGCTCGCGATGTCGCTGCTCTCCGGCGAGGGGCTGACCCTGATCAGCACCAAGTACGGATCGATCCCCGGCCGTTCGTGGGCCTTCACCCCGCCGATCGAGGAGCACTTCGATCGCGACTACTTCGCGAAGATCCTCTACTTCGCGATCACGGTCGTCTTCGTCGCGGCGATCGAGAGCCTGTTGTGCTCGCGCATGGGCGACCGGCTGGCGGGCAACAAGGGCAAGCCCTACGACCCGAACAAGGAGCTGTGGGGGCAGGGCCTGGTGATGCTGATCGTCCCGCTCTTGAACGGCTTCCCCCACACCGGCGCGCTCGCCCGCACCGCCACCAACATCAAGCTCGGCGCGGTCTCGCCGCTCGCCGGCCTCTTCAAGTGCACGCTGAAGCTGCTGATCGCCTACTACCTCGCGCGCTACCTCGAGCTGGTCCCGATGGCCTGCATCGGCGGGATCCTGCTCTACGTGGCGATGAACATGGTCAAGCCGGCGGAGGTGACCGAGGTGCTCCACATGGGCCGCGGCCATGTGCTGCTCATGCTCTACACCGCGACGACCGTCATCCTGACCGATTTCCTTACCGGGGTACTGAGCGCCCTGGCGATCTACCTCGCGTGGCGGGTGATCGTCGCTGCGGGAATCGACGTGGCGCACGATCCGGTGCTCCACAACAAGGTGCGGGCCCCGCGCGACAAGATGGTGCGCGCGGTGCTTCATCGCGACCGGGCCGGCGCGCGCCGCCCCTCGCACACCGTCGTGATGTCGTCGGAGCGGAGGAAGTGGATGGCCCACATCCGCCAGCGCGCGAGCATCTCGCCGTCGGCGTTCGTCCATTCCAAGGCGAGCGTGATCGGCAGGGTGGTGCTCGGTGATCATGTGCACATCGCCGCCTCCGCGTCCGTGCGCGCCGACGAGGGCTCGCCGTTCTTCATCGGCGCGAACTCGAACATCCAGGACGGGGTGATCATCCACGCGCTGAAGGATCGCCATGTGCGGGTCGGCGGCGAGGAGTGGGCGGTCTACATCGGCACCAACGTGTCGCTGGCGCACGACGCGCTCATCCACGGCCCCTGCTTCGTCGGGGATGACACCTTCGTCGGCTTCAAGGCGGTGGTGCACGACTCGGTGATCGGAGCGCACTGCTTCATCGGCATCGGCGCAGTGGTGGTGGGGGTCGAGATCCCGAGCGGGAAATATGTGCCGCCGAATGTGGTGATCGACAACGCCTCGGCGGTGAAGGGGCTCGCCGACGCCAGCGAGGCCCAAAAGGAGTTCAACGAGGACGTGGTCGAGGTGAACCGCGGCCTCGCCGCCGCCTACCAGGAGCATCACCATCCGGTGGTGCTGCGGGCTGGGCCCCCCTCGGCGCTGCCCGCCGCGCTGCAGGGCCACGAGGTCGGCTGGGAGCAGCCGGCCGACACGTACAGGGAGCGCTTCTAATGAAAATCGCGAAAAACCCGGGAGGTGCCTCGTGATCTGGATTGGAATTCTCGTCGGAACGATCGTCTATGGACTCTACCTGCTCTTTCGCTGCGGCTTCCGCGTCGAGCAGGGCTATCTGGCGGTGCTGACCAACTTCGGCGCCGCGATCAACAAACCCGGCTCGAAGGATCTGCTCACCTACGAGCCGGGGATGCACTGGAAGTGGCCGTGGCAGAACGTGCACCAGGTGGCGATGATGGAGCAGAACCTCGAACTCTCGGGCGAAGAGGGCGGGCGCACGGCGATGGCCAAGGATGGGACCGTGCTGCGCTTCGACTCGATCCTCCGCTTCGTCCCGGTCGAGTCGGAACTCGAGGAGTTCCTGTTCGATCTGCGCTCGCCGCACGAGCACATCACGGGCCTCTTCACCTGCCTCCTGAGGAACGAGATCGCCGACTTCCACCCGATGGCCGAGGGGAACGGGAACGGCAACGGGGCCTCGCTCGAGCTCCCCGGCAGCACCGCACCGACGGATCCCTCGACCGGCGGCTCGTACGCCCTCATCCGGCGCCAGCGGCGGCAGCTGAACGAGCGGATCGAGGAGTTCTGTCAGAAGGAGATCGGCAAGCGGTACGGCGTGAAGTTCAGCGCGGTCGATCTCACCGATATCCTCCCGCCCGACGAGCTGGCCGACGCGCTGAACGCGGTGATGAACGCCCAGACCGAGGCGGACGGCCACTACTCGCACGCCGAGGCGGAGAGCCAGCAGCGGCTCCTGGCCGCCGAGCGAGGCGTGGCGATCGCGGGCGCGCGCGCCCTCGCCGTGGAGCGCGAGATCGAGACCCTCGGGCGCTTCCTCGACGATCTCCACCGTCAGGGAACGCTCGAATTCTACGTTGCGAGGCGGCGCGCCGAGGTGCTGGCGCAGTCGCGGACCCTCTTCCTCCGGAGCCACTCATGAGCGGCCAGAACCTGTTCGTCTCGGGCATCCTGGTGGCGTTCGCCGCGCTGCCCGCCCTGTTCCTCCTCCTGCGCCTGTTCCGCCTCGAGGTCGAGGACGGCCAGGTCGTGCTGGTGACGCGCTTCGGCAAGCTGGCCCCGACGCTGACCCGCCCGGGCTGGCACTGGATGGCGGATCGCTTCCTGCCCTGGACGAAGATCCATCGCGTCTCGCTGCGCCGCGACTTCCGCGACATCACCGATATCTACGTCAACGACTCGCGCGGCACCACCGTGGTGGTCGACATCTGGCTCGAGTTCCGCGTGACCGATCCGAGGAAGGCCACCTTCGATGTCGCGGACTGGGATCACTCGCTGCGCAACCTCGCGTCGCACGCGGTGATCTCGATCCTCGGCAACCGCGAGTTCAAGCACATCCTGTGCGACCGCACGCAGCTCGGCGAGCTCTTGCGGCAGGAGATCAGCGTCGAGACGGCGCGCTGGGGGATCGCCATCGAGCTGGCCTTCATCAAGAACGTGAGCCTCCTCCCCGAGGTGTCGCAGCAGCTCTTCCAGGCGATCGCCGCGCGCCTCGAGCGGGCCAAGGCCGATACCGAGGAGGAAGGCCGCCAGCGCGTCGCGATGCTCTCCGCCGAGACCTCCGCGCGTATCGCCAACCTCGTCGGTGAGGCCAAGGGGCAATACCCCGCGGCGATCGGCCGGGCCTACGCCGCGCTGCAAAAGAAACCGGCGGTCTTCGACGCCTATCGCGAGCTCTACGAACTCTCGCTGGTGCGCCCGCAGAGCACCGTCGCCTTTCAGGGCTTCGCGGGCGAAGGCCTCCGCGCCGCCGATGCCGCCATGCTCGCCCCGGCGCTGGACCGCCCGAAGTAGCGTCGCACGGTGGTCAGTCGTCGTCGGCCGCTTCGGGCCACGGCGGCGGGGTGCCCTTGATCGCGCGCCAGACGACGCGGTCGAGGCCCTTGGCGCGATCGGGCTCGGAGAAGTCCATCCGTGCCGACTCCTCGGCGCCGGGTGAGCTGGCGCTGTTCAGGGCGTCCATCGGGATCGTGCTCGGGAGGGCCGTGTAGGGGGTGAGATCGGGCAGATCGGTGAAGGCTTCGAGGATCGCCGCCGCCTGCGCGTCGCCGCGGTTCATCGGCGGCACGCCGAGGAGGATCTCCATGGTGCGAAAGAGGCTGGCGTTGTCGAAGTGGCTGCTCACCGTCGCGTGGTGGCGCGCAAACGGGCTGATCACCAGGCAGGGCGAGCGGTGCGCCTCGACGTGATCGCCGCCGTCCTGCGGGTCGTCCTCGATCAGGAACGCCACCGTCTTGGGCCAGAAGGTCGATCGGCTGATCGCCTCGATCAACCGCCCGGTCGCCACGTCGTTCTCCGCCACCATGACCTGCGGCGTCGGCTTTCCGGCGCCGCTCGGCCCGGCGGGCGCGTTGGCTCCCGGTGGCGCGGTGACCGTGCAGCGCGCGCCGGCGTCGGGGGCAGGGGGCGGAAGGGAGGGCTCGCTGCCGCCGGCGAAGATCAGCAGGGCGATCGCATGCCGTCGCGACATGCCCGGATTGTAGTCCTTTGGACTACAGATCGTCGCAGGGCGTGCCGAGCGGATCGCCGGTGTAGACCCCCAGCTCGGCGTAGATCAGCGGGAGGTTGTCCTCGACCGGGACGAGCAGGAGCTTGGTCTTCGCCTTCCCCGCGATCCAGGTCGATTCGTTCTTGCCGAGGATCAGGCGGAGCTGGCCGGTCCTGGTGGCGAACATGTCGCCCTCGGAGTCGCTGACCACGTTGGTCATCTTCTGCAGCTTGAGGTTGCCCTTCGGCCCGGCGAACAGGCGGAAGCTCTTGTTGCCCTCGGGCTCGCGCGCGCGGTCGACGTAGTAGTAGCTGCCCTTCTCGTCGCGGGCGAGGGCGTAGGCCTGGTGCTTCCAGCGCACTTTCATGAACCTCGCCGTGGCAATCAGCGCGCTCGCCTCTGCGTCGGGGAGGGGCGTGAGCGCGGTCTTGCGATCGGGGCATTGTACGTTGTACTTCCCGCCCTGGAAGTCGAAGCTGCGCTGCCAGCCGGAGGGAGCGCGCGGATCCCAGAAGGTGCGGCTGAAGCTCTCCGTGCCGCTCGAGCCGCCGCCCTGGACGCGCTGCAGCCAGAAAGTCTTGCCGTCGCCATAGTAGAAGTGATCCCAGGTGGCGCCGAAGGGGACCAGCGCGATGAAGTGCTTCTTCCCGTCGCTGAAGACCTTCAGCTTGTCGCGCACCTCGGAGATGTCGGACTCCTCCTCGCCGAGGGCCGCAGCGACCGCGGGAGCGGCCACCGGGGCGACCTTGTCGGGCGCGGCGGTGTCGGCGAAGGCCGGCAAGACCAGGGGAACAGCGATGAGGAGGAGGGCGAGAGCGAGAGGGCACCGTGTCATGGTGAGCGATTATACGCGCGGCCCCCGAAAATCCTTACGCGCGTGACGGCACCGGCTGTTTGGGGGATACTGCGCGCCCATGCAGAAAGGGACCCCGAGCACGCCGCCGGTCACCGGTCGATCGCATCGCCATCGGTTCGAGACGCCGTTCTGGCGGAAGGTCTTCCTGGCGGGGGTGCGCCACATCCCGCAGGCGATCCAGCGCGCGACGATGCCGCTCTGGGCGGGGATCTTCTACGGGCTCGTGCCGTCGGCGCGGCGCACCGTCGAGGCCAACCTCACCCGCGCGATGGGCGAGGCGTCGCCCGCGATCACCCACCTCCGCTCGTTCCGGCTGTTCGTCAACTACGCCCAGTCGATCACCAACATGTACGCGCTCTACGTCGGGCGGCCGTTGCCGGTCGAGCCGGTGTTCGAGGGGCGCGAGAAGCTCCTCGCGGTGCGCGCGCAGGGGCGCGGCGCGGTGATCCTGACCGGTCACATCGGCTCGTGGGCGCTGGCGCCGTTCCTTCTGGAGCGCACCGGCGTGGGCGCGCCGACGATGGCGATGGCCGAGGAGCCGAACCAGGAGCTGCAGCAGTTCGAGCAGCAGTTCCGTCGCCACTGGAAGATCATCTACACCACCGGCTCGCCCTTCGCGGCGCTCGAGCTGGCGACCGTGCTCCGGCGCGGCGAGCTGGTCGGGATGCACCTCGACCGCGTCACCGGGTCGCACGTGTTGCTGCCGTTCTTCGGCAAGGAGGCGGCCTTCCCGCTCGGGCCGGCGACGCTGGCGCGCGCGACCGGGGCGCCGCTGGTGCCGGTGTTCATGATCCGCGACGGGGCCAAGGGGTTCCGCTCGTTCACCGAGGATCCGATCGAGGTGGCGCACACCCGCAACCGCGACGCCGATCTGCGCGATGCGACCGCGCGGGTGGTGGCGGTCTACGAGGCCTACGTGCGGCGCTACCCGTACCAGTGGTTCAGCTTCCACGACTTCTGGGCGACGCCCGACGGGGTGGACGCCGGGCCGACCGCGACGGCGCATGGCGAGGGGGGCACGCGCCGAAACGGCCGCGCCACCTCGGTGAATGGCCGGTAGCGGCCCGAGGGCGGTGATCACCGGCCTGGGCGCGGTCTCGGGCTTCGGGCCGGGAGCGGAGGCGCTCTGGCGCGGGCTCGCCTCCGGGCGCAGCGCGATCCGCCCCGCACCGTCGCTGGCGGCGGCCGGGATCGCGGAGGTCGCGTCGTACCTTCCGGGCGAAGATCCACTGGCTCCGGGCGAGCGCGCGATCCCGATGGCGCTCGCCGCGGCGGCGGAGGCGGTGGCCGATGCGGGCGGCGTCTCCTCGGGGGCGCGGCTGGCGGTGGCGCTCGGCACCACGCTCGGCGGGATCGGGGCGTTCCTCGACGTGGTGAGGGGAGAGAGCCCCTCCGCCCGGGGCTGGGGCTGGAATGGGCCGGCGGAGGCGATCGCGCGCGCGCACGGAGCGGGGGGGCCGGTGGCGGTGACCTCCGTGGCCTGCGTCTCGGGCAACGCCGCGCTCGGCATGGCGCTCGATCTGGTGCGTTCGGGGCGGGCGACGCAGGTGATCGCCGGCGGGGTCGATGCGCTGTCCCACTTCGTGACCGCCGGATTCGCCTCGCTGAAGGCGCTCGACCCCGCGCCCTGCCGGCCCTTCGATCGCGACCGGCGCGGCCTGAATCTCGGCGAGGGGGCCTGCTTCCTGGTGGTCGAGGAGGAGGAGCACGCCCGCGCGCGGGGGGCGAGGATCCGCGGCTTCCTCGCTGGCTACGGCGCCGCCAGCGACGCCAATCACATGACCGGACCCGATCGCACGGGACGGGGCGCGGCGCGGGCAATGAACGCCGCGCTGGTAGACGCAGGGGTCGAGGCAGGAGCGATCGATTTCGTCAGCGCGCACGGGACCGCCACGCTGTTCAATGACCTGATGGAGGCGAAGGCGCTCCACGCGGTGCTGGGTGCAGCCGCACCACGAATTCCGGTGAATTCGATCAAGAGCGCGATCGGTCACACCCTTGGCGCGGCGGGGGCCTTCGAGGCATTATTATGCGTCCGCACCATGGAAGAGGGGTTGATCGCGCCCACCGTCGGGCACCTCGAGCGGGACCCGGAGATCGATCTCGATATCGTGGCCGGCGCGGCGCGCGAGGCGCAGGTGCGGGTGGCCCTCTCGACCTCCTCGGGATTCGGAGGCCTCAATGCGGCGCTGGTGATCCGGGCGGCGGAGCCTGGGGACTACTTCACCGTCGGGACGAATCCGCTGAACTAGTCGTTGCGGCGGCTACAGATCAACCTGTCCACGCGATCGGAGCAGGCTCAGAGAGGGGACCGCGCTGGTCGAGGTGAAAGCGCGCTTCGGGATCAGTGACACGAACAGAGTCGGGTGTTCGCTTCCTTGAAACGCAGGGCCGGATCGAAGTTCGTGCAGCCGATCGCCACCCCGACCGGGCCCTTTCCCGTCGGGAAGGTCGCGGCGCCGCCGAACTTCCCGTTGCCCTGGTTGAGGAGGACCGTACGACCAGGTGGTCGATCCCCGCGACCGGACCGGTCGCGTCGACACGCAGGGCGATCACGCCGCGTCCGCTGCGGCCGGCGACGAGGAGGAGCGCGAGCGCGCCGACCTTCAGAAGACGCACAGCGGGCCGCGGTTCAGCATCACCGAGCAGGACGGATTGACGTTGCCGTTGTTGAAGTTGAGCGCCGCGACGTCGATTTTTCCGTCGCCGTTCCAGTCGCCCAGGGTGAGCTGCAGCTGACCGTTGTTGCCGGCGTTGTGGCCGGAGAAGTAGGGGGCAGGCGGGAGCAACGTGCCGTTGCCGGCGCCGAGGAACAGCGCGAGGATCCCGTCGAGGCCGTAGGTCACGATATCGGGTTTGCCGTCGAGGTTGAAGTCGTCGACGCGGGCGCTGGTGAGGCCGGGCCCGAGCGAAAAGTCGGTGAACGGCCCGTAGCCAACGCCCTGATTGAGATAGAGCCGCATCACGCCCGCGCCCCCGAGGAGCACGATCAGATCCGGCTTGCCGTCGCCGTTGACATCGGGTCCGAAGGACATGCCCGAGGGAGGGAAGGGCAGATTGACGGGCACGACTCCGCCGAACAGGTCCGTGCCGTTGCCGGTGTGGAGGAGGATCTGGTCGTTGTTGGCCGCCGTGACGGCCACGGCGAAGTCGACGAACGCGTCCCCGTTGTAGTTCGCGAACGCCGCGGCGACCGGGACCCCACCAGGTGGAGAGTAGTTCGCGGACGAGTTGAAGGTGCCATCGCCCTTGCCGAGAAAGATTCCGAACTTGCCCGCGCTCCCGCTGTACACGACGGCGTCGAGCTTGAGGTCGCCGTTCAGGAGACCGAGCGCCACCCCTTCGGTGCCGGGCAGCACGACGGTCGTCACCGGGGCGTTGAGCCCGGAGCCGTCCATCTTGCTCAGGACCGCGGTGAGCGCGCCGGACCCCGCGCCGCTCGTCGCCAGCAGGTCCGGCGTCCCGTCGCTGTTCAGGTCCGCGATCACCAGCCCACGCGCCTGCGCGCCCAGCTTCAGCGTCTGCTGCGGGCTGAACGCGCCGCCGCCGTTGCCGAGCCTGCGCGCGAGCGTGCCGTCCTCGTGGAGCGTGACGAGGTCGAGCTTCCCGTCCTTGTTGATGTCGCCGCTCGCGATCGAGGTCGGGTTCGCGGGGACGGTCTGGCGGACCGGCCCACGGAAGGCCCCTTTTCCTTCGCTGAGCAGGACCGAGGCGTTGTCGCCGAGGGAGTTGGCGGTCGCGAGGTCGAGTCTGCCGTCGCCGTTGACGTCGCCCACGGCCATCCCGGTCGGGCCATGCCCGGCGAAGACCACGAACGGCAGCTTGAGGCCACCGTTTCCGCTGTTGATCGAGACGGTGACGAGATCGTTCTGTTGATCGGTCGAGGCGATGTCGGGCGCGCCATCGCCGTCCAGATCGGCGACCACCAGACCCTGGCAAGCCTGACCGGGGCTGAAGCCCACGCCCGCCTGGAAGGTGCCATCGCCCTTGCTGATGTGCGTGCTCCCCTTGCTGCCGCCCACGACGATGAGGTCGGCCTTGGCGTCCTGGTCGAGATCGGCCAGCGCGAGGCCAGCGACGGCGAACGCGAGCCCGGTGCCGTCCCCTGGCTTGAAGGTGCCGCCCCCCTGGTTGACGAGCACGTTCACCAGCATCCCGTTGGACATGCCGAGGGCGAGGTCGGGCTTGCCATCGCCCGTGACATCGCCGATCGCGATCGTGGTAGCGGACATGGCGAGCGCGTTCTTGACCGGCGCCTTGAAGCCCAGCCCCTGCCCCTGATTCAGGAGGATGTACACGTTCTGCTGGCTGGTCGCCGCCGCGATGTCGGGTTTGGTGTCCCCGTCCAGGTCTCCGACCGCGATCGCGAAGACCCCCTCGTTGCCGACCGGGAACGTCATCAGCGGATTGAAGGTCCCGTCGCCCTTGCCGGTCAGCACGCCGACCGCGGCCGGAGCGGCGGTGTTGGCGACGATGAGGTCGGGGATGCCATCGTTGCTGACGTCGGCGATCTTCAGGTCGGTCGGGTTCTTTCCGATCGCCAGCGTGAGCGGCATCGTCGGGGCGCCCTGCGACGGCGTGAGGAAGACGGAGAGGGTGCCGTCCATGCTGTTCATGACGACCAGGTCGCCGCGCTGATCCTTGTTCAGGTGGCCGATCGCGACGGCCATGGGGAGCACGCCCGCGTGCGGCGTCGGGTAGCCCGGCATGCCGAGCAGGGTCGTGTTGGGGGCGCAGTCCGGGGCCATCCCGAGATCGCTTTTTGCGAGATCGGGCGGCTTCGCCAGGTCGGGCGTCGCGATGACAGGGAGGTCGGCCGTCGCGAGATCGGGCTTCGCCAGGTCGAGCTGCGCACCGTCGCTGAGGCCGAGATCGTTGGACGCGAGGTCGGGCGGCCCCTGGTCGGGAACGCCGAGGTCGACCACGGGGAGATCGGGCGTGGCGAGATCGCTCGTGGCGAGATCGACCCCCGCGAGATCGGCGGCGGCGAGATCGGTCGCGGCGAGATCGGTAGACGGCAGATCGGGGGCCGCACCGTCGAGCGGCTGATCGATCGCGCCGTCCACGGGCGCTGCGGGCGAGAGGTCGACCTGGAAGCTGCGCGACTCCCCGGGCGCGATCTCGCCGCCTGTGTTCCCGGTCGCGAGGAGTCGGCCATCGGCTGCCCGGGCCTCGACGGTGATCGCCACCGCGCCCCTGCGGTCGGCCCCGAAGACCAGGTTGAGCGTCTGGGCCGGCGGGATCGCCACGGGCCGCCCGACGAGAGGGAACTCGGCGATCGCGCGCTGCCCGGCATGCTCGACACGCACGACCAGGTGATCCACTCCAGCGACAGCGGCGCCCGCCTCGACCCGCAGCGCGATCACGCCGCGTCCCGAGCAGCCTGCGACGAGCAGGAGAAGCGCGGCCGGCAGCCCTCGCGCGAGCCGCTTCAACGGAAGCTCAGAACGGCGAGCCCGGCGGGCTCGTAGGACGCACAAGTTGCATCGGCGATCATGGCGCACGGTAACACGGCGGGCGGTCGGCGGGGGAGGATGGGCTGGTGATCCGGGCAGCGAACCCCGGCGACTACTTCACCGTCGGGACGAATCCGCTGAAATAGTCCTTCGCGAACTGGGCGTAGATCGATTGCAATGCGTCAATCGGGTTGTCCAGCTCGACGATCTTGGGCAGCGGGACGAAGGGGCGCTTGGTGGCCTCCCGGGTGCGCTGGCCCTTCTGGTGGGTGAACATGCCGTGGCTGGCCGTCTCGAACTGCACCAGCGCGGCGGTCACCGGGCGCCCGGCGACGACCAGGTTGCCCATGAAGGGCGCCTCGCGCACGGTCGGCTTCGGGAGGAGGTAGTCGTAGCTGGGGGTGCCCGAGGCGGCCACCCGCGCGGCCTCCAGGCCCATCCCGAAGGCGAGCGCCTCGGTGGCGATGTTCGGCACCGCCTCGTCGAGGTGGGCCTCGAGGAGCACGACGTGGCGTGGCTGTGCCCCGGGGAGCGGGTGCTGGATGACGTAGGGCGCGTGGGCGAGCGGATCGCCGCCCTCGAGGAGGAACTGGATCAGGTTGTAGCCGGGGTCGCTCTCGACCGGCTCGGCGGAGACGTTGGTGCCGAGGCCGCCGTCGAGGAGCGGGGTGAAGATCGGCGAGTAGCCGACCGAGAAGCTCACCAGCGGCATGATCAGGCCGCCGCCACCGACGGAGAGCACGGCGGCGCCGATCTTCGGCTCGTGGGCGATCGCGATCCCGCCGACGATCGAGCCGAAGGATTCGCCCGAGTACATCACCTTGTCGGGATGGAGCGAGAGGCCGGCGAGCCGGGCATCCCGCGCCGAGGCGGCGGCAAAGGAGCCTTCGGTGATCAGGCGGACCTCGGTCATGAGGTCGGAGACGGACTGCTGGAACGCGCCGCGGATCACCGACGGATCGAGCTGCGCGAGGTTGCGCTTGGGGTCGCCGAGGACGTTGAAGAAGGCGACATTGGCGTCGCCGCCACGCTCGGCGAACCCGTCGGGGCCGGCGGCCATGGTGAAGTTGTGGATCTGGTCGGGCGGCGCGCTGTGGCGCATGCCGTGGAACGGGAGGTCCATCGCGATCACCGCGTAGCCCTCGCGCGCGATGCCATTGGCGACGGCGACGGCGGTGGCGCGGCTCCCGCCGAGACCGTGCTGGAAGATCACCGCGGGGAGCTTTGCAAAGGTGCCGCCGGCGGGGGTCTTCGGGAGCACCAGCGTGAAGGGGACGGTGGCGGTGCCGAGCGCCTTCGCCTTGCCGCCCTCGAAGGTCATGCGGCCGGCGAGCGAGGTGGTGGCGGCCTTGGCGTCGGCGGTGGGGGCGGTGGCGGCGAGGAAGTCGGGCGCCTCGAACGAGCCCTGGATCACCCACCCGATGCCGTCGTGGGCGATCCCGCCCGGGTTGTCCTCGCCGGCGCGCAGCGACTTGGGGGCGCCGCACAGCTCGTCGAGGGTGGCGTCGTCGCCGGCCAGCTTGGTGTCGGCGAAGATCCAGGCGACCTTCGCCGCGGGCGCGGGGAGCGAATGGACGTGCGCGCGCACCGCCTGGAGATCGGCGGTGATGGTCTCGGTGGTGAAGACCGCGGCGGCGGTGATCTGTCCGCGCTTGGGGTTGTCGAAGCCGTACAGGTCGAGCAGCGGCTTGGCGACATCCCAGGCGTGGCCGAGCCGCGCGTCCGACGGGCGGGGGTTGGCGTCGCGCACGCTCTTCCAGTCGGGGGAGGCGGAGAGCGCGGCCCCGCCGGGGTTCTTGATCCCGTCGGTGAGGAGGTACGCGTAGCGGTGCTTCTCGATCAGGACGCGCCCGTTCTGGGGCCGCGCGTGGACCAGCTTGTCGTCGCCGCGCCACACGACCGTGAGCGGGATCTCGGCGCCGCCTTCGAGGTCCACGAGCTTCACCCGGCCGTCGAGCGTCGCGGGATCGATCGCCTCGCTGACCGGGAAGAAGGCACCGGCCGTGACCGCGAAGCCGTCGTGGCGGGCGAGGTCGTCGAGCAGCACCGGGCTCATCGCGGTGGTCTGGAGCGGCGTGAGGGAGGAGAGCTTGACGCGCCCGCCGTCGAGGAACAGGTCGCTTGGCCAGGGCACCGAGGCGAGATCGGGGCTGCCGGTCGCGGGCGGTGCGAAGATCGCGATCGGGCCGGCGGCCATCGGGGGCGTGCCGCCGCAGCCGAGCACGCACAGCGGGAGGAGGAGCGGCGAGAGGCGCGCAGCGATGGGGCGAGCGCTCCAGGAAAGTCCCGCGCGCGCAGGTCTTTTCTTCCAAAGGCAGGGAGTCATGCCTAGACTCTAGCCGACTCCCTGTCTCCACAGCGACGACAATGCGCGATGTTCATGCCACCGGCGCCGCCCGGATCGAGCCGCATCCGGTGGACGCCGACGTGAAGCCTGCTCGCTGGGCGCATCGCCCGGCCAGGCTGGCGCGCATGGACCGCTTGTGCGGGCTCGCCCTCGTCGCGGCCGACGCCGCGCTGCTGGACGCGGGGATCGATCCTTCGGGCTGGGACGGCGATCGCGTGGGGATCGTCGTAGGAACGGCCTTCGGCTGCCACGCGACCAACGAGGAGTACTACCGCGGGCTGCTCGAAGGAGGGGTCCGCGGCGCCAGCCCGCGGCTGTTTGCCTACACGCTCCCGTCGTCGCCGGCGGGCGAGCTGACGATCCATTACGGCGCGCGTGGCCCGTCGGAGACGGTGGTCTCGGGGCGTCACGCCGGGGTGGAGGCGGCTTCGCGCGCGGCGCGGCTGTGCGCGGCAGGGCTTTGCGACGTGGCGATCGCGATCGCGGTGGATGTCGGCGGGGCGACGCTCGCCGCGCTCGGTCACGAGGTGCGCGATGCGGCCGCGGCGGTGGTGATCGAACGCGGCGACCCGGCGCGCGGGCGGAGCGCGCCGCTGCGTGGACAGATCGTCGGCGCGGCGACCGCGTGGCGTGGCAGCGAAGAGAGCGGCCCGCGGCCCGATGAGGCGGCCTCGGCAGCGACGGTGGGCGCGCTCGCCGAGGGCGGTGAGGCGCAGGCGATGGCGGTGCTTCCGGTGCGCGCGGGCGACGATGCGGTGGGGGCGATGGCGGCGCTCGCCGACTGGATCCGAGCGCCCACGCAGGCGTCGCTGCTGGTGCAGACCGACCCCGGTGGCGGCGCGGCGGTGCTCTTCCTGATCCCGCCCGGTTACGGCGCGGCTACTTGAGCACCGGGAGGCCCGGGACCGGGTCTCCGGGCGCCGGCTTCGCCTCGTCCCGATCGCCGTCGTAGGCGCCCAGCTCTTCCAGCACCTCCTCGTCGGAGCGCGCGCCGCCGTCGCCGCCGCTGACCGCCTCCACCGACGCGGGAGTGGGCGTGTGCGCCGCGGCGGCCTCGTCGCGACGACGGCGGTAGAAGATCACCTCCTCGAGCAGCCCGAGCGCGAGGTAGGCCCCCATCATCACCACGAACACGAACGCCGACGGGACGCGCTTCCAGAACACCGCGATCAGCGCCGCCGCGACCGCGCCACCGACGAGGGTGAGGGTGCGGCGCGAGAGGCGGAGGTCCTTGAAGGAGCGGAAGCGGACCCGGCTGACCATCAGGTAGGAGAGCGCGATCACCATCATTGCCAGCGCGGCCTGCCCGACATCGACCAGGGATCCGCCAAGCTGATGATTGAGCACCACCAGCGAGATCAGCACCGCCGCAGCGACGGGGACAGGGAGGCCGAGGATGTACTTGCCGGGCTTCTTGTTCTCGTCGGACTCCTTGATCGCCAGGACGTTGAAGCGCGCCAGGCGGAGCGCGGCGGCGGCGACGTAGAGGAACGTGATCGCGATGCCGGCGTGGTGGGTCTCCATCTGATCGAGGCCCCAGCGATACATCAGCAGCGCCGGGGCGACGCCGAAGGTGATCAGATCGGCGAGCGAGTCGAGCTGCAGGCCGAGCGCGGACTGGGTCTTGGTGAGGCGCGCGACGCGGCCGTCGGCGAGGTCGAAGAAGAAGCCGAAGCTGATCGCGATCGCGGCCTGGTAGAGCGCGCCGGGGCTGGCGTTCCCGCCGGCAGCGACGGTGGCGATGGCGAAGAATCCGCAGAAGACGCTGGCCAGCGTGAACAGGTTCGGGAGGATGAAGAACGTCTTGCGGAGATTCACGCGGCCACTGTAGCACCGCGCGGCAGTCAGCGACGGGGCGGGAGGGCGAGCTCGTAATCAACGCGGACCAGCACGAGGCCGTGCGGCTTGGCGGTCGGGCCGGCGGCGCGGCGATCGCCGGCAGCGAGGATCCGCGCGACGTCGTCGGGGGTGAGCTTGCCGTGCCCCGCCTCGACCAGCGTGCCGACCAGGATCCGCACCATGTTGCGGAGGAACGCGGTGGCCTCGATCTCGATCGTGATCAGCGGGCCGTCGCGGAACACCTCGAGGCGGCGGATCACCCGCACCGTCGTCGGGCGCTCGCAGTCGGCGGAGCGGAAGGCGCGGAAGTCGTGCTCGCCGCACAGGGGGAGGGCGGCGGCCTCCATCGCGCGATCATCGAGCGGGCGGATGATGTGCCACGCGGTGCGCGCGCGGAGCGGGCTGCGCGCCTCGGCGTTCCAGATCAGGTAGCGGTAGAGCTTGCCGCGGGCGTGGCGGCGCGGGTCGAAGTCCTCCGGTACCTCGTCGGCGGAGACCACCGCCACCGACGGGGGGAGGTGTCCGTTCAGCCCGCGCAGGAAGCCGATCAGCGGGATCGGCGAAGCGGTGGAGAAGGCGGCCACCTGCCCGAGCGCGTGCACGCCCGCGTCGGTGCGCCCCGCGCCGCGAACCGGGGTCGGGACGCCGGTCATCGCGGCGAGCGCAGCCTCCAGGACCTCCTGCACCGACGGGCCGTTCAGCTGGCGCTGCCACCCCGAGAAGTCGGTGCCGTCGTACTCGACCACCAGCCTGATCCGGCGCATCGCTAGAACTCGAAGGCGAGCCCCATGTTCCAGGTGACGTCGGAGAACACCATCTTGGTCGGCGAGTTGAAGCCGTTGATCCAGGCGTAGTGGAGCTCGGCGAAGAGGTACGAGTGATTGATCCCGAGCTCGGAGTCCATCGTGCGCGCGCTGCCCGGATCGAGCACATCGAGGAGCAGCGCCACGCCGGGGTGGGCAACGAGGCCGAAGGTTCCGCCCAGGCCGCAGTCGCCGCCGAAGCCGCAGGTCTGGCTGGTGTCGGACATCTTGGTCGTCTTATCGATGGTGCGCGTGACCTCGCCGGCGCCGTTTTCGATCCACCAGAGGTAGTAGGCGACTCCGCCCTTCAGGTAGGGGACCACGGGGACCTTGTAGCGCACCGCGAGGTAGTCGAAGCGGTAGACCAGCTGGAGGGCGAACGGCATCACGTTGAGCGCGGTCTGGTCGCTGGAGCGGTCGCAGCCGGTGAGATCCGCGGCCGTGGCGCAGGACGACAACACCCCGCCGGGGCGGTCGTACACGAAGGAGTGGGTGGAGCGCCGCGAGATGCCCGCCGAGGCGGCGAGGCCAAAGCTGCCGAACCCGTGCCAGACCTGCCAGTCGAACTCGAGGGTGGTGAGGACCTTGCCCGGTGGGCGCCCGGGGGCGTCCTTGTTGTCCTGGGCGGTGAAGAGATCGCGGAAGGGGGTCTTTCCTTTCAACCCGGGGGTCGAGTCGATGTTCGGCGAGTAGGGGCCGAATTTGAGCTCGACGGCGAAGTGCTGCGGCGAAGAATAGTCGCGCCCGGTCTCGTCGATCTGCTGCGCGCGCGCCGTCGCTGAGACGAGGAGCAGCGCCAGGGCGGCGAACCGCTTCACGCCGCGCTCCGCGGGATCAGTCGCAGTGCACGGCGGCGGGCGAGGAAGAACAGGCCGAGCGTGAGGAGGAGCGCCCTCTGCCACGGCGCGCTATCCATCCACGCCCCGGCCAGCACGACCACCGGGGTCAGAGCCTGGCGGGCGGCGAAGCGTGCCGTCGGGTGCGCGGCGATGAAGGAGGCGGCAGGCGGCGAGGCGCGGTAGTAGAGATCGACGAAGTCGCGCCCGATGCCGTTGGTGAGGAGCTCGCGATCGCGGAACTCGCGCAGCACGCGCACCATCGGGCTGTCGTAGTCGCCGTAGGCCGCGGTGGCGACGAAGCAGAAGCCCTGCTTGCCGCCGGTTTCGCGGAAGCGTCGGTAGAGGTCCTCCACCGGCAGCGGCGTGGCGCTGACGGAGGCGGCAGCCGGTGAGGCGTTGCCGTAGTCGTCGATGCCGATTGCAAGGAAACTGTAGACCTTCCCGTTCTCCAGGCCCTCGATCCGCGCCGAGGTGGCATCCGACTGCAGGATCTTCGAGCAGATGAATTCGTGGTCAAGGTTGGTGAAGGGCGGGACGCCGGAGGTCTCCTCGAGCTCCGCGACCGCGGCGTCATCCGAGAACGCCCCTGCGTCCCGCACGCCCCCGTCGAGCGGCTCACCGGAGGTGCCGAGGCCGGGGTCGCGCCTTGGATCGCGCGGCGCGCTGATAGCGCCCCCATCGGCGGCGGCGGTGCCGGCGTCCACGTCGGTGCCCGTGGTGTTGCCGGTGGTGAAGTTCCTGCGCTGAATGCCGCCGACGGTGCACACGGAGTAGCCGAGGTTGGTCCGGTCGGCGGAAAACTTGGTTCTCAGCGCGGGGATTGCGTCGCCGGCCTCATCCGCGCACAGCACCTGGTAGAACCGCGGCCGGATGGTGTCGGCCGGGGGCGCGGTCCATGTCACGATGACTGCGCCGTCGCCGGAGCCGGCCGTGAGGTTTTCGGGCGGCGCCGGCGGCCGGGTCTGCACAGGGAGCGCGAGGGAGCAGACGTTGTCGGGCATGTCGGCGTTCTTGAAGAACACGAAGTGGAAGCCGTTCGAGCCGCTCATGCCCGCGCATGCGGCGGCCTTGCTGAGCATGCGCAGGTGGGCGTTCGGCGAGATGAGCTTCTGGGCGGGGACCGGCACCAGGGGGACCGCTCCGTGGCCAAGGAGAAAGCTCGTGTCGCTGATCGGCACGTCCTTGAGCTGCTCGCAAGGCGGCGGCGTGCCGCTCCGCTGCGAGATGGCGGAGCAGTTGGAGCCCACCCACGTCTGGAACGACTCCTGGGCCGGCAAGGGCGTCGTGACGCGCGTATTGATGAACAGATTCGGGGAGTCGCAGAGGCACTCGGCCTGGTTGAGGAAAGTCGGGAGGGCGCTATTGCCGACGGTGACGGTTTCCCCGCTATCGAGAATCGCGGTGAGCCCCATCGAGACCTTGAGCGTGCCGGTGCACATCGTCGGGTCGGTCTCGGCGGCGGTGGCGCGGCCGGTCGCGAGCAGGGTGGCGGCTGCGGTGAGGAGGTAGGCCAGGCGCATGGGGCGCGCGTTGTGCAAGCGTGAGGCCGCGTGCTTTGGCCCGGCGATCAGGGCGATCTCCGACGGGGAGGTGGGCGGCTTGGTCATCGAGTCACGAGAGGGAGGCGAGGCTGGGACAAAGTGGCAAGGAGTGTAACGGCGGGGCTGCATGGGGTCAAAGAAAGTTGGAGCGGTGCGCGATCACGGCTTCGCCGTCGGAGAGGGCGCGATCCTGGCCTTCACCACCTCGCGCGCGAGGCGCTCGAAGTTTACCCGATCGACGGCCTCTCCGCCGAAGCGCGCGGCGTAGTAGAGGTCGACCAGCTCGCGGTACGGGAGCGCGCCGGGATCGCTTCGCAGCGCGGCGCGATCGCACAGCTCGGTCGGGGTCTCGGCGGGTCCGCGGGGTGAGGTGCGGCGCTCCACCGCCCGGGTGGCGCGCTCGAAGGCGCCCGCGACCTGGAGTCGGCGCCGCGCCGGAGCACGATCCGATGCCGGTCCGCCGCGTCGCCTCCGCCACCAGAAGTAGCCGGCGAAGGCGCACACGCTGGCCCCGATCGCGAGCTGCCGTCGGTGCGCGTAGAGCCAGCCCGCCCGTGTCGCGCCGCCCTGGCCGAGGCCCTTGCCCCTGTCCTTGCCCCCACCACCGTCGCTGCGCCACCACTTGCGGATCCCCTGGAGGATGTCCACCTGCTTGGCGACGTCGTACTCGATCACGTACTTGAACCAGGCGAGCTGGAGCGTATCGAGCATCTCGCGCAGCCGCAGCCGCAGGCCGCCCGGTTCGCCCATTCCCGCCACCACCGGAGGGGTCGGGTCGAAGGTGACCCAACCGGCGCTGCCGAGATAGACCTCGGCCCAGGCGTGGGCGTCGCGCTGGCGCACCTGGAGGTAGCCGCCGTAGGTGTTCCAGTCGCCGCCGTAGAAGCCGGCGACGTGGCGCGTGGGGACACCGACGGCGCGCAGCATGATCGCCAGCGCGGTCGCGAAGTATTCGCAGTGGCCGGCTTTCTGGATGAACAGGAAGTCCTCGAGCGGATCGTAGCGATAGTCGCGGCCGAGCTGGGTGGTGTAGGTGTAGTTGGTGCGGAGGTAGCGCATCACCGCCTGCACCTTCTGGTGCGGGCCCTGGGCGCCCTTGGTGACGGTGCGCGCCAGCTCGATGATCCGGGGCGGGAGGTCGCTCGGGAGCTGCAGGCTGGCGCGCATGCGCTCCACGCGGCCCTCGGGCAGGTCGGGCTCGGCATCGAGCGCGGCGTCCGGCGGACGGCCGAGCAGCGACCACGCGGTGTACTTCAGGCCCGACTGGTGATCTCCGGCAAAGACGTCGCCTACTCCGTCGCCGTCCGGGGCCTCCGGCGGCGCGCCCACCTGCCGGGGCGGCATCTGGAACCCGAACGGGCTGACCACGGCGAACACCACGGACACGTTGCCCATCGGCTCGAGATAGACCTCCTGCCGCAGCGCCTGTTCGAGCAGCCTCGGCACCGTCGCCCGGTCGGCCGGCATCCGCATCAGCGATACCCCGTCGATGCGCGGCAGCTCGTGCCGCCCCGTTCGCGGTGAGGTCGGGGCGGGCGACCAGGTGGCGAAGCGGCCCGCCGCGTCGGACGAGTAGCGCTCGAAGGCGATCCCGCGGAGATAGAGCGACTCCTTTGGCCGCCCCTTCGGGAACTCGATCCGCATCACGACCTGATCGTTCTCCTTGATCAGACCGTTCTGGCCGAGCTCGACGCCGCTGTCGTTGAAGCCCATCCGCAGCCCCGCGCGGGAGTGCGAGAAGAACACGCCGAGGCCGACGCGTGGGAAGAGGAAGAAGATCAGCGTCGACCCGAGGAAGATGCCGGCGGAGACGAGCGAGGTCCCGGCGAGGAAGGCGGGCCCGACCACGCGGCGCGAGTTCAGGATCCGCTCGACCTCGACGCGCTCGGACTGCGCGTCCTCGGAGTGCTTGAGGAGGTAGTTCTCCTCCATCTCGCGGCGCAGGTGGAACAGGGTGAGGGTCCAGGTGGCGAACGCGACGTAGGCGAGGAAGCAGAGCGCGTACACGAGATCCGTGTTCAATGTGGTCCCCGCCACGAGCATCAGGAACGACACGACGTAGGCCTGCAGGTAGTCCTTCGAGCTGCGGCGGTTGGCGAGCTTGTTGACCAGCAGGAAGCAGAGGAAGCGCACGCCGGTCATGATCAGCGTCTCGCCGGTCAGGTACTGCTCGACCAGCCAGGCGAAGACCCCCAGCGTCGCGACGTTCCACGCGCGCTGCCAGAAGACCGAGCGGGCGAAGCGCATCCGGGACGGCTCGATGAAGAAGCTCGCTGCGCCCCCGAGAAGGGTGAAGAGGAGCCACGCCGACGGGAGCTCCCCCGAGAGCAGGAGCACGGCGAAGGCCGAGGCGACCATCAGGTAGGACGAGACCTTGTGGATCGCGGAGAATCTCATGCGCGGCTCATCCGCTCTCAGGCCTCGATCACGCGGCCGGGAGCGCCCGGGTGGGGGACGCCGCGGCGGGCGACGTAGAGGGTCTCCACGCCCGGCTCGGGCGGGGCGGCGAAGGCGATCGTCTCGTCGACGGTGGGGAGGAGCGCCAGGGCGCGCAGCACGCGGGCGACGTGGGACGGACCGATCGCCCACGGGAGGACCTCGCCGCGGGCGACCAGGCGCACCGCGTAGCCGCGCTCGAGGTAGTGCACGGCGAGGGAGGCCGCGAGGCTGACCGCGCGCTCGAGGGCCTCCTGGCTCTCCGTCACCGCGCACGCCGCGCCCCCTTCGAGCGCGTTGTCGAGGAACAGGGAGACGCGGCGCGCCGTCTCGTCCTCGTGCTCGCGCACCATCGGGCGGCCGTGGCGGGCGGTCGAGCGCCAGTGGACATCGCGCGGATCGTCGCCGTCGCGGTATTCGCGCAGGCCGTGGAAGTCGCCGCGGCGGGCCCGGCTGCCACGCGAGTCGTCGCCGGAGAGCCCGCGGAGCGGCGGCGGGGGCGCGGCGACCGGGTAGACGTGCGGAAGCACCACCACCTCGGCGCGATCCTCGACCAGCCGCGACTTGCGGAACAGCGTGAAGGGGAACTTGGTCGACAGGCGGAAGCCGGTGAAGGTGCAGCGCCCGCGGTGGGCGACGGTGTGGCGGTACGAGGTCTGCTGCCTTCGCCCCGCGGGAAGCTTGAGGAAGTAGCACTTCTTGTCGAGCGGCTTGCCGTTGACCAGATCCTCGACCTCGATGGAGAACGAGGGCAGCTTCCGCTTGCCGTTCTTGAGCGCGATCCCCATCAGGAAGGGGCGCGCGGCGTGGACCCGCTGCGGCGGGCGGCGCGACACCTCGAGGCCGCGCAGCGACATCTCCGAGAGGATCCCGGAGGCGATGATCAGCGAGAGCAGCATCCCGAGGAGGAGGTAGAGCAGGTTGTTCCCGGTGTTGATCGCCGCGAAGCCGACGCCGAAGGTGATGCCGACAAAGTACTTCCCCTCGCGCGTGAACTGGAGGCGGCGCGGCGGCGCGAAGAAGCGGCGCAGGCGGGCCTCGATGCGCTTTTGGCGGGGGTTGTTGCGACGCAGCACGATCGCCACGGCGGCGGCGGTGGCGGCGACGCCGAGCGCGAGGGCGATCTCCCATCCGGGGCCGCCGCGGAAGAGACGGCGCAGGACCCCGGCGGTGAGCAGCGCCGGGACGGCGGGGAGGGCGCAGAGGAGGACCAGGGCGCGCGGGAACGGGGGACGGCTGGTCGCGGGGTCTTGCACTCCTATGTCGGGACCGGGACGCGCTCGAGCAGGTCGCCGATCACGCGCTCGGCCTCCTCGCGGGTGCGCCCGAGTGGCTCGCCGCCGCCGCTGCTTCCGCACACCACGCGGTGGGCGAGCGCGGGGAGCGCCATCTCCTTGAAGTCGTCGGGGACGCAGTAGTCGCGGGAGAAGGAGAGGGCGCGCGCCTGGGACGCGCGGTACCAGGCCTGGAAGCCGCGGGTCGAGACGCCGAGGGTGAGGAAGGGGGAGCGCCGCGTCTCGCCGACCAGCTTCTCGGCGTACTCGACGAGCGACACGTCGACCCGCACCGCCCCGGCGGCGACCTGGAGGTCGTGCACATCGGCAGCGCTCACCGCTGGCTCGAGCTCTGCGACCGGATCGTCGCCGCCCGAGGCCATCACCACGCGCCGTTCGGACGCGGAGTCGGGGTAGCCCATCCGGATCCGGAGGAGAAAGCGATCCATCTGCGACTCCGGCAGCGGGTAGGTGCCGAAGTGCTCGAGCGGATTCTGGGTGGCGATGACCAGGAACGGCGGGGCGAGGTCGTAGGTCTTGTTGTCGAGGGAGACCCGCCCTTCGCTCATCGCCTCGAGCAGCGACGACTGGGTGCGCGGCGTGGTGCGGTTGATCTCGTCGGCGAGCACCACGTTGGCGAAGATCGGGCCGGGCTTGAACTCGAAGCGCCCGCCGTCGGGCTGCCACACCGAGACGCCCAGGATGTCCGAGGGCAGGAGATCGGATGTGAACTGGATCCGGCGGAAGGTGCCGCCGATCGAGCGGGCGAGGGCGCGGGCGAGCGTGGTCTTGCCGACGCCGGGAACGTCCTCGATCAGCAGGTGCCCGCGCGCGGCGAGGGCGCACAGCGCGAGGCGGACCACCTCGGGCTTGCCGTGGATGACCCGCGCGACGCTGGCCTCCAGGCGCTTCAGCGCGGCGCGCGGATCGCGGCGACCGACCTCCAGGGGCACGGGTGGGCTCATCAGGTGCGCGATTATATCAGAGACGGCGCGGCTGCCACATGGCGAGCGCGTGGCATCGCGTGGCATTGGCATCGGTGGCGCGCGGGAATGCTAGGATGGCGGCGTGAAGCAGCTTGCGCGCGTGGTCGGACTGGTGATCGTCGTCGCCGGGAGCGCGCGCGCCCACGTCGGGGCGTCGGTGGCAAAGGCGAGCTATCTCCATCCGGCCGCGCCTGGAAGGGTGGGGGCTGGCACCGACGGTGGAAGCGCGACCGACTACTCCAAGTACGTCCCGGAGGAGGCGAACGCGAGCTACCGCATCGACTGGGCCGACGGCGACGCCGACCCCACCGGCCGCTTCACGTTCTACTACCTCGACCACGCGATCTCCGACGCGGTCTCGGCCGAGCAGGTGGAGCAGATCGGCAAGCTGGTGCGCGATGTGAAGGGGCGCGACGCGGCGGGGATCTTCGTCGCCTGCTCCTGCGAGGCCGACGCCGGCGTGGAGTGCCCGAAGGTGGATGGCGGCGCGCGCTGGTGCGACAACTTCGTCGACTGGGACACCAGCGGCCTCACCGACGGTGCCTACTGGATCGCCGCGGTCAACAACGACCCGCCGTTCCATGTCTACAACCTGAGCTTCGCACCGGTTCGGGTGCATCACGGGGCGGCGAAGCCTCCGGTGGTGATCGTGGTGCGTCCCGACGGGCTGCTCGACGCCGATCGGAGCTACCGCGTGGCGGTGGTGGCGGTCGGCACCGGGGCGATGACGCTCCAGCTCGCCTACGGGCAAAACGACGTGAAGAAGGTCCTTGGACCCGTGTCGAGCATCGCCAAGCAGCTGCCGGCGGTGGCGGGCGCCGAGGGTCTGGTTGGCTACGAGTGGGCGATCGCCGAGATCCCGAACGGGAGCTACTTCGTGCGCGCCACCGTCACCGACGGCAGCGGGCAGTCCTACGCCGACTCGCGCTACGGCCTGGCGGTCTACCACGCGCCGGGCGACGACGGCGGTGCGACCCCGGCCGACCTCGCGGTGACGGGGGCGGACATGGCCAAGATGGAGAACCCTGCCAAGGGCTGCTCCTGCGCCGTCGGTGGTGCGGGCGGCGGGGGTGGCGGGCTCGCCCTCCTCCTGCTGCTCGTGGCCGCGTGGCGCCGGTTCAGTCCCGCATCAGGGGGACGCTGATGACGTGCGATCCAGAAAAGAGGCCGCAGGGAAGGTTGCCTCGGCGGGGCGGCAAGGGGTGAGTGGGAGCGCGCGCAGCAGGTGGCGGCGGCCGGCTTGATCGACGAGGGCAGGTCGCGGAGGCAGCTCTGCCTGCACCTCGGCGGCGCGGGTCACCACCGCCGAGACGCCTTCCGAGAGGTTGTGGAACGCCAGCGCGGCATCGGCGCGGAACGGCACGATCGGTGTCGCCAGCGCGCGCGCCCGCGGCAGGAGCCGCCGGAATGCCTCCTCGGAGCCGATCACCTCCGTCGCCTCGCCCTCGGCCAACTCGGCCTGAATCGCCCGACTCACCCGGCTCACCCGGCTCGCCTTCGTGGTGCCCTGTTTGGCATGACCTCTCTGACCTCTCCTCCTTGGCGAGCGAAGGTAGAGCAGGCGATCGGTGAGCGTAACTTTCTGCTCCTTCACCGCGCTCCTCCCTGGAGTGGACCCTCCGATGACGCTGGCGCCATCCCCCGGCCTCGATCGCCCGGGCGGCGGACCGCGTCGTCGAACTACGCCGGAGCGAGCCCACCCTTCCGTCTCAGACCGAATCCCACGCGATAGAGGTCGGGCACGTTGATCCGGCCGTCCGGCAGCTCTACGAGAAGCCCCACGTCGCGGAGTGCGTGCAAGACCTGGACGGGGGTGCGATCTCCGACGCGGCTTCTCCACTGCTGGAATACCGTCTCGCGCTCGCACGGCACGAGGACGTTGTGGAGCCGTTCCAGGGCTTGCTCCGCCCATGGAAGATCCTCGGCAATCTCCGCGGTCCGGACCGGAGACGCCTTCCGCACGCCGTCTTGGATGGCCGTCCAGTGCAGCGCGTGAGGTGCGTCGGGTTTGGTCTCCTGGGCGGCCTGTCGCATCGCAGCGAGGAAGCTGCGTGGACTCACCGTGCCGTGGGCGTCGCTGATGTGGTTTGGCAGCCACGGATAGGTTCGACCGCGCCGGTGGTTCGTGCCCATGTGCGGCCCGGCCAGCACCGTGACTATGCGGGCTTGGGTGTGCTCGTCGTGGCGAAGGTCTTCCGGCACCTCCCAGCCGGCGTGCGGTCTCGCGACCCAGGGCAGGCCCGCGAGCCCACGAAATGCCGTTGCCGCGGCGTCGTCCCTCGCGTTGCCCAGGTACTGAAACAGCAGACCGTAGAGGTCGAGCGTAGGCCATTCGAGGTGCACGGCGGAGTGAAGCACTTTCGATGCATCCGGGAACGCGCGAACCTCGGGGTGCTCGAGCATGTCGGGGCGGGCGAACACCTTGGCTCGGATCGCTGCGCGGGCCCGCAGCTCCACTACCAGTTCGAGGAGTCCCCGCAGGAGCTTGACGCGTGCGTCGGGATCCGCCGCGGTGGTGTCGAGCGCATCAAACAGGACGACATGCACTCGGCGGCCCGCAGCGAGGGCGCCGTCGGCCTCTCGCAGGAGGCGGGCGGTTCGCTCGGCGTCCTCACGGATCCAAGCAATCCTCTCGCTCCACCGCAGAGGTGCTGGGTCTGGAATACTTGCGGCCGCCAGCGCATGGCGCAGCACCACGGCCTTCCAGACCTGCCGCGGCGGATGACCCTCTCTGAGCAATTCCTCGAGTACGTCTTTTCCCGGGCGGTCATCAGCGTCGCGCTCGCCAAAGCCGGCGGACGCAGTCAAGTTCGCCTCACCGGTGGGCACGACCAGTGCCCGCAGCGCCTCGTCCTGAAGGGCGTGCCACCAGAAACTCTTGCCCGCGCCTCGGATGCCGGATACCAGCATCGCGTTCGGATCGAGGGCTCGCAGGTGCCGTGTCGGCCGGTAGAGGTAGCGCGGCTCGACCGCATCGAACCGGGACACCTCCTCGGGGATGCTCTCCAGGAAAGCGCGCCGCAGAAGGATGGGGGCGACGGGCTTCATTCGGTTATCCGTTCCGCGAGGAGGAGCTCGGTCGCCACGTCGACGAACGCTCCGAAGGCTGCGCGCAGCTGGTCGTCGGTAACGTCGCCGGTCAATGGATCCCCGTTTTGGAACTCGCCTGACCAGTAGATCGGCAGGGGTGCATGCGGTGCGTCGGTGGCTTGAATATCGGGATTGAATACGCCTGCAGGCTCCTTCTCGCCCTCGGGCGGCGGACGATCGTACAACGGCTCAAAAGCGTCGTACGCCGCGAGCCGGAGATGCTCGAGGCAGGAGCCGCGGTTGGTCTCCGGCACCTGAGCGGCGACCACGCGCAACCGCTCTCGGACCTCGCGCGCGATCGCCGGTCGCGAGCCCCATCCGGACAGGAGCGTCCGGTATCCTGCCCACGTCTGTGATGTGTCCATGGCGAACAGAAACGTGAGCGCGCCCAGCCGCGTGGTAGAAATGCCTGCGAGGTCGTGCAGCCCTGCGCCGCTGTCGAATAGCACGACCGTCGGGTTGACCGTTCGCTCGAGTTCGTCGACGAGAGTAGCGATGCGTGTGGCGAGGGGACGTGGCCCGTCCCCGCGCGGCACCTCGAGGTAGGCGCGAGAGAGCTTTGCGAGGTAGCGGGCGTCAGTCGATCCGCCGCAGGGCACGACGAGCACGTCGCCGTCTCCACGGGCGAGCGGGCTCGATCCGACCATCAGGCGGAGGAGCTCGTCGTCTGCCTGCCCCACAGCGTCCTCGACCAGCCAGTCGACCACGCCGAAGGACGTGCTGTCAGGCGGCAGCAAGCTCGACGAGACGCCGGGGGATTCCAGATCCAAGTCGATCACGAGCACCCGCTCGCCCAGCATCGCGAGGTGCTGTGACCAGGCCACGATGGCGGTAGAACGTCCGACGCCGCCTTTGAGACCGTAGAGCGTCGCGCGCTGGGGACGCGGCGGAGCATTGGGCAGGGGGCCTCGGGTCCAGTCTGCGCCGAGCAGTACCCGCGCGATCACCTCGATTCCATCGACGAGCAGCAGCTCTCCGGCGTCGACGCCGAAAACGACGTGGGGCGCCACCATCTCGTCGGCGACGAGGGACGGTCCGGCGAAGTATGTGCCGAGAGTGCCCGCGAGCGCAGCGTCGACTGCGTCGAGTTGCTCGATCCGGTGTTCGACGGCGAGGCGCGAGCGACCGAAGAGGTCGCGCACGAGCCGCATGCGCCCAGCCGCTGCGAGGGACGTACGGCTCGCCTTGATGGTGGCGGCTGCGAGGACGAGGGCGTCGTCGGCGACGGCGACGGCGACGGAAACGACGACGGCAACGGCAACGGCAACGGCAACGGCAACGGCGACGGCAACGGCAACTTCGACACCTGCTCAGTCTTGGCCGTCGGGGAGGTTCTCGAAGCGGGTGTACTGGTTCAAGAACCTCAGCTTGAGCATCCCGGTCGGCCCGTTGCGCTGCTTGCCGATGATGATCTCGGCGATGCCCTTGTCGGGCGATTCCTTGTTGTAGACGTCGTCGCGGTAGATGAAGGCGATCACGTCGGCGTCCTGCTCGATCGCGCCCGACTCGCGGAGATCGGAGAGCTGCGGGCGCTTGTCCTGGCGCGACTCGACGCCGCGGTTGAGCTGCGAGAGAGCGATGATCGGCACCCGCAGCTCCTTGGCCAGCGCCTTCAGCCCGCGGCTGATCTCGGAGATCTCGCGCTCGCGGTTCTGCTCGCGCCCCGCCCCCGGTCGCCCGTGGATGAGCTGGAGGTAGTCGAGCACCACCATCCCGTGGTGATTGGGCGTCGGGAAGATGTTGGGATCGGAGCGCCAGCGACGGCACTTGGCGCGGATCTCCATCAGCGTCGGGGCGCCCGAGTCGTCGATCCAGATCGGCGCCTCGGAGATCCGGCTGGCCGCCTTGGTGATGTTGATCCAGTCGCGCTGCTCGAGGAAGCCGGCGCGCAGGCGCGACGAGTCGACCAGCGCC
Source organism: Myxococcales bacterium (assembly GCA_009692555.1). GTDB lineage: Bacteria > Myxococcota_A > Polyangia > Palsa-1104 > SHYY01 > SHYY01. Next base: position 32,201 of record SHYY01000013.1, read on the forward strand.
TCGGAGCACAGGAGGCGCTCGACCAGCGACTCCTTCGACATCTCCAGCGAGAACACCAGCACCGGGACCTTGAACTCGATCGCCGCGTTCTGGGCGGTGTTCATCACCAGCGAGGTCTTCCCCATCGACGGGCGGGCGGCGATGATGATCAGCTCGGAGGGCTGGAAGCCGGCGGTCATCGCGTCGAGCTTGTGGTAGCCGGAGGCGACGCCGGTGATCGCCTGCTTGCGGTCGTAGCGCTGCTCGACCGCCTTGATCGTGACGTTCAGGACCTTCTTGATCGACTCGTAGCCCTGGCGCTGCGAGCGCTGCGAGATCTCGAAGATGGCGCGCTCCGCGCTGTCGATGTACTCGTCGGTGTCGCCGTAGTCGGCGTAGCCCTTGGCGGCGATCTCCTGGGCGACCTCGATCAGGCGGCGCGCGGTGGCCTTCCCGCGCACGGTGCGGCCGTGGTAGGCGATGTTCTCGATCGTCACCACCGACGAGGCGAGCTCGGAGAAGTAGACGTCGCCGTTGAAGGCGCGCAGCTTGTGGTAGGTCTCCGAGGTCCGCATCTGCTCGGCGATGGTGATCGGATCGATCGGCTTGCCGGTGTGGTCGAGGTCGCACATCGCCTGGAAGATCGCGGCGTGGGCGGGGTGGTAGAAGTCCTCCGAATCGAGCACGTCGGCGACCTGATGGAACGCCTTCGGATGGACCAGGACCCCGCCGACGACCGATTTCTCGGCCTCCTCGCTCCAGGGCAGGACGCGGCGGTTGACGGAGGGGGCGCTTTGCTCGCTGGGGGTCACGGGTGCATGAAGCGGCGTCCGCCTGTGGAGCCGCTACTGCATTCTAGCTGAACGGATGTTCCTGTCGCAGGAATCGGCAACCGTTCACCTTTTCGTCGCCGCGCCAAGGCGGTGCACAGGATGGCCACAGGGGGCCCACAGGGCAGGATGCTCTACCCCCGGCCGACGAGGTGGGCCACCACCAGCGCCAGCTCCAACGGATCGATCGGCTTCGGCAGGTGGGTCTGGAAGCCCGCCTTGAGGGCGCGGGTGCGATCTTCGGCGCGCGCGTGGGCGGTGAGCGCGACGGCGGGCACGCGGCTGCCCTGCGAGGTCTCGCGGCTGCGCAGCTTCTTGATGAAGGAGTAGCCGTCCTCGCCCGGCATCGCGATGTCGCTGACCACGGCGTCGGGGCGCGCCACGGCGAACGCTATCAGCGCCTCGGCCACCGAGCCCGCCTCGGTCACCACCGCGCCGCACTGCTCGAGCACCGCGCGGACGAACCCGCGCGCGTCCGGTTCGTCGTCGAGCACCAGGATCTGCAGCCCCGCCAGCGACGGGTACTCGTCCGGGGCGGGGGCCGGGTCGGGGGAGGGGGAGACGCGATCGGGCAGCCGCTCCGCCGCGGGGAGGGTGACCGTGAACACCGCGCCGCACCCCTCGCCCGGGCTCTCCGCGTGCACCGTCCCGCCGTGCAGCTCGACGAGGTGGCGCACGATGGCGAGCCCGAGGCCGAGGCCGCCGTGGGAGCGCGTCGGCTGGTTGTCGGCCTGGCGGAAGCGCTCGAAGACGTGCGGCAGGAAGGCCACCGGGATGCCGCTGCCGTTGTCGATCACCTGGACCAGGACGCGGCCCTGGTGGTCGCCCTGCCGCACCTCGACGCGCCCGCCCTCGGGGGTGAACTTGATCGCGTTGGAGAGGAGGTTCCACACCACCTGCCGGAGCCGGTCGGCGTCGCCGGAGACCACGCCGCCTCCCTGGCGGGTCCTGGCGATCGCGATCCGCTTGGCGTCGGCGGCGAGGCGCACCGAGTCGATCGCCGCGTCGATCACCGACTCGAGATCCACCGGACGCGTCTCGAGGCGCAGCTTGCCGGTGATGATCCGCGACACGTCGAGCAGATCCTGGATCAGCTGGGCGAGGGACTTCGCGTTGCGCTCGACGCTCTCCAGGGCGCGCTCGGCGTCGGGCGGGGCGAGCGTGCCGGCGCGGAGGAGGCGCGTCCAGCCGAGCATCGGGGTGAGCGGGCTGCGCAGCTCGTGCGAGAGCATCGCGAGGAATTCGTCCTTGGTGCGGCTGGCCACCTCCGCGTCGCGCCGCGCGGCCTGCTCGTGCACCAGCAGCTGCGCGCGCTCCTCCTCGGCGCGGCGCCGCTCGGTGATGTCGCGGGTGACCTTGCAGTAGCCACGGAGTGAGCCGCTCTCGTCGCGCAGCGCGGTGGTGACGACGTGGGCCCAGAAGCGCACGCCGTCCTTGCGCACGCGCCAGCCCTCCTCCTCCCAGCGCCCGGTATCGGCCGCCACCCGCAGCTCTTCGGCGGGTTTTCCCGCCGCGACGTCCTCGTCGGTGAAGCAGCGGGCGATGTGCTGGCCGATGATCTCATCGGGGCGGTAGCCGTGGATGCGCTCCAGCCCCTGGTTCCAGCTCGCGACGTGCCCCTCGGGGCTGAGCATCACCATCGCGTAGTCGCGCACGCCCTCGACGAGCAGCCGGAAGCGCTCCTCGCTCTCGCGGAGCGCGCGCTCGATGCGCTTGCGGGCCGCCAGCTCGCGGGTGAGGTCGTGGTTGGCGTGCGACAGCTCCGCGGTGCGCTCGCTGACCCGCCGCTCGAGCTCGGCGTGGGCGCCCCGGAGCTCCTCCTCGCCGCGCTTGCGGGCGCGGATGTCGCGCACCAGGGCGATCAACTTGATCCCGCCCTGCCCGTCGATGCGCTCGATCGCCACCTCGACGTCGACGCGCGTCCCGTCGCGCCTCGGGATCACCGTCTCCAGGAGGATCGAGCGCTGGTCGCCGCTCGCCTCGCGGCGCAGGGCATCGCGCCGGGCCTGCGGCTCCTCGGGGGCGATCACCTCCCAGAACGAGACCGTGGCAGAGAGCTCCGCGGCGGTGCGGCCGTGGAGGTCGCACAGCGCGTCGTTGACGTACAGCACCTGGCCGGTCCAGGCGTCGGCGAGCACCACGCCCTCGCCGAGATCGCTCTGCGCGCCGAGCAGGCCGGCGTAGAGATCCATCTGCTGGCGCAGCCGCTCCTCGGCGCGCTTGCGCTCGCTGAGATCGAGCACCACGCCGATCACGCGGCCGGCGTCCAGGGAGGCCGCACCGACGAGGATCGGCACGCGGCTGCCGTCTTTTCGGATGTACTCCTTCTCGCGCGGCGCGGCGACCCCGGCCGCGAGGAGCTGCTCGATGGCGAGCCGGTCGCATTCGGCCCACTCGGGGGGCGTCATCTCCCGCCAGTGGATGCGTCCGGCGGCGAGGTCGCCGCGCGAGTAGCCGATCAGGCGCAGGTAGGCGTCGTTGGCGTCGAGCACACGCCCGTCGACGTGGGACTCGAAGACGCCGATCAGGTTCGACTCGGCGAGCCTCCGGTAGCGGGTCTCGCTGGCGAGCAGCGCCTGCTGGCGCCAGGCCGCGTGGCGGAGCGCGCGCGGGAGGCGGCGGGCGATGGTGGCGTCCTTGACCACGTGGTCCTGCGCGCCCTCGTGCACCGCCTGGGCCGCCGCCTCGTCGCTGTCGTCGGCATCCATGACCACCACCGGGGTCAGGGGAGCGCGCTCGCGCACCGCCCGCAGCGCGGCCAGTCCGGCGCCGCTCGCCAGCCCGAGGCTGAGCAGCACGGCGTCGAAGGCGCCGGGGTCGAGGAGGGCAAGTCCCGCGTCGAGGCGCGTGACGCTCTCGACCTCGAAGGAGCCCGCGGCGGAGAGGAGCGCCCGGAGAAGGCGCTCATCGGCGGGATCGTCTTCGAGGAGCAGGACCCGCACGCACGCCTCCTGGCGCGGAGAGGTTACACCCGGCGGGGTGAAATGGGGAGGGTCAGCGGCAGCCGACCCCTTCGACGCAGCGGGTGCTGAGGGGGCAGCTGATCGCCTTCTCCCAGGTGCGGCAGGGATTTCCCGAGCTGCAGCTCTTGATCTCGAACTTCGCCAGCGCGTCGGTGGTGCCCTTCGGGATGTTGCGGAGGCTCTGGGTGAGCGCCTTGTAGTTCAGGCGCGCGATGGCGTCGTTGCCGCATCCGGCGCCCGCAGCGACGGTGAGGGCCGCGAACAGTGCGGGGGCGCGGAGGGTGGGGGCATGAGGGCTACGCGATGATGCGCCATCGGGCACGGTGGGTCCACCCGAAGACCCGGTGAGGTGCGGTATCGTCCGGTCATGCGTCACGCGATGTGTCTCCTGCTGCTCCTCCTCCCGGTGGCCGGGTGCGGGCCGAATGACCCGGTCGCCGTCGCCGATGTCACGCTCGCTTCGGGGGAGGCCACGCTGATCGTCCACGCGCAGCCGTTCGGCCTGGAGCTGCGCCGCGCCGGCCAGACCGTGGCGCGGACCCTCGATCACCGCCTCGGTCCGGCGGTCGAGATCGGCCTGAGCAGCGACGGGCCGAGGGTCTATCTCGATCCCCGAAGCGACAGCAGCGGGGTGACCTACCACCGGCTCACGATCATGACCGGCGCGGCGATGAAGGAGGGCGGCTACCAGCTCACCGTGGCCACCGACGATCCCGCGCGCACCGTCCTTTTCACCGTCGCTCCCGAGGCGGGCGAGAGCTTCGCATTCGCCTTCACGCCCTCCCCCGCGTCGCAGGCGGTCCACGTCCGCTTGAACCTCGCCGCCCGCGACGACGAGCACTACTTCGGGCTCGGCGAATACTTCGACGCCTTCGAGCAGCGCGGCAAGGTGCGCGATGTCCGCTTCGTGGTCGATCTGGAGATCGAGTCGGGCTACAACGAGGCGCACGTCCCGGTGCCCTCCTACGTCAGCACCGCCTCGTACGGGCTGTTCCTCGACAACCGCGAGCCGCTGGTCGCGGACATGGCCGCGAGCGGCCCGGCGGTCCGCCTCACCGTCGTGGGCGGCGATCTTCGCGGCCACCTCTTCACCGCCGCCACGCCGCTCGCCGCGATCGCCCGCCAGCAGCGCCACGCGGGATTGCCGCCGCTCTGGCCGGCCTGGATGTTCGGCCCGCAGCAATGGCGCAACGACGATCCCGTCACCTGCTCGGTGCCCTGCGAGCAGGGGTGCAAGGCCACCCGCACCGGCGCCGATATCGTGCTCGATGACGCGCGCACCATCCGCAAGCTCAAGCTCCCGGGCAGCGTGATCTGGATCGACGCGCCGTGGATGACCGCGCTCAACGACTTCACCTTCAACCCGGTCCAGTTCCCCGATGCCAAGGGAATGATCGCCGAGCTCCACAAGCTCGGCTTCCAGGTGGTCACCTGGGCCGCCCCGTTCATCAACCAGAGCGACGATCGCAAGGTGCAGTGCGGGATGGTCGGGCCGCCCGCCGGCGGGCTTTACACCGAGGCCGCGGACAAGGGCTTCTTCGTCAAGGGCGGCGACGGCCAGCCCTACCTCTTCCCGTGGCGCAACTCGAGCGGCGCGCTGCTCGACTTCACCAATCCGGCCGCCTTCGCCTTCTGGAAGTCGCTGGTCAAGCGCACCACCGACCTCGGCGTGGTCGGCTACAAGCTCGACTGGGACGAGTACATCGTCGCCGCGATCGGGAGCCAGCGCCCCGACTTCCGCTTCGCCGACGGCAGCACTGCTGCAACGCAGCATGCGGTCCACCACGAGCTGTTCCACAAGGCACACCAGGAGGCGCTGATCGAGGCGGGCGCCCCCGGCTTCCTGATCGTTCGCTCGGGCGACGCCACCGACGCGCGGTACGCCAGCAGCGTGTGGCCGGGCGATCTCTGCAACGGCTTCGAGACCCACCGCCAGGAGGGCGCCGACGGCGGCAAGGTGCACGTCGGTGGCCTCCCCGCCGCGGTCAACGCAGCGGTCAGCCTCGCCGCGTCGGCGCACCCGCACTTCGGCTCCGACATCGGCGGCTTCCGCCACGGCCTGCCGAAGAAGGAGGCGCTGGCGCGCTGGATCGAGTTCGGCGCCCTCTCGACGATCATGCAGCTGGGCGGGGGCGGCGAGAGCCACAACCCGTGGGACTTCACGCAGGGCGACTTCGATCAGGAACTGCTCGACATCTACCGCCGCTACGCGCGGCTGCACACCGCGCTGTTCCCCTACCTCTACACCTACGTGAAGCGCAACAGCGACGATGGAACGCCGATCCTGCGCGCCCCGGCGCTGATGTTCCCGGACGACGCCGCGCTGGCGGCGATGCCAAACCAGTATTTCTTCGGGGACGATCTCCTGGTCGCGCCGGTGGTCGAGAACGCCCGCAGCCGGATGGTGGCGCTGCCCAAGGGGCGCTGGGTACACTGGTTCACGCGCCAGGTGATCACCGGCCCGAAGACGGTCGCGGTGGACGCGCCCCTCGACCTGTTGCCGCTGTTCGCCCGCGCCGGCGCGATCGTGCCGCTGCTGCCCGAGGACGTCGACACCCTCGGGCCGGCAGGCGATCCGCAGGTGGTGACGATGGAGGCGCGCGCGGGCGAGCTTCTGGCGCGGGTGTTTCCCGAGGGCAAGAGCGCCTTCGCGCTCCACGACGGGACGCGCTTCGAGAGCGACGCATCGGCGGCCGGGATGACGTTCTCCGTCACCGCCACGCCGCGCGAGCGCCGGTTCTCGGTCGAGATCCTGTGGTCGTTGACCGGGGCGCCTCCGCCGAAGCAGGCGACGCGCAATGGGGGCGCCTCGCTGCCCTTCCTCCCGTCGCTGGCGGCCTGGCAGGCGGCGCCGGAGGGAGCGTTCCACGACGCCGCGACCGGCGTGCTGTGGCTCAGGTTCAAGTCGTCCGCCGAGGCGATCGCGATCAAGTAGGCGCCGTCCTACGGCACCTTGAGGGTGACCGTCGCCGTCTTCGCGAGCAGCGACGCGCTGATGTTCGCGGTCCCGCTCCCGACCGCGGTGGCGAGGCCCTTGTCGAGCGTCTGGTTGCTGATCGAGGCGATCGCGGAGTCGCTGGAGTCCCAGGTGACCTGCTTGGTCAGGTCCTGGGTCGGACCCGACGAGAACGTTCCGATCGCCGTGAACTGGAGCGTCGCCCCCTTGACGATGGTCTGGGCGGCGGGCGTGACCGCGATGCTGCTGAGGGTGGCGTTGGTGACGGTGAGCATCGTCGTGCCGTTGATTCCGGTCTGGGTGGCGGTGACGGTGATCGCGCCCGCCGCGACGCCGGTGGCCAGCCCCTCCTCGCCCGGCGCGTTGCTGATCACGGCGGTGTTGTTGTTGCTGGAGGCCCAGGTCACCGCGGAGGTGATCACCAGCTGCGAGCCATCGGAGTAGGTGCCGGTGGCGGTGAGGTAGAGCTGGGTCGCCTTGGCGATGGTCGCGTTGGCCGGCCCGATCGAGATCGTCTTCAGGGTCGCGTTGGTGACGGTCATCGTGGTGGAGCCGCTGGTGGTGTCGCCGAGGCTGGCGGCGATCGTCGCGGTGCCCGCCGTGAGCGCGCTCGCCAGCCCGCGCGTGCCCTGGGTGTTGGAGATCGCCACCACCGCGGGGGTGGAGGAGACCCAGGTGGCGAGCGTCGTGAGATCCTGGGTGCTGCCGTCGGAGTACTTGCCGCTGGCGCCGAACTGGCGGGTGGTTCCTTTCGGGTTCGTCGGGTTGGGCGGCGTCACCGTGATGCTGACCAGGGTCGCGTCGGTGACGGTGAGCGTGATCGAGCCGATGACTCCGGTCAGCGTGGCGGTGACCTTCGACTGGCCCTTGGCGAGCGCGCTGGCGAACCCCTCCGTGCCGGCGCCGTTCGACACCACCGCGACCCCCTTGTCCGACGAGGCCCAGGTCACCTTGCTGGTCACGTCCTGGGTGGTCTGGTCGGAGTAGAGCGCGGTCGCCGTGAACTGGACGCTGGTCCCCTTGGCGAGCGCCGGAGTGGCGGGCTCGACGGAGATCGAGGTCAGGGTGGCGTTGGTGACGGTCAGGACGGTCGAACCGCTGATGTTGCCGAGGCCGGCCGCGATGGTCACCGCGCCCACGCCGACGCCGGAGGTGAGCCCGCGGCTTCCCAGGACGTTCGAGATCGTCGCGATCGCGAGGTTCGACGAGGTCCAGGTCACCGACGAGGTCAGGTCCTGGGTGGTGCTGTCGGAGTAGGTGCCGATCGCCACGAACTGCATGGTGGTGCCCTTGGCGAGGAGCGGGCTCACCGGCGTGACCGCCAGCGTGGCGAGGGTCGCGTCGGTGACCGCGAGGCCGGTGCTGCCGCTGATCATGCTCTGGGTCGCGCTGATCGTGGTCTGGCCCTTGGCGATGCCGGTGGCGCGCCCGGGGGTGCTCCCACCGCTGTCCACCGTCGCCACCGCGCCGTCGGAGGAGCTCCAGGTCACGGTGCCGGTGATGTCCTGGCTCGACTTGTCGGAGAAGGTGCCGGTGGCGCGGAACTCGATCGTCGAGCCCTTGGCGATCGCCACGGCCACCGGCGTGACGGTGATCGACGCGAGGACCGCGCTCGACACGGTGAGCGAGGTCGATCCGGTGACCCCGCCGAGGCTGGCCGAGATGGTGGTCGCGCCCGCGATCAGCGCGGTGGCGAGGCCCCGGCTGCCCCCGCCGTTCGAGACCGCCGCCACGTTCGCGTTCGACGAGGCCCAGCTCACCAGCGACGTCACGTCCTGGGTGGTCAGGTCGGAGTAGGTGCCGGTCGCGACAAACTGGATCAGCGTGCCCTTCGCGATCACCGGCTTCTCCGGGTCGACGCCGATCGCGACCAGCGTGGCGTCGGTGATGGTCAGGACCGTCGAGCCGGTCACGCCCTGGAGGTTCGCGCCGATGGTGGTCTGCCCCTTGGCGAGACCGGTGGCGAGCCCCTCGCTTCCCTGGGCGCTGGAGATCGACGCGACCATCCCGTTCGAGGTCGTCCAGCTCACCAGCGCGGTGAGATCCTGGGTCGACTTGTCGGAGTAGATCCCGGTGGCGGTGAGCTGCTTGGTGGTGCCCTTGGCGATCGCCGGGGTGGTGGGGGTGATCGCCAGCGCCACCAGGGTCGCGTCGCTGACGGTGAGGACGGTGGTTCCGGTGACCCCCTGGAGGGCGGCGCTGATCGTCGCCATGCCCTGCGCCACGCCGTCGGCGAGGCCGCGCGTTCCGCCCGCGTTCGACACCGTCGCCACCTTCAGGTCCGACGAGGACCACGCGACCAGCGACGTGAGATCCTGGGTCGACTTGTCGGTGTAGGTTCCGGTGGCCACGAACTGGCGGGTGGTGCCCTTGGCGATGGTCGGGTTGGTGGGGCTGAGCGAGAGCGCTTGCAGCGCCGCGCTGTTGACCGACAGGATCACCGTCCCCTTCACCCCGTCGAGGGCGGCGGTGATGGTGGTCTGCCCGCCGGCGACTCCGCTGGCGATCCCGATCGAGCCGTTGGCGTTCGAGACCGTCGCCACGCCGGCGTTGGAGCTCGACCAGGCGACCGTGGTGGTCACATCCTGGCTGCTCTGATCCGAGTAGGTTCCGTATGCGTTGAGCTGGAGCCCGGTGCCCTTCGCCAGCGTCGGCGCGCTCGGGGTGATGGTCAGGGCGACCAGCTTGGCGTCGGAGATGTTGACGGTGGCGTTGCCGGTCACGCCGCCGAGGCTGGCGCTGATCGTGACCGAGCCCTTCTGCACCGCCTTGACGCTGCCCCGGGCGCCCGGCGCGTTCGAGACCGCCGCGACGTCGCTGTCCGAGGAGGCCCAAGAGACCAGCGAGGTGAGATCCTGGGTGGACTTGTCGGAGTAGCTCCCGGTGGCCACCAGGAGGATGGTGGTGCCCTTGGCGATCGTCACCACCGGCGGGGTGATCGCGATCGACGTCAGCGTCGCGTCGCTGACCACGACCTTGGTCAATCCGCTCACCGCGCCGACGGCGGCGGTGATGTTGGCCTGCCCCTTGGCGACGCCGGTGGCCGAGCCCGCGCTGCCCATCGCGTTCGACACCGAGAGCACCTTGCCGTCGGAGCTGGTCCAGCTCGCGGTCTGGGTGAGGTCCTGGGTGGTCTTGTCGGAGTAGGTCCCGGTGGCGATGAAGTCGACCTTGGTCCCTTTGGCGATCACCGGCGCGCCCGGGGTGACGCTGATCGAGACCAGGGCCGCGTCGCTCACCGTCACGATCGTCGTGCCGCTCACCGCCAGCAGCTTCCCGGTGATCGTCGCCTGCCCCTTGGCGATGGTGGTGACCAGGCCGCGGCTCCCCTGCGCGTTCGACACCGTCGCCACCGGCGCGCTCGACGAGGTCCAGGTGACGGCCGAGGTGAGATCCTGCGTCGACTGATCGGAGTAGGTGCCGACCGCCTGGAACGCGAACGACGAGCCCTTGGCCAGCGTCGGGTTGGTGGGCGAGAGGTTGATCGCGAGGAGGGTGGCGTCGCTGACGAAGAGGGTGGTGGAGCCGCTCACGTTACCCATCGCGGCCTTGATCACCGACTGCCCCTTGGCCACCGCGGTCACCGCGCCTGCCGCCCCCTGGGCGTTCGAGACCGTCGCTGCGGCCGGGGTGGACGAGGTCCAGAGGACCTGCGTGGTGAGATCCTGGGTCGACTTGTCGGAGTAGGTGCCGGTGGCGGTGAAGGCGAGGATGCTGCCCTTCGAGAGCGTGGCGTTGATCGGGGTCACGGAGATGGTGACCAGCGCGGCGTCGCTGATGGTGAGGCTGGTGGTGCCGGTGACGCCGGCGAAGAGCGCGCTGATCGTGGAGGTGCCCTTGGCCACGCCGCCTGCGAGGCCCTGCGCGCCGAGGGCGTTCGACACCGTCGCCACCGCCTGCTCCGAGGAGGACCACATCACCACCGAGGTCAGGTTCTGGTTCGAGTTGTCGGAGTAGGTGCCGATCGCCTGCAGCCCGACGCTGGTCCCGCGGGCGATCACCATGTTGGGGGGAGTGATCGCGAGGGAGATGAGGGTGGGATCGGTGACCGTCGCGGTGGTCTCGCCGGTGACGCCCTGGAGCGTCGCGCTCACCTTCGCCTGGCCCGGCGCCACGCCCAGCGCGAGGCCGGCCTTGGGACCCATGTCGCCGACGGTGAGCAGCGCCACGTTCGAGGAGGTCCAGCTCGCCTGCATCGTGAGATCGGAGGTGCTGCCGTCGGAGAACAGGCCGGTGGCGGTGAGCTGGCGGGTGGTGCCGCGGGCGATCGCCGGCGCGGCGGGCGTCACCTGGATCGCCTTCAGCTTGGCATCGGAGACGGTGATCTCGGTGAGCCCCTTGATCATCCCGCGGACCGCGGTGACGCGCGTCGGGCCGAGGGCGAGGGTGGTGGCGAGGCCGCGCAGGCCGGGCACGTTGGCGAACTTGACCAGCTTCGGGTCGTCGGCGTCCCAGGTCACGAGGCTGGTCATGTCGATCTTCGTCGCGTCGGTGAACACGCCGGTCGCGGTGAACTGGATGGTGGTGCCGACCGGTACGCTCGGCTTGGCAGGCGCGATCTCGAGCGAGACGAGATCGGCGGGGCTGACCGCGAGCGCGGCCCGGGCGCTCACGCCGTCACCCATCCCACCGTCGGTGGGGGGCGTTCCGACGCTGGCGGTGATGATCACCTGGCCGAACTCCTTGGCGCTCGCGATGCCGCCGGGTCCGATCGGCGCGACCTCGGCGGACGAGGAGGACCAGGTGACCGCCAGCTTCTCGCGCCTGCTGCCGTCGCTGAAGAAGCCGGTGGCGACGAAGGTCTGCGTGAGGCCGCGGGGGACGACGGCCGCCGGGGGATCGATCGCGATGGTGCGAAGCTGGGCCTCGGTGATGGTCAGCGTGGCGGTGCCGGAGAGCCCCTCGAAGGCGGCGGTGACGGCGACCATGCCGGGGCGGAGCGCGGTCACCACGCCCTCCGCGTCGACCTTCGCCAGCGACGGGTCGGCCACCGTCCAGGCCACCTTGGCGGGATCGAGGAAGGTCATCTCGGCCATGCCGCCGCGGGCGCGCGCCGCCGAGAGACGGACGGTCAACCCCGCCGCGAGAGACGGCGCCGCGGGAAGCACGTTCAGGCCATCGGGGGAGCACCCGAAGGCACCCATCGCGGTCGAGGCGAGGAGGAGGGCTCGGAAGGCAAGGCCAGGAGACATCATCGGATCAGGATATCGGATCGGTCGCCCGGGGAGAAGGTCGTGGATCCGGAGCCCGGATCGGCCAGCCCCTCGCCCCGTCGGCACGACGTCGGCACGTCGGCGCGTTGACCCCTGGCGGCCCTTCCTCTAGACTCCCGTGCCCGATCCCGATCGCGCTGGACGCGCTTCGCCATGACGCTGCGGAGCCGGCTTCCGCGGATCAGCCAGGCTCAGAGGGAAGAACATGAAAATCGCGGTTACCGGTGGATCCGGGCACATTGGCGGGAACCTCCTGCGCGCGCTGTGCGCCCGCGGCGACCAGGTGCGGGTGCTGGTGCGGGAGGACCACCGCTCGCTCGACGGCCTCGGCGTGGAGCAGGTCAAGGGCGACATCCTCGATCCGAAGCCGGTGCGCGAGGTCGTCGACGGCGCGGAGCTGGTGTTCCACCTCGCGGCGCAGATCGCGATCGGCGGGCTGGAGGATCTCTCGGTCGAGCGGAACAACATCGGCGGGACGAAGAACGTTCTCGCGGCGTGCCGCGACGCGCGGGTGCGTCGGCTGGTCCACTTCAGCTCGATCCACGCGCTCTCGCCGCTGCCCCACGCGGCGGTGGTCGACGAGACGCGCGCGCTGAACGAGGGCGGCCCGGGGACCACGCCCTACGATCGCTCGAAGGCGCAGTCGGAGCGCGAGGTCCACGCCGCGGTGGCCGAGGGGCTGGACGCGGTGATCGTCAACCCCACCGCGGTGATCGGCCCGCACGACTACAAGCCCTCGGCGGTCGGGACGATGCTGCTCGACCTCCTGGGCCGCCGGCTCCCCGCGCTGGTCGACGGCGGCTTCGACTGGGTCGATGCGCGTGACGTGGCCGCCGGGGCGATCGCCGCCGCCGAGCGTGGCAGGAAGGGCGAGCGCTACCTGCTCTCCGGGAAGTGGCGATCGCTCTCCGATCTGGCGTCGCTGGTGCAAGAGGCCACCGGGGTGCGTCCGCCGCGCTTTGTCTGCCCGATGTGGCTGGCCCGGGCCGGCGCCCCCTTCGCCACCGCCTGGAGCCGCGCCATGCGCACCTCGCCGCGCTTCACCTCCGCGTCGCTGAAGGCGCTCCGCGAGCACAGGGAGATCAGCCACGAGAAGGCCGCCCGCGAGCTCGACTACCGCGTGCGCCCGCTCGAGGAGACGCTCGCCGACACGTTCCGCTGGTTCACCGAGCGCCGCCAGGCTGTGGCCGATGGGCCCCCGGCGAAGGAGGGGGCGGGCTCCGATGGATGAGGCGACCCTTCACCGCGGGCTCCTCTATGGCCTCCTGGCGGTCGCTGCGGTGGTGTGCCCGTACCTGTTTCTCAGCGCCGCGCCCTACGGCCGACACGGCGGCGCAGCGAAGGGACCCACCGTCGACAACACGCTCGGGTGGATCCTCATGGAGGCGCCCTCGGCGCTGGTCTTCGGCGGCTGCGTCCTGCTCGGCGATCGGCCGCTCCTGGGGGCCGCAGGCGCGCCGCTCTTGATCCTGTTCGCGCTGTGGGAGATCCACTATCTGCACCGCGCCTTCGTCTTCCCGTTTCGCCTGCGCAGCCGGCACCGGATGCCGCTCCTGGTGATGGGCAGCGGGCTGCTGTTCACGTCGCTGAACGGCTACGTCAACGGGCGCTGGCTCGGCCACCTCTCGCCCGGCTACGGCGCTGCGTGGCTGGTCGATCCGCGCTTTCTCGTCGGTGGGCTGCTGTTCGTCGCCGGCTTCGCGATCAACTTCCACGCCGACTGGGTGCTCCTCCACCTCCGCAAGCCAGGTGAGACCGGCTACACGATCCCCGAGGGTGGGCTCTACCGCTTCATCACCTGCCCGAACTACTTCGGCGAGATCGTCGAGTGGACCGGCTTCGCGCTCGCCACCTGGGCGCTCCCGGGGCTGGTGTTCGCGGTGTGGACCGCCGCCAACCTGGTGCCGCGCGCGTTCGCCCACCATCGCTGGTACCGCTCGAAGTTCGCCGACTACCCCCGGGAGCGGCGGGCGCTCGTTCCCTTCGCCTTCTGATGTCCGCATCGCTCCCCGACGCTGCGGCCACCGGCGGGAGGCGGCGCGAGCTGCGCGCGCTGTGGCGCCTCGCCCTCCCGCTCGCGGCAGGCCACGCCGGCAACCAGATGATGAGCTTCGTCGACACGGCGATGGTCGGCCGGCTCGGCGCCGAGGCCCTCGCCGGGGTGGCGATCGGGAACGGGATCTTCTTCACGCTCACCATCCTCGGCTTCGGCTGCGTGCTCGGGATGGATCCGCTGGTGTCGCAGGCGCTCGGCGCCGGGGAGGACGAGCGCGCGCGAAGGCTGCTTGGCCAGGGCCTGCGCGTGGCGGTGATGCTGGGCCTGCCGCTCGCCGTCCTCTCGGCGATCGCGCCCTACGCGCTCCCTTTCGCCGGCGTCGACGCCGCCACCGCGCACGAGGCGCAGCGCTTCGTCCTCGGCCGGGCGCCGAGCGCGATCCCGTTCCTGCTCTTCGCGGCGCAGCGGAGCTACCTCCAGGCGCGCGGCGCGACGCGGGCGATCCTCCTCGGGACGGTGCTCTCGAACGGGATCAACTTCATCGGCAACGCGCTCCTCATCTACGGCGATCAGACGCTCGTCCGGCTCGGTCTCCCGGCTTGCGGGCTGCCGGCGCTTGGCGTGATCGGGAGCGGCATCTCCTCGACGGTGGCGCTGGTTTTCTTGGTGGCGTTCCTCGGGTTCGCGATCCGCGCGCTCCACGGCCCCACCGAACGCGGTGTCCGGCGCTCCGACCCTGCGCTGCAGGCCAGGATCCTCTCGTTCGGGTTTCCGCTCGGCCTGCAATTCCTCGCCGAAGTCGGCGTGTTCGCGCTCGCGGGAGTGCTGGCGGGGCGGATGAGCGCACGCGCCGCGGCGGGGCACCAGGTGGCGATCACCCTCGCCAGCCTGAGCTTCTGCGTCTCCCTCGGCATCGGGGCGGCCACCTCGGTGCGGGTCGGTCTGCACATCGGGCAGGGTGACACGCCCGGGGCGCGGCGATCGGGCCAGCTCGGGCTGGTTTCGGCGGCCGCCTTCATGTCCTGCTCGGCGCTGGTGTTTCTGCTCCTGCCGGGAGCTCTCGCGCGCCTGCTCACCGACGACAGCGGGGTGATCGCGGCGGCCGTCCCGCTGGTGATGATCGCCGCGGTGTTCCAGATCTCCGATGGCACGCAGGCGGTCGCGGCGGGCGCGCTGCGCGGCGCGGGCGACACGCGCGTCTCCCTGATCGCCAACGTGATCTGCCACTACGGCATCGGCCTGCCGATCGCGATCGGGCTCGGCTTCGGCGCCGGGATGGGCGCGCCGGGGCTGTGGTGGGGCCTCACCGCGGGCCTCACCGCCGTCGCCATCGGGCTCACCGCGCGCTTCCTGCGCCTCTCGTCGCGCGCGATCCGCCGCGCCTGACGGCTACTCGAGCTCGTCGATGGTGTACAGCGCGCCACCGCCGAAGAGGTCGCGATTCGCGTTGACCACTGCGAACCGCCGGAAGCGGGCGAGATCGGTGTCGCAGTCGAGGTCGCCCACCGCCTCCACCATGAACTGATCCCCCGGCGTGTCGCCGGCGCCGAAGTTGATGCCGCTGAACCAGTAGGAGTAGTAGTGCGGGTCGTCGACGGAGAAGAGCAGGGCCTGCCAGATCGGCACCTGCCAGATGGCGGGGTTCGGCGCGCACTTCTGGCCCGGCGAGCCGCAGCAGACCGTGGTGGCGGGCGTGAAGCCGACGATCGGGCTGAGCGGCCAGGTCCGCTTGATCAGGATTCCCGCCGAGTCGGCATGTTCCGAGGAGTGGTAGGCCACCGCGGCGTCAAACATCTTGCGGATGTTCAGCGCCGCCTCGGTGGTCTTGCTGCGCCGGATGTAGCGGCTGAACGAGGGAATGGCGATCGACGCGAGCAGCCCGATGATCGCCACGGCGATCATCAGCTCGACAAGCGTGAAGCCCTTCCGGGCGCAGGACGGCGGTGCCATTCGCTGCCTCTCTCCGATCGAGTATATGCTCGGTGCCCACTCCCGGGAGGATCGCGATGCGACTTGGTCTGATGATGGGCTACTCCGGCGCCGAGGTCTCCATTCCGCTCGACCTGATCCTCGAGGCCGAGAAGCTCGGCTACCATTCCGTGTGGACCGCCGAGGCGTGGGGCTCCGACGCTGTGTCGCCGCTCGCATTCGTCGCCGCGAAGACCTCGCGGATCAAGCTCGGCACCGGGATCATGCAGCTCCCGGGGCGCTCGCCGGCCTGCACCGCGATGACCGCGATGACCCTCGATGCGCTCTCCGGCGGGCGCTTCCTCCTCGGGCTCGGCACGTCGGGGCCGCAGGTGGTGGAGGGGTGGCACGGCGTGCCCTTCGACAAGCCGCTCACCTGGCTGCGCGAGTACATCGCGATCGTGCGGCTGATCCTGGCTCGCGAGAAGCCGCTCGAGTTCGCCGGTGAGCGCTACCAGATTCCCTATCGTGGCGCGGGCGCGACCGGCCTCGGCAAGCCCCTCAAGAGCATCCTCCACGCACGCACGGGCATCCCGATCTACACCGGTTCGATGGCGCCGAAGAGCCAGGCGCTGGCCGCCGAGATCGCCGACGGGCTCCTGCTGGTGTGCATGCACCCCGAGCGGTTCGAGGTGATCGAGGCCAACCTGCGCGAGGGCTTCGCCCGGGCCGGCGGCGGCAAGGGGCTCGCCAATTTCGATATCGCACCGACGGTGGCGGTGGTGGTCGGGAAGGATCTCGACGCGTGCCGCGGGCCGCTCAAGTTCAACCTCGCGCTCTACATTGGCGGGATGGGCGCGCGCGACAAGAACTTCTACAACCAGTACATTCGCAAGGTCGGCTTCGAGGAGGCGGCGGTGAAGATCCAGGACCTCTACCTCGCGGGGCGCAAGGGCGAGGCGATCGCCGCGGTGCCGGATGCGCTGGTCGACGCGGTCTACCTGTGCGGGCCGCCCGAGCGGATCCGGGAGCGCTTCGCGGTGTGGAAGCAGTCGCAGGTGGGGACGATGATCGTGGCCACTGCGCAGATCGAGGCGGTGCGGTTGATGGCGGAGCTGGCGGCGGAGTGAGTCGACCCCGCGCCCCCGTCGGGTGGGCCCGCTATTACCAGATTGTGCGGCGCATCCCGCGAGGAAAGGTGAGCACCTACGGTGACATAGCGATCCTCGCCGGCCGGCCACGCTCGGCCCGTCACGTCGGCTACGCCCTCGCCGCGCTGCGCGAGACCGACCACGACGTCCCCTGGCACCGCGTGCTCGGCGCCCGCCGGCGGGGGCGCGCCGCGGTGTCGATCCTCGACCCGACCGGTGCAGCGATCCAGCGCCTGCGCCTCGAGGCGGAGGGCGTGGTGTTCGACGCGCAAGGCCGCATCACCCTCGACGACTCCGGCTGGCGGCCGCGGCGGACCTGACGCTCCTCCCGTGCTCAGCGGTCGAGATCCCATCCCTCGGACTGCTCGCCCAGGAGACCGTGGAGCTTGCGCGCAGCGCCCATCGCGTCCGGGTCGTCGTCCCCCGGCGGCGCGTAGATCGCCCAGCGCGCCCGGTCGCCGCGCGCGAGCAGGATCGTCCCCGCGACCTCGACGCGCGCCGCCCATCCAGCGGCGCAGCGGAGCTGATCCTCCTCGACGCCGGACAGCTGCGCGAGGTTGGAGAGCGCCTCCTCCGGCAGGTCGAGGCGCCCGAGCAGCTCCTCGGCGCCCTCGAAGATCGCCTCACTGACCGGCTCGGCGCGGAGGGTGCGGGTCAGCTGAAACCGCTCAGATCGGCCGCCGCGTCCTTCCCGGGCGCTGAGAAGTCGGGCAGGCCCGCATCCGGAACGAAGGGCGGCAGATCGTCGCGGCGCTCGTCGCGGCAGTTGCCGTCGTCGAAGCAGGTCGTCCCGGGGAGCTTGCAGGTCACCTCCGTGCACACCTCGAGCAGGTAGAGATCCGGTGGCTCCCCACCACCGCCGCGACCAGGGCCTCCTGCTCGAAGCGCCTGCGCACCTCCGGGGACCGGTGGGTGTCCCCATGGCGGCGCTCCAGCGACGGCGATCCGGGCGTGCTTCACCACCAGCCGGTCGGGCTCGATCAGCACCGCCCAGACCGCCGCGACGATCATCGGAGCGAGGAGCCCGAGCGCGATCCGGCGCGCGCGACGCTGCTTCATCGGCGCCGCCCGTCGTTCCGCATCGCGTTACTTTCGGTGCGCGGCCGTGGGCTGTCAAATCGCGGGAGCGCGCAGGGCGCGATCCGTGGGCCCGCGATTGGTCTAGAATGCTCCCGTGGGCCCGTTCGTACATCGCGTGCTCGTGAACCCGGCCATGGCCCTCGCGCTGGCGGGGTGCGCCTCCGTGCTCTTCCCCGGGCTGGAGGGGCCGGGGGATGCCGGACCCGCGTCCCGCGATGGCGCGACGAACCCCCTTCCCGACGCCGCCAGCGACGATGGCGCCCTCCCGAGCGGCTTCGATCTGGCCGCCTCCCCTGACCTTGCCGGGGCGCCGATGCAGCTCACCGATCTGGCCGAGGACATCGCCGCCACCTGGGACGTCGGCGAGTCGCAGACCGACGAGATCGAGCCCTGCAACCCGGTCCAGCGCGGCCGGGTGATGCTGATCGCCGACGCCGGCAAGGTGAAGGTCGGCCAGCAGGCGGTGCGCGTCCTCTACGGCCCTGACGGCTCGAAGTTCTTCCAGGCCCTCCACCCGAAGGCGCGCAACGCCGACTGGAACCTCGCCAAGTACACCGGCCTCGCGCTCTGGCTCGACGGCGCGCTGCCCCAGGGCTACGGCGGCTGGATCCCGGCCGGCCCGACGGTGGTGCTGTGCAGCGCCAACGGCGGCTCCCGGCGCCTCGATCCCGCCGCCAACCATGTCCCGCAGTCGGGCACCGGCTACATCGAGCTGAAGCTCCCGGTCGCGGGCGGCACCGGCTGGAAGTCCACCGACGCGAAGAACTTCGACCCGGCCCATGTGCGCTGGATCGAGATCCACGTCGATCCGGAGCGCGGCACCGGCAAGGGCAACTGCACCCTCTGGCTCGACGGGGTGCGGTTCTATTAGGAGGGTTCGCGGGAGGTTACGGGCAGAGCCGGCCGTACGGCGAATAGCAGTTGTCGCGCACGCCGCTCGCTCCGAAGGTGGAATCGCCCACCCGGGTGCGGATCGCGGTGAGCATCTGCCGCCACGAGGCGCGATTGCCGTGGTCGAGCGCCCACAGGAGCTTGGCCAGGACCGGCCCGGCGAACTCGTTGGCGCCCACCGACACCTCGATCACGCTCGACACGATGTCGACGTTCTGCCATCCCTTCTTTCCGTCGACGATCGGCCGCACGTAGTACTCGTAGCCGAGGCAGCCGCCGTAGAGGAAGATCTGGTATTCCTGATTGTAGTTCGGGCGCGCCCAGAAATCGCTCGCGCCGAGCATGCTGTGGCCGTCGTAGACCACGATCTCGTGCTCCGAGAGCGCTTTCTGGAAGTTCCCGAAATGGCCGAAATCGCCCAATCCCGAGAACTCGTGCGGCGAATAGAGGTCGATCTCGACGGTATTGCCCGCGACCGCCTTGGTGAAGCGCTTTCCGATCGCCACCGTCGCCTCCTTGAAGCCGGCCGCCTTCAGCCAGCCCTGCATCTGCCGGAAGCCGAGCATCCCGGTGTCGGTGTCGGAGATCGCGCCGTCGCCAATCTGCCCGAAGAGAATCACCGCGGTCACCTTCTTGTCCTTGGTGAGCCGGTCGTATTCGAGGTAGGTGGTCTTTCCCTTGGCCATCACCTTCGAGAGCGTGATTTTCAGGTCCTGCGTCGCCGCGTTGCAACCGGCGTGGTCGGGGTCCCAGCGATACCAGTAGACCGACTGCGAGAGCGTGATGTGGTCATTGGAGTCGGCGCACTTGTCGCCCGCGTCGGTCATGATCGTGAACGGCTTGAGCGGCACCTTGGCGGTGAACGTCTTGCCGACGGTGGCGCCCTTGGCGGCGTCGAACAGGAGCACCGTGTTGACCCCGCGCAGCCGGAAGTGCTTGAGCACCGCGCCGGGGACCTTGCCCACCTCGGCCGCGGTGTACCATTTGCCATTGACCAGCCACTCCGCGCGCGCATCCGAGGTGGCGTCCTCGGCCAGCGACTCCAGATACATCTCCTTGCGATGGCGGAGGTAGGTGAGCGCGAACTGACCGATCTCGGCCGGGGCGTCGGGGAGACGATAGGTCGGCCCCACAACGTCGCCCTCGAGATCGACCTCGACCTCGACGCCATCCGGGTTCAGGTAGCCGGTGTCCTCTTTTCCTTCGTTCGATTGATCTTCCAGGAACGGATTCGCGCCATCGACCTCCACGGTGCCGCAGCCGGCGACGACCACTGACAGCGAGAGAACGACTGCCTTGCGAAGGAGCATTCCGTAGCGCATCAAAGGCCTCCAGGGTTGCCCGGCGCGTTCAGCAAAGGGCACGCCAGCCTAGCCCACTGGCGGAGACAAGTAAATTCAAATACCTGCAGGCGTGAGCGACGCTGGGGTGGCTACTCGATCAGCCGCTTCAGGGGTGATCTGTCCCCACCGATACCACCTCATGTCCCGAAACTATTGGTATTTTCGCCTGGCCTGCCGGTTGCTTTGCGGGGCGGCCATGCGAACCAACCCGACCCTCGTGTCCACCCTGCTCTCCTTCAGCCTGATCGGCGGCGGACTCGCCGGCTGCATGGCGCCCCCGATCGCCGACGAGTTCGAGAAGGCCGACGACGTCGACGGCGATGGCAAGGCCGACTCCAGCGTCGAGGCGACCATCCTCGACTTCGAGTGGGACGGCGAGCTCCTCACCAGCTATGCCACCCAGTCGAGCGCGCGCGCCGTGATCCAGGATCAGCTCCTCTACACCATCGGCCACCTGAACGGAGACCGCGCCGTCGGCCGCCTCGACCGCCTCGATGTGAGCAACATCCAGATCACCGCCGCCGGGGGCGGCAAGAGCCGGGTCGCCTACCACGCGAAGATGCCAGTCGCCTGGGGCTCGAAGACCAACCTGCCGCCGCTCTACGACTTCACCCTCCCGCGCGACGTGAGCTACGAGGGCACCCTGGCCTTCACCGCGAAGTACAAGGCGAGCTGCGTCGACTGGGGCGCCCACGAGGTCGATTCGGGCAGCATGTGGTACTACTACCGTCCGAAGCAGGGCGGCTGCGCGCTCGCCGACGCCGAGGTGGTCAAGACCGTCGCCGCGGTCACGGTGAGCAAGGTCAACACCACCGGCAAGTTTCCCGAATACCACAAGGTGTGGGAGGACAATGCGCTGAATGTGGTCGCGGTCTTCGGCAAGTACGAGGACGGCGCCACCACCGCCAGCGACGCCGGCATCTCGGCCTACAATGAATTCGTCGCGGCCGTGAAGAGCGCGCTCGCCAGCTACCAGACGGTGACCACGCCGGCGATGATTCCCGTTGCGCCCGGCATCGCCGCCCCCGATGTCTCCTTCCGCGCGATGCTCCCGGGCGGCCGGACGATCCAGGTCAATGCGCTGCTGGTCGACAAGGTGAGCACCGCGCCGCCCTCGTTCTACACCCGCTACGAGCAGCTCTCCACCCGCGCCGACCTGATCGTCTACAACGGCCACGCCGGCCTCGGCCAGAACGTGCGCGCGCTGGCCAAGCGCGGCAAGTTCGTCGCCAAGCAATACGCCATTGTCTTCATGAATGGCTGTGACACCTACGCCTACGTCGACGGCTCGCTGGCCGAGACCCGCGCCGCCCTCAATCCCGATGACCCGAGCGGCACGAAGTACATGGAGATTGTCACCAACGCGATGCCGGCCTATTTCGCCTCCGACTCCGCCGCGACGATGGCGATGCTGCGCGGGCTGCTCGACCGCGACAATCCGGTCACCTACGAGCAGATGTTCCGCGCGATCGACCGCTCGCAGGTCGTGCTGGTCACGGGCGAGCAGGACAACGTCTATGTCCCCGGCTATCCCAACAACGGCGGCGGCGGCACCCCCGCGCCGTGGGCCGGCCTGAATGAATCTACGACGGTGGCGAAGAGCAAGGAGCTGCGCTATGTCACTCCGACGCTCGCCCCCGGCAGCTACCTCTTCCAGATGGCCGGCACCGGCGGCGATGCCGATCTCTATGTTCGCACCGGCATTGCCCCGAACACGCGCTCCTTCGATTGCCGCCCCTACAAGACCGGCTCCAACGAGAGCTGCGTGGTCAAGCTCGCCAGCGCCGCGCCGCTCCACGTGATGGTGCGAGGGTACGCCGCCAGCTCCAAGTTCGCGCTGGTCGGCAAGACCCAGTAGGCGCTTCCCCGCGCCCCCCGTCGCCCGTGGTACCGTCGCCGCACCGAGGTATCGCCCATGCGCGCATCGCCTGTCCTTCCGCTCGCCTTCGCGCTGTTCGCCTGCAGCGCTCCCTCCGTCAACTTCGTCCCGACCCCCGATCTCGTCGGCACCGCGCCCGTCGACTTCGCGGGCGCCTCGGGGGACGGCGCGACCTCCCCCCGCGACGGCGCGGCGGGACCGGAGGACCTCACCGTTGGGCCCGATCTCACCAAGGGCTGCGCGATGCCCTGCATGGCCCCGACGCCTGACTGCGATCCCCAGACCGGCACCTGCGTTCCCTGCCTTCCGGGAAGGGACAACTGCTCCGCCGGAAATTATTGCGCTGCACAAAACGGCTCCTACGCCTGCGTCCCTGGCTGCAAGATCACCGCGGAGTGCCCCGGGGCGAAGCCGGGCTGCTGCAACCACACCTGCGTCGACCTCGCCTCGGACGCGAAGAGCTGCGGGATGTGCGGCGCCGCATGCGTCGGTGTCAAGCTGTGCTGCGATGCAGCATGCACCGATGTCACCTCCGATGCGAAGCACTGCGGCGGCTGCGGCATGGCGTGCGGGATGCCGCCCAACGCCAAGGTCTCGTGCCAGCAGTCGGCATGCAAGCTCACCGGCTGCACGATGCCCTTCGCCGACTGCAACAACGATCCCGCCGACGGCTGCGAGGCCAACCTCTCCAATGATGCCGCGAACTGCACCGGCTGCGGCAATGCGTGCGACGCGCCGAACGGGATCTCCGAGTGCAACAATGGCTGCAAGCTGAAGGGGTGCTACGCCGGCTTCGCCGACTGCAACAACAACCCCGTCGACGGCTGCGAGGCGGCGATCACCAAGGATCCGGTGAACTGCGGCAAGTGCGGGCAGGTCTGCCCGGCGCCGCCCAACGCCAGCGCGGCCTGCAACGGCGGCGTGTGCAGCGTTGGCGCGTGCAAGATGGGCTTCGGCGACTGCGACAACAACATCCAGAACGGCTGCGAGGCGCCCCTCGACGCGGACCTCAAGAACTGCGGCGCCTGCGGCCAGGCGTGCATGATCGCCAACGGCGCCGGACAGTGCCAGGGCGGGATGTGCGGGATCGCCGCCTGCATGATGCCGTTCGCCGATTGCAACAACCTCCCCGCCGACGGCTGCGAGACCGATCGGTCGCAGAATCCACTCCACTGCGGCGCTTGCGGCAAGGTCTGCCCGGCGGTCGCCAATGGCACGCCCGGCTGCAAGGCCAGCGTGTGCGGAGTCGGCACCTGCAACATGGGCTACGACAACTGCGACGCCAATGCGGTCAATGGCTGCGAGATCAATCTCCTCAATGACGCGAAGAACTGCGGCGTTTGCGGCAAGGTCTGCCCGATGAACAAGCCCACCTGCGGCAATGGCACATGCACGGCAGCGCTCAGCTACGGGCCGCTGCACACCTTCACCGGCCTGACCACCGATCACTACATCACCCAGGGAAGCTGCTCGGTCAACGGAGCGCAGAACAACGCCGTCGACGCCGACTACTTCTGCAAGCACTTCTACGGGGCCAATTGCACGGTCCGGCCGGTGTACATCAAGCACACCACGCCCAATGCCACCTACACCAAGATGCACAAGAACGGCGGATGCACCGGCAATGGCGACAACATCCCGAACACCACCTGCGACGCCGGCCCGTGCAAGATCGGCAACTGGAGCGAGATCACCTCCGGCCTCGCCAACCTGATCTGCGACTGCGTCACCCTGGCGTGCAATCAGCCGCTCGCCGATTGCAACATGAATCCGAACGACGCGTGCGAGATCAACACCGCGACCGACCTCCTGCACTGCGGCGGCTGCGGGAAGGCCTGCCCCGCCATCGCCAACGGCGTCGCCTCCTGCGTCAACGGGGTGTGCGGAATCGCCTCCTGCAATGCCAATTTCGCCAATTGCGACGCCAATCTCGCGAATGGCTGCGAGGCCAGCCTGCTCTCCGACAAGAACAACTGCGCCAAGTGCGGCACCGTGTGCCCGCAGAACCAGACGTGCACCAATGGCAAGTGCGCGGTCGGCGTCACCTGGGGCCCGATGCACACCTTCGTCGGGCTGACCACCGACCACTACATCACCCAGGGCGGCTGCTCCGCCGGCGGCGGCAACATGGCGATCGATGCCGACTACTTCTGCAAGCACTTCTACGGCGCCACCTGCCTCATCCAGCCCGGCTACGTCAAGCACACCACGCCCAACCTCACCTACCCCAAGATGCACAAGTTCGGCGGCTGCACCGGCAACGGCTCGAACATCCCGAACACCACCTGCGACGGCGGGCCGTGCAAGATCGGCAACTGGAGCGAAAACACCACCGGCGTGGGCAACCTGATCTGCTTCTGCCCTTGATCCGAGCCGGATTCAGGTCGCGGAGACGAGGCCGATCGGGCAGGCGACGCCGGTGCCGCCGAGGCCGCAGTACCCGTCTGGATTCTTCGCCAGGTACTGCTGGTGGTCGTCCTCGGCGAAGTAGAACTCGCGGGCGGTGGCGATCTCGGTGGTGATCGCTCCGTAGCCGGACGCGGCGAGGCGCCCCTGGTAGGCGTCGCGGGTGGCTCCCGCCTCCAGCATCTGAACCTCGCCAGCGGTGTAGATCGCGGAGCGATAGACGGTCCCCACGTCGTTGCCCTGGCGCATTCCCTGGGTGGGGTCGTGGCTCTCCCAGAACAGCTTCAGCAGGTCCTGGTAGCGGATTCTCAGCGGGTCGAATACCACGCGCACCACCTCGGTGTGGCCGGTGTGCCCGGTGCAGGTCTCCCGGTAGGTGGGGTTCGGCGTAATGCCGCCGGCGTAGCCCGCCGCGGTCGAGAGCACGCCGGGGAGGCTCCAGAACTTGCGCTCGGCGCCCCAGAAGCAGCCCATGCCGAAGACCGCCACCTCCGTGCCCTGGATTGGCGCGTCGAGCGGCGCGTCGAGGACGAAGTGGCGGGCGGCGACGGGCATGCGCTCGCGGCGCCCTGGTAGCGCCTCCGCGGGCGCTGGGAGCTTCGGTTCGGAGTGGAACGGCATGCCCGAACTATGCGCCAGGATGGACGTTTTTGCCAGCCCACGTGTCGCCGGTGCCGGATTTCACGCAGCGCGCGGAAATTTGCCCCCCCTCCGATCCGATGCCCCTCCCGGCCCGTACCCGATCGTGTCTCCTGAGCCTCATCGACCCGCCGAAGGCGGCTCCATGGCGTCCCCTGGGTCCTCGGGGACTGCGTCGGCGATGCACCTCCGTCCGCCGACGCGCCCCGTGCGCCGCTGGAGGATCCATTTGACTCGCAGTCGCACCGCGGCCTACCTTTCCCCCGTGTCGAAGGTGGAGGCTCACGCGAGCGAGGGACCGGGGGACGAGGAGCTGATCCGCGCCGCGTCGGGCGGTGATCGGGCGGCGCTCGGCGGCCTCTACGATCGCTACGCGCCCCTTCTGATGGCGGTGGGCAACAAGATCCTCGGCAACCGGCGCGAAACGGAGGACCTCCTGCACGACGTGTTCATCGAGGCGTGGCAGCGGGCCGCCGACTACGACTCCGCGCGCGGCACGGTGCGGGGGTGGCTGGTGATGCGCATGCGCAGTCGCGCCCTCGATCGCTGCCGCTCCGCCGGCTGGAGCCGGGCGGTGCCGATCGACCTCGCGCCCCCGATCGAGGCTGGCGCCCCGCCCTCCGACCCGCTCGGCTTCGATCACACGCGGGTGCGGAGCGCCGTCGCGAAGCTGCCCGAGGAGCAGCGGGTGGTGCTCGACCTGGCCTACTTCGTGGGGCTCTCCTCGTCGGAGATCGCGTTGCGGCTGGGGGTCCCGATCGGCACGGTCAAGTCGCGCACCGCGGCGGCCCTGTCCAGGCTGCGCGCCGGCCTCGGCGAAGGAGGGCTGCGATGAGCGGCCATCTCGGTGATCGGCTGTTCGACTTCGTGCTCGGCACCCTCGAGCCGGGCGAGCGCGCGGAGCTCGAGCGCCACGTCGCGGGCTGCGCGAACTGCGCGGCCCTGGGTGCGGCCGAGAGCGAGACCTTCGCTGCCCTCGCGCTGGCCCTCCCGCCGCTGGCCCCTTCGCCGGCGCTGCGGGTGCGCCTGGAGGCGACCCTCGCCGCGGGTGGCCGGGTTGACCCGCTGCTCGATCGCATTGGCCGGTTCTTCGATCTCACCGTCGAGAAGGCGCGCGCGCTGCTGGACTCGATTGACCGCGCGACGAACTGGGAGCCGAGCGGCGTCCCGGGAGTGGATCTGATCCACCTCCAGGGCGGCCCGGCGGTGGCGGGGGCCGATGCGGGCTTCGTGCGGCTGCGCGCCGGGATGCGCTTCCCGCGCCACCGCCACCTCGGCGAGGAGCGCGTCCTGGTGATTCAGGGTCAGTTCACCGAGGACAACGGGACCGTGGTGCGGCGCGGCGATGAGCGCGTGATGGCCACCGACAGCTGCCACGAGTACCAGGCGGCCGACCAGGTCGACCTGATCTACGCCCTCGTCCTCTACGAAGGAGTCGACGTGGACGGCTTCGGCCGGATGGGCAACCCGCGATAGCGCCGTCCGTCTCCGTTCGTTCCCGTTCCCGTTCCCGTTTCCGTTTCCGTCTCCGTCTCCGTTTCCGAGCACGCGCACGCGCACGACTCACGAGCACGTGGAGGAGCAGGGGAAACGAGCAACGGGCACGCCGGAACAGCCACCCCGGGATGCTCCTACCGAGGGTCGGCGGTCGCTCCCACCTGTACGCCACGGTGCGGGGTGCTTAACAGCGGAGGGGGCCCTCTTGCTGGCTCTTGCTCGTCACGTAGTCGTAGTCGTAGTCGTCCCGTCCGCCGCGACGGCAATCGAACTTCCTCCCGCAACAAATTCCTCCTGCCAACCGGCAACCCTGGCCACAAAGGAGGATGCCCATTCGGGCCTACCAGAAGCTCGACGTCACAGGCCATGGAG
>SHYY01000153.1 GCA_009692555.1 Myxococcales bacterium
CCTGTCGCCGAGTGTCTTCCAAGGCGAGTTGCAGGACCGCAAAGGCATCCACGATCGCCTTGCACTCCATCGCGGAGCCCCGGGCGATGCTGTAGAAGCGGGCGCCATCCGGCGCTCCGAACCGGCCCGCTCCCTCGGCGATGTAGGGGGCGTCCTCCTGTGTGGCCAGGGTGGTCGGTTGGCAGGAGGAATTTGTTGCGGGAGGAAGTTCGATTGCCGTCGCTGCGGACGGGACGACTACGACTACGACTACGACTACGTGACGAGCAAGAGCCAGCAAGAGGGCCCCCTCCGCCGTTAAGCACCCTTGGGCGTCGGGCGTCTTGCGCGGGCGGCGCGGGCGGCGTAACCAGATCCGGTGCTGCGCTCCTGCGACGTGATCTACCTCGACCACAACGCGACCACGCTGCTGCACCCGGCGGCGCGCGCGGCGATGGCGGCGGCCCAGGGCGAGCCCCTCGGAAATCCGTCGAGCCTGCACGGCCCGGGGCGGGCGGCGCGCGACGCACTGGAGCGGGCGCGCGGCGAGGTGGCGCGGCTGTGCGGGGTGCGCGGCGAGGAGATCGTCTTCTGCTCGGGCGGCACCGAGGGCGACAACCTGGCCGTGCGGGGCGCTGCCCACGCGGCGCGGGCTGCCACGGGGCGCGACGAGGTGATCTCCTCGCCGCTCGAGCATCCGGCGGTGCGCGCGAGCCTGGATGTGCTGGCGCGCGAGGGCTTCCGGATCACCCTCCTCCCGGTCGCCAGCGACGGGGCGATCGATCCCGACGACCTGCGCCGTTGCGCCGGGAGCAGCACGGCACTGATCACGCTGGCCGCGGCCAATCACGAGATCGGTGCCTGCTACCCGATCGCCGCGTTCTGCGCGATCGCCCACGCTGCGGGCGCGCTGTTCCACACCGACGCGGTGCAGGCCGCGGGACGGATGCCGCTCGACCTCGCCACGCTGGGCGTCGACCTCGCGACGATCTCCTCCCACAAGTTGTACGGGCCGCCGGGCGCGGGCGCGCTCTTCCTGCGACGCGGCCTCGATCTCGCGCCGCTGCTCGTCGGTGGGCATCAGGAGCGCGGGCGCCGTCCGGGTACCGAGAACCTGCCCGGAGTGATCGGGTTCGGCGCGGCCTGCGTCGCGGCGGGAGGGGAGCTCGCGGCCTCCGCGGCCCGGATCGGCGCGCTGCGCGATCGTCTCGAGGCCGGCGCGATCGCGCTCGGTGCCCGCCGCTTCGGTCCCGAGGTCGGGCGCGTCCCCGGCACCGCCAACCTGGGCTTCGCCGGCGTCGACGGCGAGCTGCTGATGATGAACCTCGATCTCGCCGGGGTGGCCGTCTCGACCGGCGCGGCGTGCAGCTCCGGATCGCTCGATCCCTCGCCGGTGATCCTCGCCCTCGGGGTGACGCCCGCCGAGGCGCGGCAGGCGGTGCGCTTCTCGCTGGGTCGGGAGAACAGCGCCGCGGAGGTGGACCGCGTGCTGGCGCTGCTGCCGCCCATGCTGGCGCGCATCCGGGCGGCGTGAGCCACGACACGATCGTCGAGCTGGCTTCGGCCGACGGTGCGTCACGCTGAGGGTGTTCCCGCCCCATGGATCCCGGGGGGGCGATCACGGTGGGGCGAGCGCGCCTCGGCGAGCCATGAGCCAGGTCGCCAGCGCCGCCGCGCCCACCGTCCCTGCGCCCGCGGCGTAGACCGGCAGCAGGTCGGCGTGGGCGAAGCCGAGGAGTCCCGCGGCGATCAGCGTGATGCGGCAGAGTTCGGCGGGGAGCGCCCAGGAGCGCCGCTCGAGCAGCGCGCCGCAGGTGGTCAGCGTCGCCAGGACGAACGCGGCGAGCGCGACCCGCGTGGCGACCGGCATCCCCGTGCCGAACACCATCAGCAGCACCGCCACCGCGAGGGCGAGCACGAACTGCAGGGCCACGTAGGCGAGCAGTCTTCGGGGCGGCGCCGGATCGTACTTGAGGAAGCTTGCGGGCGTCACGTCCGACGGTGGCGGTGAGGGAGCGAGACCCGCCGGCCGCCACGCCGGGCGCTGCCACCAGACGCGCAGCTTGTCGGCGAAATGCGGGGCGTCAGAGGTCGTGCGCGCGAGGTCGAGCCAGTAGTGGACCTGCGCCCACATCGGATTGAAGCTGGCGAGCGGCTTGGTGATCCCGTAGACCGGTGCCTCGACCTCGGGCTCGAAGGTGCCGAACAGGCGGTCCCAGATCGTGAGCGTGCCGCCGTAGTTCCTGTCGAGGTAGCGCGGGTTGATCGCGTGGTGAACCCGGTGCAGCGACGGGCTGTTCAGCACGCGGTCGAAGCGCGGGGTGAGGCCGATCAGCTCGGTGTGGATCCAGAACTGGTAGAGCAGGTTGAAGGACTGGATCGCCACGTACACCAGCGGCGGGACCCCGAGGGCGGCGAGGCCGATGTAGAAGGGCCAGGCGGTCCAGCTCGTGCCGATCGCCTGGCGCAGCGCCACCGCGAGGTTGAAGTCCTCGCTCTGGTGATGAACGATGTGCGCCGCCCAGAGGAAGTTCACCTCGTGGCTGAGGCGGTGCCACCAGTAGTAGAGAAAGTCGACGCCGAAGAAGGCGAGCAGCCAGGGCAGGGCGCTGCCGGGGGCGAAGGTGACGACGCGGTAGTGCTCGTAGACGAAGACGTACCCGCCGAGGAGGATCGCGGTGGTGAACACCAGGCTCACCTGCTGCGTGACCCCGCAGGCGAGGTCGTTCAAGGCATCGGCGAGGCGGTAGAGGCGGCGGCCGCGGCGGCGGGCGATCAGCAGCTCGACGCCCATCAGGAGGAAGAAGAAGGGGACGGCGAGGGCGATGTAGTTGGGGCCCGAGGGCATGGCGCAGTGTAGCGCCGGCCGTCCGGGCGTGCGATCAGTTGGCGATCAGGCTGCCGTCGTCGGGGATGGAGGTGACCTTGGTGGAGGCCGGGAGCGCGAGGTCGTGGAAGATGCGGGGCATGAGATCGGGGCGCCCGTGGAGGCGGAGGATGCTCGCCACCGCGTCCTTGGTGGCACCGTAGAGGCGCAGCCATTCGGCGCGGGCGGCGGCCACCTCGGGCGTGACGGTGCGCGGCTCGCCGTCTTCTCCTGGTCCTGGTCCCGGGCGCTCGCGCATGCAGGCGAGCGCCTCCTGCACCGCCGCGGTGGCCTCGTCGACCTTGCGCGCGAAGTAGCGGACGATCGGCGAGCAGGCGGGGTCGATGCGCTCCAGGAACTGCACCATCCGGTGGGCGGCGAAGGGACCGTAGATCAGGATCTCGTCGGGATCGATGTACTGGTCGGGCATGGGCTTCTCCTCGGTAGTCGCGTATGCGCCACCGGGCTTCGCCTGGCGGCGCTGCCGCGGGGGATCAAAAGGACCCTCCCAGGGTCCTTTTCTCAGTGGACGCGAAGGGTCGGGCTACGCGGGTGGCGCGACCGGGGGCGTGGCGGGGATGGAGGTGACGCGGGTGCTGGCCGGGAGCGCGAGGTCGTGGAAGACCTGCGGCATGAGCTCGGGCCGGCCGGTGAAGGCGAGGATCGAGGCGACCAGGGACTTGGTGGTGCCGTAGGTGCGGAGCCATTCGGCGCGCGCGCGGCCCACCTCGGGGGTGGCGCTCCGCCGCTCGCCGCGGGCGTGGTCGACGTGGGCGCGCGATTCGTGGGGCTATCGCGGCGATGTGCAGCTGTTCGCCAATCGCGGCTACGCGGTGCTGCAGGTGAACTTCCGCGGGTCGGTGGGGTTCGGCAAGAAGTTCCTTCACGCCGGCGACAAGCAGTGGGGGAAGAAGATGCACGACGACCTGATCGACGCGGTGCAGTGGGCGGTCAAGCAGGGCTACGCCGACCCGAAGCGGGTGGCGATCACGGGCGGGTCGTACGGCGGCTACTCGGCGCTCGCCGGGGCGGCGTTCACGCCCGCTGTGTTCCGCTGCTCGATCGATATCGTCGGCCCGTCGAACCTGACCACGCTGGTCCACTCCATCCCGCCCTACTGGGCGCCGATGCGGGCGGTGTTCGATGCGCGGATGGGCAACGTCGACGACCCGAAGCAGGCCGAGCTGATCCGCGCGGCCTCGCCGCTGTTCTCGGCGGACAAGATCAAGATCCCGCTCTTGATCGGGCAGGGGGCGAACGATCCGCGGGTGAAGCAGGCGGAGTCGGAGCAGATCGTCGCGGCGATCGAGAAGCAGGGCGGGCAGGCCACGTACGTGCTCTACAGCGACGAGGGGCACGGCTTCGCGCGGCCGGAGAACCGGCTCGACTTCTTCGCGCGGGCGGAGGAGTTCCTGGCGGCGCACCTGGGCGGGCGAGCGGTGAAGCTGGACGGCGAGCGCATGGCGGGATCGACGGCGGTGGTGCGGGTGCTAAAGAAGAAGTAGCGCGCGGTTCCGCTCCCAACGGGTGGCGCGGCCAGGCGTCAAGGCTCGAGCGTCAGGTGCTGCCAGCGCAGGCCGTGCTTCGCGAAGGCGGCGAAGTCGCCGTCGCGGGTGACGAAGGTGCAGCCGTTCTCGATCGCCACGGCGGCGTGCTGCGCATCGGTCACCAGTTTGCCGGTCGCGCGGGTGGCCCGGCAGAGGGTGGCGAAGAGATCGAGGTGGCGGGGACCGGGCCCGATCAGGCGGCAGTTCGGTCGCTCGATCAGCGCCTCCAGCGAGGCCAGAGCCACCCCGATCGGTGTGGCCCCTTTGTAGATCCTCGGGTTGGTGACGATCCTCACGAAGCCCGCGGCGACGAGGACGGACAGCCCGAACGGCTCCGCGGCGCCCACCGTGGCCTCCAGCCACGCGCGGTAGGCCGTGTGCACCGACTCCTCCCGGCGGTGTGCGTATACGAGGATGTTCACATCGGGCGAGAGCACGTCAGCGCCCGGCCCGAGCCCGGTCGTCCTCCTCGAGCGCGTCGGCCAGCTCGGCGGGCTCGTGCCGGACCCTCCTGCGGCCGCCGAACGTCACCATCCGGAACCGCTCCATCGCGACGGGCGGCTTCGCCTGGAGCGCGCTCCGCAGGGCCTCGGCGATCACCTGGCTGAGGCTCTTGCCCGTGTCGGCGGCCCGCCGCTTCGCTTGCTGGAAGAGATCATCGTCGAGGAGAACGGTGGTGCGCATAAGTGTGATCATACTTGTGCATCACGGCCCCAGCAAGCAGACGGCCCGGGCCCGAAGCGGCCTCCCGGGTGCCGCTGAGCGGAAACGCGGCGCTGAGCGGAGTCCCGGTGACGGTCGAAGCAGCGTAGGTCGCGTGACGAGGGGCGCTACTGGCAGGCATTGTTGACGCAGCGCTGGCCGCGCGGACAGCCCTTGCAGAACCCAGGAGACTGACACGCCTCGTCCGCCTGCTTCCGCCCGGAGGCCATCGTCATCCAGCGCGCGCCCCTCGCGCTCTATTCGTAGGAGAGCATCGGTCGCGGTCGTTGCGTCTGGCCGTCGACGGTGAGGGTGAGCACGGTGCGACGCACGATCCCGGGATGGGGCAAGAGGGCGCTGTAGGTGCCGTCGCCGTGGTCGACGATCGCGACCGCGATCCCGTCGGAGCGGAGGGCGCTGACCTTGCGGCCGGCGCCCGATTTGCCGAGGGGAAGGCCGCTCTCGGAGGCCGGACGGTAGACAAGCCTGGGGGCGGGATCGCCCGGCCTGGCGCGACGCGGCAGGACGGTGAGCCACTCCGGCTCGACGACGGTGATCGTCCGATCGAGGGCGAAGATCGGGAGCGGATCGATGCGCTGGGTGAGGCCGCTCGGCCAGCGGACCTCGGCGCGCGCCACCGCGGCGTCGCTAGCGAGGCCCACCTCGAGCACGCCGTCGCTCTGGGATTGGGGATCCCCCCCGGCGGAGCGGAAGCGCGCCTGCCGGCGGCCCGAAAGATCGGTGACGATCAGCGTGGCGCCGATCGGATCGGGTGAGGAGACGGTGCCGCGGAGGCGCACCCGCAAGGCGTGGTGAAGCCGCGGCGTGTCGTTGCGGTAGACGAAGAAGGGCGCCGCGAAGCCGGTGAGGATCAGATCGTCGTCCCCGTCGCCGTCGAGGTCGCCCTGCACCACAGCGCGGCCGGTGACGCGCTCGGGATCGCCCACTCCGCCGGGGCACTCGGGGCGCGCCACGGCCATCCCCATCAGGTCGGTGATCGGCTGGTAGGGAGCGAAGGCGGCGGGCCTTCGCAGGAAGGCCGGGACCTGATGGTAGCTCTCGCAGCCGAGCGGCTCGGCGAAGAAGCCGTTCTGGATGAGCAGCTCGGGGAGGCCGTCGCGGTCGAGGTCGAGCACGCGCGAGCCCCAGGAGATGAGCGGAAGGTGGTCGACAGTGAAGCCAACTTCCAGGCCGTAGGCGGCGGCGCGCTCGATCAGCGGAGCGCCGGGCGCCTGGTTCAGGTAGAGGCTGTTGCGACCGACGTCGGCGATGTAGAGGTCGGGGGTGAGATCGCCGTCGAAGTCGGCGATCGTGATCGCCATGCTGGAGCGGTGGGCGACGGTGCCGCGCGCCTCCGCGAGGTCGCGGAAATGCGGGACACCCGTGCCGTCGATGGCGTCGAGGTGGTACCAGGCGTCCGGGCGCACCGCGGGATCGCCGGGTTTGCCGTCGGTGGTGTAGCGGTCGTTGGCGACGTAGAGGGCGAGGTCGCCCTGGCCGTCGAGATCGCACGCGGCGGCGGCCAGCGTCACGGCGTCCCCGTCGGTGGCCGAGGCGGCGGAGCTGTCGGCGAAGCGGCCGTCGCCGAGGTTCAGGTGCAGGCGGTTCTTTGCCGAGGGGGGCGCAAAGGCGGGCTTCGGGTTGAAGTTGGCGACGTAGAGGTCGAGCAGGCCATCGTGGTTGAGGTCGGCGAACAGAGCGCCGAGGCTCATGTCGTCGTCGCGGCCGCCCACCCCCGCGAGCGCGGTGGCGTCGCTGAAGTGGCCCGCGCCGTCGTTGGCGAGGAGGTAGTCGCGCCCCTCGGCGGCGAGGAAGATGTCGAGGTCGCCGTCGCGGTCGAAGTCGCCGAGCGCGACGCCGTGGGCGCGGATCTTCGGGAAGAGGGCGGAGAAGGCTGGCTCGATGGTGAAGCGACCGAGGCCGTCGTTGCGGAGCAGCCGGCTGGGACCGCCCGGCTGGCCGGCGAGCGGGTCGTCGTTGCGGGCGAGGACGAGATCGAGATCGCCGTCGCCGTCGAGGTCGCCGAGCGCCGCGCCGGTGCCGATGCCGAAGTGGTTGTCGAGGCTGCACCCGCCCTGGATCTTTCCGCCGAGGGCGCTCTCGGTGACGTCGGTGAGGAGGATGCCGAAGGGGTTATGGGGAGGGCTCGCGGCGTCGGGAGGGGCGCCTTCCCGGGATGTGTCGTCGCCCGTGCACCCGATGTGGAGCGCGGCGAAGGCGAGGAGGGCGGCGGGCCGAAGGAAACGGGGCATCGCATCGTCGAGACTAGCACCGCTTTCGGGGGGGCCGTTGCCGCCCGCATCGGTTTCGATTGACGCCGCGCGGGCGAATCACCTACAGGCGCCTACATCCATTCGGGGATCGCTTTCGGCGGCCCTCGCATCCATCAGGAGAACCCGATGAACCGACTTTCGACCCTTGTTTTCGGTGCGCTCGCCACCCTTGCGCTGCTTTGCGGCGCAAGGGCGCCGTGAACCGCAACGCGCACTACAACTACAGCGGGGATTTCGCCCAGGCCAGCTGGTGGACCGAGGGCGGCAGCAACGGCTGGGTGAGCGTCTCCCGCAACGGCGCCGGCGCCCAGACGAAGACCTTTCTCCAGTTCCAGACCGGCTCCGTCCGCCAGAACCCGAACTACAACCCGGCCGATCCGCGCTGCCAGCCGAACCCCGCGTGCTTCTGCTTCCCGTGCAAGAAGGGCGACCCGAACTGCGTCCCGAACTGCCCGCCGCCGGACCCGAGCTGCGCAATCCCGCCGCCGGTCGAGATCTGCGCCCCGGAGTTCTTCACCTACACCTACGGCTGGGGCAACATCCCGAACGCCGACTTCACGATCTCGCCGCCGGTCAACCCGACGATCGCGCACGTCAACACCAACACCAACGGGAACCCGAACATCACCGTCTACACCGACACCAACGACCCGAACGGCGTTGGTCCGGGCGGTGGCTGCATCGATGTCTCGTGGAAGCGCATCGCCAATGCATGGGCCCGCACCTCGGCGGTCACCGAGTGGCACTTCGGCAACATCACCGTGCACGCCAACTACCACAACACCTCCTCGCAGGCGTCGGTGATCGGCACCGCGCTCGGCGGCAGCGTTGGCGGGCAGAGCTGGGGCGAACTGGGAAGCGGTCGCTCCAACGAGACCTGCATCGCCCAGGGCACCGACTCCTGCGCGCCGGTGCCGCCCCCGAACCCCTGACCTCCGAGCCTGAGCTCTCAGCCCGTCGGTGAGGCGCGCCGGCGCGTGCGGATCGCCGCCTCGACCAGCAGCACGAGATACAGCCCGCCCGCAGCCCATCCCCCGAAGCCGGGGAAGATCCACAGCACCTCCTGCACGTCCGTGTGACCAATCAACCCGAGGCCGAGCACCACCGCGGGCGCGACCTGCAGCAGGAGCGGCGCGAGGTGGGGCAGGGTGAAGGCGCGGCGGCGGTCGAACTGGAGGAAGGCGCGGGTCGCGAGCAGCAGCACCGTCGCGTAGGAGGCGCCGAACAGCCACAGCGCCTCGCCGGCCCAGCGCAGCGAGGTCGGCTCGACGGTGATCATCGCCGCCGCGAAGCCCGAGACGATGCCGAGCAGCACCAGGTTGGGGCCCCAGCGCAGCGCGATCTCCTCGTAGCGCCGCCGCCACAGCGCGAGCAGCAGCCATTGCACCCCGAAGCCGAGCAGCAGCACCAGCGGCGCCACCATCACCACCGCGCGCCCGGCCTCCTGATCCGTCGGTCCGCAGTGGAGATCGTTGGTGGTGAGGGTGGCGACCCCGCAGGCGAGCATCGGGAAGCGCATGGCCCATCCTACGCCGGTTCCGCCCCGAAGGTTCCGGCCCCGCGAGTTTGCCCAACGCCACCAACGGTGGTAGCGAGGAGGCGTGCCAGAGCTACTTGGCGGTGAGGTAGATCACCAGCGCCTCGGCGATCTGATCCTGGGCGCGCCTCGCCTCGGCCGACGCCTCGCCGAGATCGTTCATCAGGATCGAGAAGGCGAGCGGCATCTTCCCCGGCGCCCCGGCGTAGCCCGAGAGGCACGACACGCCCGCCAGGGTGCCGGTCTTGGCGCGTACGAAGCGCTCGGCCTGCCCGCCGCCCATGCGGTGCCCGATCGTGCCGTCGGCGCCGGCCAGCGCGAGCGATCCCACGAAGTCGGCGGCGAACCGGAAGTCGCGGTAGGCGGTTCGCAGGAGGGTGGCGAACTGCGCCGGCGAGAAGCGGTTCGAGTCGTAGAGCCCGGAGCCGTTGGTCATCTTGTATTGCCCCTGGGCGACGCCGAGCCCTTCGAGGAAGCGCGCCACCGCGTCGACGCCCTTCTGCCAGGTGCCGGGCTTGCCGCCGGTCTCGGCGCCGAGGGTCTTCAGGACCTGCTCGGCCATGAAGTTGTTGGAGCGCTTGTTGACGTCGCGCACCAGCACCCCGAGCGGCTGGGAGTAGTGCGAGGTGAGCACCTTGGCTCTGGTGGGGACGGCGGCGCTCACCACCTTGCCGGTGAACTTGATGCCGCGCCGCAGGAGCAGCTCGCGGAAGGCGTAGCCGGCGTAGAGATCGGGGTGCGCCACGCGGCGGTGCTCGACGTGCGGCGGCGCGTCAAGCTTGATTTTCCCCGAAACCGTGATTTGCGTCTTTCCCTCGATTTCCTTGGCGGTGATCACCAGGCGGGTGCGGCCGTCTGCGGTGGTGGTGCTCTCGTTCTGCACGGCGAAGTAGGGAGAGGCGGGCTCGACGGTGACGCGGGCCGGCGCGCCGTCCTGATCGCCCGGGAGGACGTGCACCGCGAGGGCGTTGTAGTTCAGCGAGACGGCGCCGTTGGGGGAGCGGAAGGGGAGGTCCTCGCTCTTCTGCTCGAAGCCGGGGCCGACGCGGACGTCGTCGAAGAAGGTGTCGTCGATCGCCAGGTCGCCGGTGATCTTCTTGACCCCGGCGGAGGCGAGATCCGAGGCCAGCTTCCACAGATCCTCGCCCACCAGCGACGGGTCGCCGTAGCCCTTCAAGTAGAGGTTGCCCTCCACCTCGCCGCCCTTTTGCGCGTCGCCGTAGAGGACGGTCTTGAAGCGGTATTCGGGGCCGAGGAGGGCGAGCGCGGCGGCGGTGGTGATCAGCTTGACGTTCGAGGCGGGGTTGTAGAGCGCGGCGTCGTTGCGTCCGTAGAGCACGCGCCCGGTGTCCACCTCGACCACCACCACCCCGATCCGCGCCGCCTTGAGCTTCGGGGTGCCGACGATCTCGTCGAGGCGCGCGGCGAGCCAGCGCTGGCGATCGGCGGGCGTGCCGCTCGGCCCGGGTGGAAGTGCAGGCGGGAGCGGGGCGGCTGGAGTTGCCAAAGGGACGTTGAGAGCGGCGGCTCCGCCGTCGGAGGCTGCCGGTGTTGGTCCCGAGTCGCGCGGTGCCTCGGCCCTGGCGAGCGTGGTGCACGCCGCGAGGGCGATCAGGATCCTCGTCGGTGAGATCCCTGGCAGCATGGCGGGAGACTAGCATCGCCCCTCGGGCGCAGCCACTTCGGGCGGCGCTGGTCGCGATCGGCCTGCTGTGCGCGCCTTCGGGGTGCCGTAGCGGGCGCGTCCCCGACGATGAGCTGGTGGTGCTGATCGAGGCGCCGCCTTTGACCCTCGATCCGCGCTTCTGCGTGGGGGCCTACGACTTCAAGCTCTCGCGGCTGGTCTATGCGCCGCTGGTCTCCGTCGACACACCGACGGTGGAGCCGAAGATGGAGCTGGCCGAGTCGATCGAGGCGCGCTCGCCCACCGAGTACGTGGTGACGATCCGGGCGAATGCGCGCTTCTCCGACGGGCGCACGGTGACCGCCGACGACGTGCTGTACACCATCGGCTCGATCCGCGACGAGAAGACCACCTCGCGCCTCAAGCTGCGCTTCGTGGACGACGGGCTGACCACGCTGGAAGCGCTCGATGCGCGGCGGGTGCGCTTCGTGCTCGCGCATCCGCACGCTCCGTTCGTGACCGACCTCGACGTGGGCATCCTGGCGCGCCCCGCGCCCGGCCACGAGCGCGATGTCCCTGTCGGTGCGGGCGCCTTCGTCCTCGACGAGGTGGAGGGCCGGCGCGGCGATCGCTGGCGCTTCCGCCCGAACCCGCATTACCTGTTCGGCGCGCCCAGGGTGAAGGCGCTGACCGTGAAGGTGATCCGCGACGACAACTCGCGGCTGCTGGCGCTGGTGGGCGGCTCGGCGGATCTGACGCAGAACACGGTCTCGCCGCTGCTCCTCGACGCGGTGGCGGCAAAGCCGGAGCTCCGGGTCGAGAGCGCGCGCTCGTCGGTGTACACCTACATGGGGCTGAACTGCGACGACCCGATCACCTCCGATCCGCGGGTGCGCCGCGCCATCGCGTACGCGATCGATCGGCGGCGGATCGTCGATGCCAAGCTCGGCGGGCGCGCGGTGCTGGCCACCGGGATGCTGCCGACCTTCCACTGGGCCTACGCCGGCGAGGTCGATCAGTACCCCTACGATCCGGCCCGGGCGCGCGCGCTGCTCGACGAGGCGGGCCATCCCGATCCCGACGGGGACGGCCCGCGCCCGCGCTTCACGCTGATCTACAAGACCTCCTCGAACCGCTTCCGGGTGGCGCTGGCGCAGGTGCTGGTGTCGCAGCTCGCCGAGGTCGGGATCGAGGTCGAGCTCCGCCCGCTCGAGTTCGCGACCTTCTTCGCCGACGTGAAGGCCGGGAACTTCCAGCTCTTCACGATGCAGATCCCGGAGATCGCCGAGCCCGATCTGTACACCAACTTCTTCCACTCGAGCCGCATCCCGACCCGCGAGAACCCCGACCTCGGCGGCAATCGCGTCCGCTATCGCAACTCGGAGATCGATCGGCTGATCGACCGCGGGCGTCTCCAGGTCGAGCGTGGGGCGCGGATCGCCGACTACCGCGAGGTACAGCGCGTGCTGGCGCGCGACCTCCCGGTGATCAGCCTGTGGCACGAGGACAACGTCGCGGTGATGGGACGGCGCGTGGGCGGCTTCACGATCCTCCCGACGGCGCAGCTCACCTCGCTCGCTCGCACCGCGAAGTGATCCCGCGGGAGCTTGGCAAGCGCCCGCGGTCTGTCCTACGCTGGCCGGCGATGAGACGGATCGCCCTGCTCGCTCTCGGTGGAATCGTGCTTCTCGCCTGCGCGGGACCGTCCGGCGCGCCGGTGGGGCTCGACTTCGCGGCCCCCTCCGATCTCGCGGCGCGCGATCTGGCATTGCCACTCAGCGACGGTGCGGCGCGCGATCTCGCGGTGCCGGCCGATCTCGCCCTGGCGTGCCCGGGCGGCTGTCAGGATCCCCTGGCGCCGGTGTGCGACCCGCAGACGGCTCAGTGCGTCGCCTGCGTCACCGACGCGCACTGCAGGAATGACGGCGGCCTAAAGGCGTGCTGCGATCACGCCTGCGTCGAGGTGGCGAGCGACGTCGCGAACTGCGGCAAGTGCGGCAAGGCGTGCCCTGGCGGCGCGGCCTGCTGCGGCGGCGCCTGCACCGACATCGCGATCGATCCGAAGCACTGCGGCGCCTGCGGTCAGGTGTGCAAGGGGGTCGCGAACGCCGCCGTGGCGTGCGTGCAGTCGGCCTGCAAGGTGACCGGCTGCGTCGCCCCGTTCTCGGACTGCAACATGGATCCGGCCGACGGCTGCGAGGCGAACCTCAACAGCGACGTGGGCCACTGCACGGGGTGCGGGAAGATCTGCACCATCCCGAACGGCGAGGGCGGGTGCGCCAACGGCTGCTTCGCCAAGTCCTGCTATGCCGGCTTTGCCGACTGCAACAAGCAGCTCTTCGACGGCTGCGAGGTCCAGACGACCAAGGATCCGCTGAACTGCGGCGTCTGCGGCAAGCTCTGTCAGCCGCCGGCCAACGCCAGCGCGGGCTGCTTCGGCGGGGCCTGCACCGTCGGTGGCTGCGTGATGGGCTTCGGCGACTGCAACAACAGTGGTGCCGACGGCTGCGAGATCACGCTGGCCGACGCGGTCGCCCACTGCGGGAAATGCGGCAACGCGTGCAGCTTCGCCAATGCGAATTCCACGTGCGCCAATGGCCAGTGCGTCCTCGGTGCGTGCAAGGCTGGATTCAAGAATTGCAACGCCAACGCCGCCGACGGGTGCGAATCGGAGTCGGCCAAGGATCCACTCCACTGCGGCGCCTGCGCCACCAAGTGCCCGGCGGTGGCGAACGGCGCGGGGGGGTGCGCGAACAGCGTCTGCGGCGTCGGCGTGTGCAACATGAACTTCGGCGATTGCGACGGCAGTGGCGCCAACGGCTGCGAGGCCAACCTGCTCGGTGACGCGAAGAACTGCGGGATGTGCGGGAATGTGTGCCCGAACAACCTGGCCAACTGCAGCGGCGGTGTGTGCGCCAATGTCTATACCTTTGTCGGCGTCCAGAAGGCCGTCCCCGTGGCGAATCTCGCCGGCTGGACGGAGTGCCACAAGGAGACCTTCGCCGCGAACGGCAGCGCGATCGCCGCGGTGCTGGTGAAGTGCAACAAGGCCAATCTCCTCATCGCCTGCCGCACCGCCAACTCCGCGACGCTGGCGGTGGCCGCGCACGCCCCGCGCGCCGATGTCACGTTCGTCAACGCCGGCAACACGCCGCACGACGCCAATGGCGTGGGCTGGTACTTCAGCACCGCGCGCTCGTGGGGCTTCGCCAAGGGGGGCGACCCGCTGAGCCTCAACAACTGCGACACCAGCGCGACCAATCCCGACCTGCGGATGTGCTGGCACACCAGCGCGAGCAACATCACCGCGGGCTACCGGTGCGGCCCGACCACCGTCAGCGGCGCGACCTACGAGCGCCTGATCTACCACGCGGACTGAGCCTCATCCACCCAACATAGGCAAAGGGAGAAAAATAGATTCGAGTCGTTCCCCGACGGCCATCGATCCCCGGCTGGACCTTGGCCAGCTGCTTCATCGAGGGGGGAACGGTGCGGGTCCTCGCGCGCGGCGGGAAGGAGTTCCTGCGCGTCCCTTGTGGTCAGCCGAACGCGCATCTGTTGTGCGCGCTCGGCAACCTGGACCGGACCGCCGTCGCGACTTGAGCCTTCGCCTTCGGCGGGTCCATCCACTCAGTCGGTCGCCATCCGATCAGCGCCGAGGGAAAGATCCGTGTTCGCCAGGTCCGGGGGCGCCGCCAGATCGATCGACAGGTCGGGCACCGCCGAGTCTGCCGCCGCGTCCTTTTGCCCACCGTCGCTGAGCGCCTGATCCGGCTGGCCGCCGTCCGGGATCGCGAGGTCGTTGCCCCCTCCGTCGGCCGGCTTCGCGAGATCGCGCGGCGCCGTGAGATCCGCGGAGCGTGCCAGATCGCCCGGACCGGTCAACCCGCCGTCGCACGGGCAGGGGACGCAGGCGTGCACCGAGACCCCCCCGTCGCTGCCGGACGGTGTGACCTGCACGCACATCTGGGGCGCCGGGCAGCCCCGGTCGGGCCGCGCGGGATCGCAATACGGCGTGCAGTAGGCGGGGCGCTCGCCGGTGAGGCAAATCATCCCCGGGCCGCAGGTGGTCCGTCCCGCCAGGAGCTCGCAGTCGCTTCCCGCCGCGACATACTCCTTGGCCCCGTGGCAGGAGAGGATCCCGTCGCCGCCAGGCCAGCAGGTCTCGGTGGGACCGCAGGAGAGGGGATCGCCGCCGCAGCTCCTCCCGAGGGTGGTGAGCTCGGGT
>SHYY01000154.1 GCA_009692555.1 Myxococcales bacterium
GTGGCTGTCGCACGCCACGGCGCCCTGGTGGCTGGCGCTCGCTTCCGGGCCGAGCGCGATGATCGACATCTGGGCCGGCACCGGTCGATCGAACGGCGCGTCCCACACCACGCCGTCGAGGCCGTGATCGTGGGGGCGGCCGAAGGTCGCGCGGAGCTTCGGCCGGGCGGCGACCAGCCCCGGCGACGAGCGGCGCTCCTCGGGAAACGCCGAGTCGGCAGGACGGATCCGGGCGCGGCGGAGGAGACGCCACGGGTGGCGGCGCAGGGTCCAGGCAAGCGCGAGCAGGGCGAGCGTCGCGAGCGGCGGGAGGAGGTAGCCGGCGAGCGGAATCGGCGCCGGTGGCAGCACCGTCAGGTCGAGCGAGGCCGAGCGCGCCGGGTCGCGGTAGGAGAGGGGCGGGCGGTAATGAACCGCGAGGCGGGCCTCGCCGGGGGCGAGCGAGCCGGTCGCGGCGGCGATCCGGAAGCGGCCGGCAGCGTCGGTGGTCGCCTCGCCGAGCCGCGCATCGCCGGCGGAGATCGCTTCGACCACCTCACCTGCTAGCGGACCTGTGGTGTCGCTCAGGCGACCGGTCACACCGAGCGCTTCGCCGCGATGGATGCTCGGCCCTTCGAGCGCCGCAGTCAGCGTCGACGAGGAGGTCACCAGCACCGGCCGCGAGGCGGCGGCCGCATCGTGCACCGCGTCGCCAGCGAAGGTCGCCCGCAGCAGGAGCTGGGCGCCCGGGCGAATTCCCGACGGCAGCGCGAG
The DNA here is from genome assembly GCA_009692555.1 of Myxococcales bacterium. Classification (GTDB taxonomy): domain Bacteria; phylum Myxococcota_A; class Polyangia; order Palsa-1104; family SHYY01; genus SHYY01. The sequence continues at coordinate 754 of SHYY01000154.1, forward strand.
CATCCCTTCGCCGCGCCCGTCCGATCCGGTACTCACCGTGGCTGTCGACGAGGGGCTCCCTGCCTCCGTCGCTGTCAACGTGAGCGTGAGGGCGAGGGCGGCGGCGGTTTTTCCGTCGCGCGCCTCGACCGTGAGTGGCAGCCCGGCGCCCAGGCCGGCGCGCTCGGGCGCGGAGAGGAGGAGCGTGATCGGCCGGCGCGCGATGTCGATGGTGCGGGCGTAGGCCGGGGGCGCCGCGTAGTCCCGATCGCCGAGGAAGCTGGCCTGGACATCGTAGGTGCCGATCGGGGCCGGGAGCACCAGGTGGAAGGCGCCGCGATCGTCGGTGATCCCGGTGACTTCGAGCGTGTCGATCGCCCCGCGGAGCTGCACCGTCACGGGTTTGCCCGCCACCCCGGCCCCGAGCGCGTCGTCCCAGAGCGCACCGTCGACCGCCACTCCGCCGGCGATCCGCAGGGCGGTGGCGACCTCCACCCGGGTGCGTGCGCGGACCCGGATCAGCGGCGCCTCCGGGGCGCACAGCGCGGTCGCGGGGAAGAGGACGAGGAGGAGGAGAACCGACCGGATCACGCGCTGAGTGTACGCGACAAGGGCAACGGATCGCCCCCCCTCTCCCCCGTGCGACGCGTGCGGGAGAGGGGGACAACCCGACCGGGAACGATTGATCAACATTCGCCCGCTGTCCCTGCAACCGAGAACCGCACCCCGGCCCACCGGGCGTCTTTGACCAGGGCGGGGCGCGGCGCCATAATCGAGCGCCGTGCTCCGCCTCCTGCTCATCCTGGAGACTGTTCTGCTCGTCGCCGGGGCGCTGCTCTTCGCGGTCGCCGTCCCGAGGCGGCCCGCCTCCGACCCGCCCCGGTCGGCGCTGCGCGCGCCCGAAGAACCGCCGTCAGCGACGGGGACGGTCGCGGAGGGCGCGCTGCCGCCGCCGCTGGTGCGCTGCTTTCCGGGGGACACCTCCGGTGCCCCGCCGCGTCCGCTCGGCGAGGTGCTCGGCCGGGCGGCCGATCGCTTCGATGCCGGGGATTACGCCGGGTCGCTTGGCTGCGCCGAAGAGGCCGCCCGCACCGATCCCCGTTCCCCCTCCGCCCATCACGATCGTGCGGCGGCGTTGCTGGAGCTCGGCCGCTTCGACGAGGCGCGCGACGCCTTCGCACGGGCGCTGGCGCTCGATCCCGACGATCCCGAGACCCTTGCCGGCGGCGCCGATCTCTACGTCAATCGCCTTCCATCGTCGGTGGATCACTCCGAGACCGGCCTCGAGCTGGCCCGCCGCGGCGCGCACCGGCTGAAGCGCTCCCAGGACCGGACGCTCGCCGCCCGCCTCGCGCTCCTCGAGGGCCAGGCGCTGAACGACCTCGGGCGCTCCCGCGACGCGCTGGCTCGTCTCGACGCCGCCTCCGCGCTGGTCCCGGCCCGGACCGCCGACGCGCAGCGGGTGGGCTACGAACGCTCCACGGCGCTCTTCGAGCTGTGCCGCTTCGGCGACGCGAGGCAGGGCTTCCAGGCGGTGCTGGCCGAGAGCTCCGACGATGCCTGGGCGCACCACCACCTCGCTCTCACCCTCGAGCGCACCGGCGATCCGGAGGGCGCCGCGCGGGCCTTCGCCGCCGCCATCCGCCTCGCTCCCGGGGACTTCAAGCCGGAGGTGATCGTCCCGGCCGCGGAGTTTCGCGCGCTGGTCGACGCCGAAGCCGGCAGGCTGCCCCCGCCGCTGCGGGCCGACCTCGCCAACGTGCACCTCGAGACCGCCGATCTCCCCGACCTGACCGATCTCACCGCCGAGGAGCCGCCGCTCTCCCCGACCATCCTCGGGCTGTTCCGCGGCGCCCCCCTCGGCGATCCGGCCGCCGATCCGGCCGATCCGCGCGCCATCGTGCTCTACCGCAAGAACCTCGCCCGCGCCGTCGCCTCGCGGGAGGAGCTGGCTTTGCAGATTCGCACCACGCTGCTGCACGAGCTCGGGCACCTGCGGGGGGAGGACGACGAAGCGCTGCGCGCGCGAGGCCTCCAATAAATAAACGTGGGTTGGTGTAGGCTCCCGGGGTGCGGAGGAACTCGTGACGACGGTGCGCGGTGAGACGGTCCAGGCGGCAGCCGAACTCGATCGGCTGCACTCCCGGCTGCGGGTCGAGCAGCGCAAGCTGGAGGCGGTGCGCGAGCTCTCCCGGGCGCTCGGCGCCACCCTCGATCTCGACCGGCTGCTGGTGCTGCTGCTGAACAAGGTCACCGAGCTGCTCGACGCCGAGCGCGCCACGCTGTACCTCGTCTCCGACGGCGGCGACGAGCTGGTCTCGAAGATCGTGCAGGGCGGGGCGGTGCAGGAGATCCGCCTCCTGATGGGCGAGGGGATCGCCGGGTCGGTGGCGCTCTCCGGGCAGACGCTGAACATCGCCGACGCCTACTCCGACGAGCGCTTCCAGATGGAGATCGACCAGCGCACCGGCTTCCGCACCCGGTCGATCCTCTGCATGCCGATGCCCAATCACATGGGGAAGATCATCGGCGTGATGCAGCTCCTCAACAAGCGCGACCGCCCCTTCGACAGCGACGACGAATCGCTCCTCGGCGCGGTGGCGGCGCACTCCGGCATCGCGATCGAGAACTCCAAGCTGTACCTCTCCGTGCTGGCCAAGAACGCCGCCCTGGTCGACGTCCAGGAGCAGCTCCGGCGCAAGGTGGATGACCTCGATCTGCTGGTCGAGATCCAGCGCGAGGCGTCGGCCGCGGTGCGCCTCGACGAGCTGCTCGATCGACTGCTCAAGCGCGCGATGCAGCTGGTGGAGTCGGAGGCGGGCGCGGTGCTCCTGAAGGAGCGCTCCTCCGGCGATCTGTACTTCCGGGCTGCCGTCGGTGGCTCGTCGGAGATCAAGCGCTTCAGGCTGCCGCTCGGCCACGGGATCGCCGGCTGGGTGGCCCTCCACGGCACGGCGCTGGTGGTCAACGATCCATCCCACGACGCGCGCCACGACTCCTTCCTCGCCGAGCGGCTGCACTTCCCGCCGCACAACATCCTGGCGGTGCCGCTCACCAGCATCGGCGACGATGGCGAGGTCGAATCGATCGGTGCGATCGAGGTGCTCAACCGGGTCGGGCGGCGCGGCTTCGACGACGCCGACATGAAGCTCCTCACCCTCATCTCCGGCCACGCCTCGCGGGCGATCCAGTTCGCGCGCGCCAAGGAGGAGCGGATCAACGAGGGGCGCCTCGCCGCGATCGGCCAGATGCTCTCCGGGATGATGCACGACCTGAAGAGCCCGATGACCATCGTCTCGGGCTACGTGCAGCTGATGGCGCAGACCGAGGAGCCAGCGACGCGCGAGAAGTACACCGAGCTGATCCTCCGGCAGCTCGACCACATGGGGGCGATGACGCGCGAGGTGCTGTCGTTCGCCAAGGGCGAGTCGAACCTGCTGGTGCGCAAGGTCTACCTGCACAAGTTCATGGCCGAGGTGACCGAGCACCTCGAGCGCGAGTTCATCGGCAAGAACGTGAAGCTGGAGGTCGACACCCGCTTCACCGGCGTGGCGTGGTTCGACGAGCTCAAGCTGCTCCGGGTGATCCACAACATCGCCCGCAACGCCGGCCCGGCGATGCCGGACGGCGGGACCTTCCGGATCGTGGTCGACTCCGACCCGCAGGCGCGCACGCTGAAGCTCGACTTCTCCGACACCGGTCAGGGCATTCCGGCCGATCTCGAGGGGCGCCTCTTCCAGCTCTTCGCGACCTCGGGGAAGCGCGACGGCACGGGTCTCGGTCTCGCGATCGTGAAGAAGATCGTCGACGAGCACGGCGGGCAGGTCACCTACACCTCGGCCCCGGGCGAGGGCACCACCTTCCACGTCGTGCTCCCGATCAAGCGCGAGTAGCCTCGCCCCTCACCCCGACCCTCTCCCGAAAGCGGGAGAGGGAGACGATCCCGGGGCCCTACTGCACCAGGAAGACCCCGTAGTTGGCGACGAAGGCGAAGCCGCCCGCGAGGGGGACGGCGGCGCGCGGCTGGACGATCGCCGTGGGGAGCGGGCCGGGGATCAATCCCATGCGCCCGAACTCGCCGCACACCGTGGTCACGCTGGCGCTGCCGGTCGCCATCCGGCGGACCAGGTTGTTGTTGAAGTCGGCGATGAAGAGGTTGCCCGCGCCGTCGATCGCCAGCTGCCGCGGGCCGTTGAAGTTGGCGAAGAAGCCCTGCCCGTCGGAGTAGCCGCCGCCGCCGGAGAGCGTGGTGACCGTGCCGCTCCCGACGCTGACCTTGCGGATCCGGTTGCTGTCGGTGACGTAGAGGCCGTCGCCGCCGTCGCTGGCGACGCCGATCGGCGTGCCGAAGCGCGCGTTCTGGCCCACCCCGTCGCTGACTGCCGACTGGTTGAACAGCCCGGCGATGGTCGAGACCGTCGCGTTGGCGAGGACGATCTTGCGGATGGTGCGGCCGTTGGTGTCGGCGACGTAGAGCGCGCCCTGTCCGTCAAAGGCGACCGCCTGCGGCGACGAGAAGGTGGCGTTCATCCCGGCGCCGTCCATCCCGCCCGGCGTGCCCGGCGTGCCGGCGAGGGTGATCACGCTGCCGTCGGCTACCTTGATCTTGCGGATGGTGTGGTTGTTGGTGTCGGCGACGTAGAGGTTGCCGCTCCCGTCGAGGGCGAGGCCGTTCGGGCCGTAGTAGCGGGCCAGGTTGGCCGGTCCGTCGAGGTTGCCGGCGGTGTTGACCGTGCCCGAGAGCGTGACCGTGCTCTTGCTGCTGATGGTGATCTTGCGGATCGTCTGGTTGTTGTTGTCGCTCACGAACAGGGTGTCCTTCCCGTCGCTGGCCATGCCCGCCGGGTTATTGAAGCGCGCCGCCGCGCCCACCCCGTCGGCCGCGCCGAAGCTCGCCCCGAGCCCGGCGAAGGTGGTCACCGCGCCGCTCATCACCACGACTTTCCGGATCGCGTGGTTGCTCTGATCGGCGACGAAGAGGTTGCCCTTGCCGTCGACGTCGAGGTAGGTCGGCGAGTTGAACAGCGCCGCCCCGCCGGTGCCGTCGGCGTAGTTGGCGTTCGGCGCGGAACCGGCCACGGTGGTGACGTTGGCCATCGGGAGGTTGATCTGGCGGATGGTGTGATTTCCGGTGTCGGCGACGTAGAGGGTGTCCTTGTTCTCGACCACCAGGCCGATCGGGTTGCGGAAGCGCGCCGCGGCGCCGATGCCGTTCTGGATCCCCGCGTTCCCGGCCAGCCCCGCGAAGGTGCTGACGCTGGCGTTGGCGATCACGATCTGCCGGATGGTGTGATTGCCGGTGTCGCTGACGAACAGGTTGCCCGCGCCGTCGGCGGCGAGCCCCTGGATGTTGCTGAAGCGCGCATTGGCCCCGAGGCCGTCGATGCTGCCGGACTGCCCGACCCCGCCGGCCAGGGTGGTGACCCCGCCGGTCATCAGGTTGATCGCGCGCACCACGCGGTTGTTCACGTCGGCGACATAGAGCGTGCTCCCGTCGAGCGCGATCCCCTGCGGCGAGCTGAAGCGCGCGGCGACCCCCACCGCGTCGGAGTAGCCCGCGCCACCGCCGGCCAGCGTCGAGACCGCGCCGTTGGCGAGCACGATCTGCCGGATCGCGTGGTTGCTCACGTCGGCGACGTAGAGGTTCTTGCCGTCGCAGGCGAGGCTGTAGGGCGAGTTGAAGCGCGCCACGCCCGGCGGCCCGTCGGTGAAGCCGGCCACGCCCATCCCGCCCGCGAAGGTGGTGGTGACCGCGGTGGCGAGCACCACCTTGCGGATCACCGAGTTCGAGGTGTCGGCGACGTAGAGGTTTCCGGTGCCGTCGAAGGCCACGCCAATCGGGTACTGGAAGCGCGCGGCGGTGCCGGTGCCATCGATGTTGCCGAACGAGCCCGCGCTGCCGGCGAGCAGGGTCATGGTCTGCTTCGGGGTGGTGCAGGCGCCGGCGATGCAGGTCTGGTTCGGCATGCAGGAAGCGGCGCAGGCGCCGCAGTTGGACGTGTCCGCCTTGGTGTTGGTGCAGAAGGCGCCCATCCCCATCCCGCAGGCGTCGGGGGTGAGCGCGGGGCAGGCGCACTTGCCGCCGCCGCACTGCTGGCCGATCGCGCAGGTGGTGCCGCACGCCCCGCAGTTGTTCCCGTCGCTCCCGAGGTTGGCGCAGTACATCGGGTTCTGCACCGGGCAGGCGGCGAGCCCCTGCGCGCACTGGTTCTGGCACTTGCCCGTCTGGCAGACCTGCCCATCGGCGCATTTGCTTCCGCAGCCGCCGCAGTTGGCGGCATCGGTCTGAAAGTGGGTGCAGAAGGCGTTCATCCCCAACCCGCAGCCGTTCGGCGTGGCGAGCGGGCAGGTGCACTTGCCGGCCGCGCACTGCTGGCCCACAGCGCACGCCTGGCCGCACGCGCCGCAGTTGTTGGCGTCCACCTGGTGGTTGGTGCAGAAGGCGTTCGCGCCCTGTCCGCAGGCGCCGGGGGTCATCGCCGGGCAGTGGCAGGTGCCGGCCATGCACTGCTGGCCCACCGGGCAGGCCTGGCCGCACGCGCCGCAGTTCGCCCCGTCGCTGGCGAGGTTGGCGCAGTAGGTCGGCATCATCGGCGGGCAGGCGATGAAGTCCTTGCTGCAGCCGCCCTTGCAGGCGCCCGACTGGCAGAGCAGCCCGACGCCGCAGTCGGTGCCGCATTTGCCGCAGTTGGTCGGATCGATTTGCAGTTTCGTGCAAAAGACGCCCGCGCCGGCTCCGCAGGCATCGGGAGCGGAGGCCGGGCAGGTGCAGGCGCCCTTCTGGCAGGACTGTCCAGCCGCGCAGGCCTTGTCGCACCCCCCGCAGTGATTGACGTCGCCCATCGGGCTGACGCACTCCACCACGCCGGCCGCCCCGCAGACGATCTGTCCCTTCGGGCAGGTGGTGGCGCAGATCCCCTTCGTACAGAACTGCCCCTCGCCGCAGGCGGCGTCGCACGCCCCGCAGTGCTGCTCGTCGGTCAGCGTGTTGGTGCAGGCGCCACCGCAGGCGGTCTGGCCGGCGGGACAGCCCGCGTCGACCGGCGGGTCCTTCGCCTTCTCGCCGCACGCGCCGGAAAGCAGAAGAAATAGTGCGAGTAACCCGCTCGGTCGATTGAAGTGAACCATCCGGCGACTGTAGCGGGGTTGTCGAGGAGGTACAAGAACCGCGTTGGTGCTGCCGCCTGGCCCTATTCGGCGTCGCCGAAGAACACGCCGACCGGGATCTCGATGGCGTCAAAGGGATCGGCGCGGACGCGCTCGCCGCGCTCCGCCGAGACCACCTCCAGGAAGCCGGCCCCCGTCCAGCGGTAGACGAGCAGACCCTCCTCGGTGGGATCGATGATCCAGTAGTGCGGCACCTGGTGCAGGTGGTAGACACGCTTCTTGCGGATCAGGTCATTGCGCTGGTTGGTGGAGAGGACCTCGCAGGTCCAGTCGGGCAGGACCCGGATCGGAAACTGATCCGGCAGCTCGGCCAGACGCTCGCGCCGCCAGCCCGCCACATCCGGGCGCAGGGTGTTCTGAGGGTCGAAATAGAGGTCGGCTTCGACGGCAAAGATCCAGCCGCCGGGGCGTTCCGGCGGCCCACCGGAGCGACGGTGGAACGGGTCGAGGAGCGCTCCCACCTTTGACCTGCGCGCGTCCGTGGCGTCCGGTCGCGGCGCCGCGCTCGGTGATCTCGCCGCCGGTCAGCTCGCGGCGACGCCGGACCTCTTCATCGAGGGCCAGGAAGTCGGCCAGGGTGGCGTGACCGGGGAGCTTGTGGGCGGTGATCGCGGTCATCGGCGCGGCGTAGCACGGGCCGCGGCCGGCCTTCACTGCGACGGGCGCGCCGAGGCTACTGGCACGCCCCCGTCGCCAGATTGCACGTCTGCCCGGGGCAGCACTCGGCGGTCGCGTAGCACTTGATCATCGCCACGTCCTGGTAGGTCTTGTGGATGCAGCATTTGGTGTTGGTGCACTCCATCGAGTCCCCCTCGCAGCAATCGCTGTACTTCGCGCAGGTCGCCCCGATCGCCTTGCAGATCGGCGCCGCGGTGCACTTCCCGCCGTCGCAGTAGAGCCCCTTGCAGCACTCGACGGTGGCGACGCAGGCCAGCCCGCCCGCCTTGCACATCACCATCGGCATCTGGCACTTGTGCGTGTTCAGGTTGCAGGTCCAGTTCTGATTGCCGCAGCAATCGGAATTGCTCGCGCAATTCGCGTTCACCGTCGCGCCGCAGGCCGCGCACAGCTTGTCGAATCCGTTGCACAGCGCCCCGCAACAATCGGCATTGAGCGCGCACACGCTGCCATTGGCCTTGCACATCACCGGCTGCTTGCACACGCCGTTGGTGCACGGGACGCCATTGCAACAATCCGCGCTCACCTTGCACAGCGAGTTGAGCACGCCGCAGGAGGCGCAGGTTCCCTGCAACTGGTGGCAGATCAGCCCCTGGCCCTGGCAGCACTCGCCGGTCTGCGCGCAGAAGGCGCCGGCCATCTTGCACATCACCGGCTCCTTGCACGAGCCGTTCTGGCAGAGCAACCCGTTGCAGCAGTCCTCCATCACCGCGCACTGCACGCCGGGGATGCCGCAGGCCGCGCACGCGCCCTTGGCCTGGTTGCAGACGCCATTGCAGCACTCGGCGGTCTTCGCGCAGGCGATACCGGGCTGCTTGCACATCACCGGCTTCTGGCAGATCCCATCCTGGGTACACTCGAAACCGTTGCAGCAGTCGATGTTCGCATTGCACTTCTTGCCGGCCATCCCGCACGCTTCGCACAGGTTGTCGGCGCCGTTGCACACCAGGCCCATGCAGCAAACGTCTCCCTGCACGCACATCGTGCCGACACCCTTGCAGGTGTTCGGGCCGACGCACATTCCTTCGAGGCAGGTGGCCGGCGCGCAGCAGCCGGGGAGCTCTCCGCCGCAGATCATGCCGACCGCGCCGCACATCCCGGCGTCCGCGATCGCCGCGCCGTCGCCCTTTTGCATCTGGCCGCCATCGCCCGTGCCGCCGTCGAGGTTGAAGTAGCGGTAGCCGCCGCCCCCACCGCCGCAGGCAACCAGCCCGGAGGCGAGCCCGGAGGCGAGAACGGAAGCGAAGCAGGCGAGGCGAAGGGTCTTCATGCGATTTCTCCGTGGGGCCGTGAGGCGTGCGGGCGGATGTACGAGCGCGGCTGGCCGGCCTTCCCCGCGCGGGGTGCGTGTTATATAGGCACGGTGATCGCCGTCAAGGAGCTCTCGAGGCGCTTCGGCTCGCGGATCGTGCTCGATCGCGTGTCGTTTTGCGCCCAGCCGGGGGAGGTGCTCGGGCTACTCGGCCCCAACGGCGCCGGCAAGACGACCACCCTCCGGATCCTCGCCGGCTTCCTCGCGCCCAACGCCGGCAGCGTAACCATCGACGGGATCGAGCTAGCGCAGGGCAGCCCCGCCGTCCGCGCCCGGATCGGCTATCTGCCCGAAAGCGTTCCGCTCTACCCCGAAATGCGCGTGGCCGAATACCTCGACTACCGCGCCGCGCTGAAGGGCGTGCCGCGCCGCCAGCGACGGGAACGGGTCGCCTCCGCGGCGGCCGAGGTGGGTGTCGAAGGCGAGCTCCACCAGGTGATCGGCCGCCTCTCCCGGGGCTACCGCCAGCGCGTCGGTCTGGCCGATGCGCTCACCCATCACCCGTCGGTGCTGCTGCTCGACGAGCCGACCGAGGGGCTCGATCCGAACCAGCGGCGCGCCCTGCTGGAGACGGTGCGCGGCCTCGGGCGCGAACGCACCGTGGTGCTCTCGACCCATGTCCTGCCGGAGGTGGAGGCGGTGTGCGGGCGCGTGGCGATCCTGGCCCGCGGCCGGGTGGTGGCGACCGGCACGCCAGCCGAGCTGGGCGGGGGAGGGCGGGTCCGGATCGAAGCCGAGGGGCCGGCCGACGCGCTCACCGCGGCGCTCCGGGCCGTCCCGGGAGTGAGCGACGTGGAGGTGCTCCTGCCGGAGGGCGCGGGCGATCGCGCCACGCGATTTCTCGTCGCTGCGCCGGGCGCCGAGGTGCGCGATGCGGCGGCGCGGGCGGTGATCGCCGCGGGCGGCGTGCTGCTGGCCCTCGGCCGGGTCGGCTCGCGCCTCGACGAGGTGTTTGCCGCGCTCACCCAGGAGCCGCCCGCGTGAAGCTGTTCGCCGTAGCGCGCCGGGACCTGGCGGCCTACCTCCACTCGCCGGCCGCCTTTCTCGTCGCTGCGCTCTTCCTGGCGGTGCAGGGCTGGTCGTTCTGGCTGTTCGTCTCGCTCGCCAACGGCCGCGCCACGCAGTGGACCGCGCTCCGCCTCTTCTTCGGCGGCTCGCTGCTCTACTGGCTGTTCGTCTTCTTCCTCGCCGCGGTGATCACCATGCGGACGATCGCCGAGGAGCGGCGCACCGGGACGATCGAGCCGCTGCTCACCGCGCCGATCGCGCCGGCCTCGGTGGTGCTCGGCAAGTACCTCGGCGCGCTCGGCTTCTACGCCGCGCTGTGGCTGCCGACGGTGACCTACGTGGTGATCCTGGCCCGCTATTCGCCCGGGGCGCCCGATCCCGGGCCGATCCTCGGCGGCTACTTCGGGACGATGCTGTGCGGTGCGAGCGCGCTCGCGGTCGGAGTGTGCGCCTCGTCGCTGACGCAGCACCAGCTCGCCGCCGCGGCGCTCGCCTTCCTGGCCCTTCTCGGGCTGCTCCTCGCCGGTGCCGCGGCGCCCGCCGTGCTCCCGGAAGGAGCCCTCCGCCCCCTGCTCGGACACCTCGATCTGCCCCGCCAGATGGACGAATTCGGCCGCGGAGTGATCGATCTTCGGCCGCTCGCGCTCCACCTCGGGCTGACGGTCTGCGCGCTGTGGTGGGCCACCTGCGCCGTCGCTGCGCTGGCCGCCGCTCCCGGCTCCGGCGTCCGCCACGCCTGCGAGATCGTGCTGGTGGTGGCGATCGCTGCCGCGCTGAACCTCGCCGCGGCCCGCCACCCGCGGCGGGTGGACCTCACGCGCGGCCGGGTCAACACGCTCGCCCCGCGCAGCGAGGCGATCCTCGCCCGCCTCGACCGCCCCGTCGACGTCACCCTGCTCATGCTCCCCTCGGGCGGCCCGGCCGATCCCTACGAGGACGTGCGCTCCCTGCTGGCGCTCTACCAGGCCCGCTCGCCGCGCCTGCGGGTCTCCCTGCTCGGCGAAGGGGAGCGCGATCGCGCGCGCGCCCTCGGGACGCGCTTTCGGCTCGACGCCGGTGAGCTCGCCGACGGAGCAGTGGTGTTCGAGAGCGGCGCGCGCTTCCGGGTGGTCCCGAGGTCACAGCTGGCGCGGATCGAGCAGGACGACGCGGGCGCCCCCCGCATCGCCGCCTTCACCGCCGAGCAGGCTTTCGATGCGGCGCTCCTGGCCCTGACCTTGGCGCGCCCGTCGGAGATCTGCTTCACGCGCGGGCACGGCGAGCTGGCGATCGATTCCCTGGCGGAGGATGGCATGTCGGATCTCGGCGATGCCCTCCGTCGCGATGACGCCACATTGCGCACCCTCGCGACCCTCGATCACGGTGTGCCGCCCAGCTGCGATGTCACGGTGCTCGCGGGGCCGGAGCGCGCCTTCGCAGCGTCGGAGGCAGCCTCCCTGGAGGCGGCTCTCACGCGCGGCCAGCGTCTACTTGTTCTCGTCGGTGCGCCGATCGATCCCGACGGGTCCATGGATCCCGCACTGACCCCGCTCCGCCGCCTTGGAATAGAAGATTTCCTCCTGCGCCACGGCGTGAAGGTGCACGACGCGGTCGCCTTCGACCCGTCGCTGATGTCGCGGCGCGAGCTGGCCTGGGCGGTCGACGAAGGCTACGCCGATCACCCGATCACCCGCACTTTCCCGGGGCGGCGCACCGTCTGGTCGCAGGCCCGCGTGCTCGCCGCGGCGCCGGGGCCCGGGCAAAAGGCGGTGGAGCTGGTGCGCACGGGCGACGACGGCTGGGGCGAGACCGATCTCGCCAGCGTGGTGCGGGATCGCGGGCGCCTCGCCTTCGACGCCGGGCGCGACCAGCGGGGACCCGTCGCCGTCGCCGTGGCGGTCGAGCAGGCGGCATCCCGTGGCGACGGCCGACCCGCGCGCCTGGTGGTCCTCGGTTCGCGCGACCTCGCGCGGAACGATCACGATGTCAGCTACAACCGCGACCTCCTCACCGCTGCGGTCGGCTGGCTCGCCAACGACGACGCGGTGGCGACCCTCGGGCCGCAGACCCCCGAACAGCTCCGCCTCCGCCTCGACGACGGACAGCTCGCCCGCATCTTCCTGGTGTGCGTGGTGGGGCTGCCGCTGTGTGCGCTCCTCGTCGGCGCGGGCGTCTGGTGGCGTCGCCGCCGATGAATCGCGCCCGCCTGCCGCTTCTTGCCGTCGTCACCGCGACGCTGTGGGGATGGCTGCTCCTCGAACGCCCTCTCGAGGCGCCAGGGGACGCCCGGCTCCTGCCGGGCCTCCAGGCCGCGCAGGTGCGCCGCCTGCGCCTGGATCGAGGGGACGGCGGCGAGATCAGCGAGCTTGAACGACGCGACGACGGCTGGTGGCTCGCGGGCGACCTCGGCCGCGCCGATGACGGAGTCGTCCAGGGGATCCTCGGCGCGCTGGAGTACGCCCGCAGGGAGCGCGAGCCGGCGGTCGACCGCGCCACCGCCGGGTTCACCGCGCCGCGCGCCACGCTCACCGTCGACGGTCAGACGGTCCGGATCGGCGGCGAGGAGCCCCTCGGCGGCGGCGTCTACGCCGAGACCGCCGCCGGCATCGCGGTCACCGACCGCCATCTCGCCGACGCCATCGCGGTTCCGCCGGAGGGCCTGCGCGCCGCCTGGCTCGCCGGGGCGTTGCCGTCGCTGCGCCGCCTCGGGTTCGGCGATGCAACGCTGTTCCGCCACGGAGCCGGATGGGCCCTGACCACGCGCGCCGGCACCGTGTGGGCTGACCGCGAGCGAGCCGAGGCGATCCTCCGTGCGCTCGCCGACGCGCGGGCCGAGAGTTTCCTGCCGGTTGCCCCGGACGGGCCCGCGGGCATCCCGATCACCGTCGACGGCCACGAGCGTGCGCGGCTCGGCGGCCGCTGCGAGAGCGATCGCCTGCTCGCCCGGCGCTCGGACGGCGCGCAGCTCTGCTTCGCGCCCGAGACACTACGCCCCCTCACCGCCGCGATCGCCGATCCCGCTGCCTTGCGGGCCCTCGCTCCCGTGCCGATCGCCGTCGACCAGGTTCGCTCCCTCACCCTCGCCTCCGGTGGCCGTTCCCTGATGCTGGAGCGCATCCCGGAGGGCTGGCGGATCGTCGCGCCATCGCCGGGCCCCGCGGACCCCATGGCGGTGGAGGGGCTGATCGAGACGATCGCCGCCGCCCGCGGCACCGACGCCACGCCCCCGCTTCGCGCCGGCGCCGGTCCGCGCCTGGAGCTGATCGCCGAGGATGGCATCCGCCTGGTCCTCGTGACAGTCGGGCGCCGCGGTCCCGATCTGGTGCTGGAGCGCGACGGCGAGGCCGGCCTGCTGGCGCTTCCCTCGACCTTCGCCGCGCTGCTCGACCCCGATCCCGCGCGAGTGCGCGCCGCGCCTGTCCCCGACAGCCCGCCCCCAAGGCCGCTCGACTGAGTCTGATACCCGCCCGGGGGGGCCTCGCCCAAGAACGTCTCCGGTCATGGATGGCGGGGGGGTTGCGGAGGCGGGCGGGGGGGTGCTTAACAGCGGAGGGGGCCCTCTTGCTGGCTCTTGCTCCTCACGTAGTCGTAGTCGTAGTCGTAGTCGTAGTCGTCCCGTCCGCAGCGACGGCAATCGAACTTCCTCCCGCAACAAATTCCTCCTGCAACCGACCCCCCTGGCCACAAAGGAGGATGCCCCTGCTGGCCGACCAGAAGCTCGACGTCTATCGCCGCGCCATCGAGTTCCTCGCCCTTGCGTCGCAGATCGCGACGAGCGCCCGCAGGGGGAACTCGTTTCTCACCGAAGAGCTCAAAC